>JAWLFL010000323.1:0-4068 GCA_041685605.1 Cyclobacterium sp. | reverse complement strand
AAAAAAATGAGCCACCTGTCCTTTAGTGACCCGATTCTTAAAAGCATTCGGGTAAACCGGGGAATTTTGAAAGGGGACTGGACGCTGGTTTGGACTACTTTCTCCGCTTTGGATGGAGATACCTTAAAATCAATCAAATACGAATACCAAATGGCAATAAAAACCGAAAACGATTCCATATTGGAAGTACAGACCTGGCATCAGGAAGACCCTTCCGAATCGGATCTTTACTAAGTCATTCTGCTATTTTTAAGTCAGGAATGGGTCATTTTTCAATATTTGGGTATATTTTTACCAATAGAAAGCCATCTTGAAAGGTGGATTTTTTATCAACCCAAAATAAAGAACACATGGATAAATACGTATTAGGAGTTGATTTTGGAACTGACTCCGTCAGGTCTGTCTTGGTGAATGCAGCAGACGGGAAAACGGTGGCCAGCGAAGTTTTTGCCTATCCCAGGTGGAAGGAAGGAAGGTATTGCAACCCTGGCAAAAATCAATTCCGACAGCATCCTTTAGATCATTTGGAGGGCTTGGAGCATACCATTCGAGCCATTATGGGAAACAGCGGCGTCCCCAAGACAGCGGTCAAGGGGATCTGTGTAGATACCACCGGTTCTTCCCCACTTCCGGTAGATGAGCAGGGAAAAGCCTTAGCTTTGTCGCAAAAATTCAAGGAAAATCCCAATGCCCAGATGATTTTATGGAAAGACCACACGGCGGTGGCAGAAGCGGATGAAATCAATGTGCTGGCCAGATCCTGGGGAGGGGAAGACTTTACCAAGTACGAAGGAGGGATTTATTCATCGGAATGGTTTTGGGCAAAGATTCTTCACACTATCCGGGAAGACCGGGAAGTGGCCGCGGCCGCTCATTCGTGGATGGAGCATTGCGACTACCTTACGTACGAACTTATCGGGGGAAAGGACCTTCCTGGCTTTAAAAGAAGCCGCTGTGCTGCAGGTCACAAAGCGCTATGGCATGAGAGCTGGGGCGGGCTTCCGGATTCTGACTTTTTAGAACAGCTGGATCCCCGATTGGCAACCTTGAAAAATAATCTCTACAAAAACACCTATACATCGGATACGATAGCAGGATACCTTTCCGAATCCTGGGCAGATAGATTGGAGCTGGAACCCGGAACCACCGTGGCAGTAGGCACCTTTGATGCACATGCCGGGGCCGTGGGCGGAGAAGTAGCGGAGGGGACACTGGTAAAAGTGATGGGGACATCCACCTGCGACATTATGGTCTCCTCAGCGGCCTCTTTGGAAAATAAAACCGTAAAAGGTATCTGCGGGCAAGTAGACGGATCGGTTATTTCCGGAAAAATTGGGCTGGAAGCAGGTCAGTCGGGGTTTGGAGATGTGCTGGCATGGTTTGTTCAATTAATTCAAAAACCAGTCCTGGATACCCTTTCTGAATCCGGCCTGGATGAAGCCACTTATGCCGAGATAAGCCGAACGTTGGAAACCAATTTAATACAAACCCTATCCAATCAGGCAGCCTTACTTTCTCCGGACTCCAGCCAGGTCATGGCACTGGACTGGATCAATGGCCGCCGAACACCCGATGCCAACCAAAATCTGAAAGGAGTGCTTTCTGAACTGGATATGGGCACCCATGCAGGCAGTATATTTTTGGCCTTGGTAGAATCCATTTGTTTTGGATCTAAACGAATCATTGAGCGATTCAGAGAAGAGGGCGTTCCCATTCAGCAAGTGATCGGATTGGGAGGCGTTGCCAAAAAATCACCGCTGGTCATGCAAACCATGGCAGATGTATTGAACATGCCCATAAAGGTAGCCAAATCCGAACAGGCCCCAGCTTTGGGAGCAGCCATCTATGCCGCTACGGCAGCAGGGCTGTATGACAACGTGACGAATGCGATTGCCAAAATGGGTAATGGTTTTGATAAGGTATATCATCCCAGAGCAGAATACCGTGACGTATATCAAAAAAAGTATCAACGATACCTGGAATTGGGAAATTATATCGAAAACGGCCAAACGCAGTAGCCACTCCACTTTCCATTGGTTTACGGAATTTATCCACAGGCAATCATTTTTGATTGCCTTTTTTATGCGTTGAAACGTTATTACCCCTTTCATTTCTCAACTAAAGCTATCTCTCTTAGCCTCAGTAAGATAAGTTTTTTCATTTCCATAGGAATTTTTTGGAATTCCTTTTGAAAATCGTTAACATTAAAATCAATTTCAGCATTGACCAAGCAAACAAATTTTCTATTATGAGGTTTAATCAGTGTTGACAAAATTGTATTCTGAAATGAATAGCATTTTGTTACTACAGTTTCTATCTCAAGCTATTTCACCAACACATTCAAAACAAAATTGTATGAAAAATTTTAACTACTTCATCTTTGTTTTGCTGATCCTTAATTCAGCTTGCTTGTCTCAAAAAGATTTTATTGCCGAATACGATTATAATTACAGAGGAGCCTTTAAAAAATACAAGACCTTTGGCTTTGTGGAAGAGGAAGGAAAAAACGATGCCGATTTCACCGGTATTATTGAAAAATCCATTAGTTCCCGTCTTGGTTCACAAGGCTTCCGGCAAAAAGAGAATAATCCTGATTTGCTGATCATCCATAAGCTTTACATGAGTGAAGTGCGATACAGGGGCTACAATCAGCCCAATTTTGATTATTGGTTAAAAAAGCAAGGCATCGAATTGGTCGAAGAATCCGTCCTGGACAGCCTTGAGCGCCAAAAAAGAGGAGAAAATTACAATGCTGTAAAATATACGCAGAATGATGGCATGTTGGTAGTATTGGTCATCGATCACAAAAAGGGCAATACGATCTGGCAGGGATACACTTCAGCGTATTTTGATTATGCCTCTCCAAACATCCACATTGACCTTACCAGGGCTACCTATAAAGTGATGGATCAATTTAAAATTCTTACAAGAAATTAATAATTTTATCCAAACGCTACCGCCTAGGCACCCTTTCATTACTGATGGGGTGCCTTTTTTTTATTCACTATTTAACGGGTCAGCCCGGCGCAGGCTACTTTAAACTGGATTCTTGTTGTATTTTGCTCTGGATGCGGTTTCCGAAAACGCAATCCGTACCTTTGCCAAATGACTGCAGCAAACCATTCTGACTATCAACCCCTTCTTGAAAATCTACCATTCGACGCATTTAACGAAATGCAGCTTGCTTTTTTCCAAAAGGCAGCTTCATGCAAGGAAATGATCCTACTCGCCCCGACGGGTTCCGGCAAAACGCTGGCGTACCTCATCCCCCTCGTTCAACAACTGCAGGAAGAAGGCCCCACCAAAAGGGCATTGATCGTAGTTCCCTCAAGGGAACTTGCCGTGCAGATTGACCAAGTTTTCAAATCACTAAAAACGGGTATTTCTTCCTGCACCTGTTATGGTGGTCACGAGATGAAGGTGGAGACCAATCGGCTGAAAGACAATCCCGGTCTGGTGCTGGGAACCCCCGGAAGGCTCTCCGATCATGTCCTCAGCGGAAACATCGAGCCCGATGATTTTTCCCTTATTATCCTGGACGAATTTGACAAGTCCCTTCAACTGGGCTTTCACGAACAATTGAACATGCTGTTCGAAAAAATAAAAGGGGAACCTTGGTTTTATTTAACCTCCGCCACGCGGCTGCATCCCTTGCCCGAAATGCTTCCAGCCAGGGAATGGGAGACATTGGATTTCCTGAAAGGCACATCTTCCGACAGTTTGGAGCTGAAACTGGTGAGAACCTCCAGCGTAGAAAAGGCGGACACACTCCTCCGCTTGCTAGCGGATCTGGCTGGCGAAAGTACCCTGGTTTTTTGCAATCACCGGGAGGCGGTGAACCGGATCAGCCAGTTGCTTACCGAAAACAACTTCGCTCATGCCCTGCTGCACGGTGGCATAGAACAGATAGACCGGGAGAAAAACCTCATACGTTTCCGGAATGGTAGCCAGAACTTACTAATTGCAACCGATTTGGCTTCAAGGGGTCTGGATATTCCCGAAATAAGGCAGGTGGTGCACTATCAGCTTCCTACCTCGGAGCAGGCTTATATTCACCGCAATGGTAGA
>JAWLFL010000079.1:0-16803 GCA_041685605.1 Cyclobacterium sp. | reverse complement strand
GTTTATTTTATAAATTACGATTAAACTAATGAATAATATTTGAAAAAGACCGTTATTTTATTTAAAATTAGAAATCAAATTTTTATTCTTTTCAAATTTCAGGGCAATTACGATATTTAAGGCATGGAAAAAGACAAGATCACGATACTATATGTGGATGACGAGGTAAATAACCTTAAGGCATTTAAGGCTACTTTTAGGAGGGATTATAAGATCTATCTGGCAGAATCAGCTGATGAGGGGAGGGATATTTTATTACAGCAGGACATTGATGTTATTATTACCGACCAACGCATGCCTAAAGAAAACGGGGTGGATTTTTTGGAATCCATCATTCCCATGCACCCCGATCCCATGCGGATTTTACTCACTGGCTACACCGATATTCAGGCCGTTATCGATGCCATCAATAAAGGTAAAGTCTACCATTACCTGACCAAACCCTGGGAAGAGGATTATTTGCGTACCGTGGTGAAAAATGCGTTTGAGGTTTACTCCCTGAGACGGGAAAACAAACAGCTTACCGATAGTTTGCTCAAGGCCAATGACCAATTAGAATTTCTTCTCCGACAGAACCTACTCTCTTAAGACAGTCAGTGCTAATACCTCGCTGCCAATAACAATTGAAGCTCTTTGTGGGCCATTTGAAACTTTCTCCCCAAATGGGCATTGGTGAGGCTGCCCCGGTAGGTATAGACCCCTTTCATAAACCATTTGTAATTGAAAATCATTTCTTCGGCACCTCCAAGATCTGCCATTTGAAGTAAAATCGGCGTGAAAATATTACTTAGGGAATAAGAAGCCGTTCTGGAAACCCTGGCGGCAATGTTCGGTACACAATAGTGGATTACCCCGTGTTTCTCGTATACCGGATCGCTATGATTGGTCATTTCTGCGGTAGCAATACAGCCCCCCTGATCAATACTCACGTCTATAACAATGCTTCCATCCATCATTTGGGCAACCATTTCTTCCGAAACGACTACTTTTGGTCTACCTTTTTCCGCCCGAAGTGCACCGATCACCACGTCCGATTCCCTTAGAGCCTGTCCCAGCACAAAATTATCGATGGTGGATGTAAAAACCTGTTGTCCCAAGACTTGTTTGATCCGGCGCAACTTATAAATGTGGTTATCAAAAATTTTGATATTGGCTCCCAGGCCCAAAGCGGCTCTTGCGGCATATTCAGCCACGGTACCCGCCCCGATGATCACCACCTGAGTAGGGGGCACACCGGTTATACCTCCCAAAACCAGCCCTTTCCCCTCGCTTACACTACTCAGGTACTCAGCAGCGATGAGCATCACCGTACTTCCCGCAATCTCACTCATGGCACGGACCACCGGCATTCCACCTACCTTATCCTCCAGATGCTCGAATGCCACAGCGGTGACCTTTTTTCGATTCAGTTCCTGAATAAATGCGGCCTTTTGCTTGCCCAATTGGAGCGCAGAAATCAGACAGGAGCCCTGACGCATGTACTCGATTTCTTCGAGCGTTGGCGGCTCTACCTTTAAAACCACGTCCGCATCAAATACCTCCTTAGGGGAATAAACCACCGAGGCACCTGCCTCGGAATAATCCTTATCCGAAAACTTGGCCAGTTTGCCAGCATTGGTTTCTACTTTTACCCGTTGCCCGTTTTGAACCAGCAGGGAAACTGCTTCCGGAGTCAGTACCACCCTTTTTTCCTGGTCGGCTACCTCTCTGGGTATTCCTATTAAAACCTGCGAACCCTTCTTCTTTACCCTGGCCACCGATTCCTGGGTAAACACTCCCGTTTCCTTAGCTATTTCAGAAAATCCTGATCCCGTTATCATTGATGGCTGATTTTTACCCTTAGATGCCTCATTTCTTCCATTCCTTTTTCGATTTCTATCAATGCGAATGTATCGGGCAAAAATCCAGGAATTTTTTCTGCCCACTCTACAAAACAGTAATTACCACTGTAGAAATACTCCTCCACACCTATTTCGACTGCCTCCATAGGGTCTTCTATTCTATAAAAGTCAAAATGATAGATGATTTCTCCATTTTTGGTTTCGTATTCATTCACCAGGGAAAAGGTAGGACTACTTACCGGGTCTACTACCGCCAGCAAGTTGCAAATTTCCTTAATCAAGGTAGTTTTACCTGCCCCCATCTCCCCCTTGAATACCCACACCGTGTAATCACTGCATAAATCTAGGATTAATTCGGCGGAATTTGAAATTTCATCCAACTGTTTGCATTCCCAGGATTCCAAATGATCGCTATTTTGGCTGTAAATGAACGATGGGAATAATCATCTCTTCAAGAGAGACCCCACCGTGTTGAAACGTATCCTTATAAAAGTTTACGTAGTAGTTGTAATTATTCGGATAAGCAAAGAAGTAGTCCTCCACGGCAAACACATAGCTGGAGGAAATATTTAACTGAGGAAGTCGGGCTTCCTCTGGTTTTTTGATTTCAAATACCTTTCCGGATTCAAAATTAAGATTTTTTCCTTGTTTGTACCTCAAATTTGTCGTCACATTCCGATCGCCAACGATCTTGTAGGGCTTATTAACCCGCTTGGTACCGTGGTCGGTAGTCACAACCACTTCTGCTCCCGCCTGGCTGATTTTTTTGAACAACTCAAACAGGGAGCTATGCTGAAACCAACTGGTAGTCAATGAGCGATAAGCTGACTCATCAGGTGCCAGTTCCCGGATCATTTTCATGTCGGTCCTTGCATGAGACATCATGTCCACAAAATTATAAACCAACACGTTCAGATCATTTTTAATTAAGTTCGGAAACTGATCGAGAACGGCTTTTCCTTGGTTGGTTTGCAGGATCTTGTGATAGCTAGAGCGAATAGAAAGCCGGTTTTTCTTAAGGTTTACTTTCAAAAATTCGGCTTCCTTGTTATTCTTACCTTCATCCGTATCCTCCCCCTCCCATAAGTCAGGATGAGATTTGGCCATATCCAATGGCATCATGCCACTAAAAAGTGCATTTCTTGAAAACGCCGTGGTGGTCGGTAGAATACTGTAATAGGTTTCGTCTTCCTTTACCGTAAAGTAATCCCGCAATTGATTTTCAATCATTTCCCATTGGTCAAGTCGTAAGTTATCGATGACAATGAAAAACAAGGGCTTCCCTTCCTCCAATTTAGGAAACACGTGCTGTTTCATCACCTGATGAGACAATACGGGTTTGCTTATATTGGGTACATTCAACCAGTCCAGATAATTATCTTTGATAAATCGAGCGAAATTGACATTGGCTTCCACCTTTTGGGATTCCAACACCTCCTGCATGCTTTTATTTTCCGTTTCATCAATTTCCAATTCCCAATACGTCAACTTCTTATAGATATCCGCCCATTCTTCATGATCAATGGCATCGTTATAGGCCATGCTGATATTCCGAAAGTCTTGCTGGTAAGAAAGGTTGGTCTTTTCACTAATCAACTGTTTGTTTTGGAGGATTTTTTTTGCCGACAACAAAATCTGGTTAGGGTTAATGGGTTTGATAAGGTAATCGGCTATTTTTCCACCGATCGCATCATCCATTATATGCTCCTCCTCACTCTTGGTGATCATTACTACCGGAATTTGAGGCTTTAAGCTCTTGATCTGCTGCAAGGCCTCTAAACCCGTCATCCCAGGCATCATCTCATCTAGAAAAATAAGATCGTAGTTTTCCTCCTCTACTTTTTCCACTGCGTCCAGTCCGCTGTTAACGGTGACTATGTCATAGCCTTTTTGTTGTAAAAATAAAATATGGGGTTTCAGGAGATCAATCTCATCATCGGCCCATAAAATTTTGAAGTTTTGCATATCAATTGGTTTAATTCTTTTTAAGTTTACTTAACTTTTAGCACGTTGTCTTAATGAACAGGACATTGAAAAGCCATAAAATAATCAATGACCCGGTTTACGGGTTTATCAACATCCACAGTGAACTGATCTTTGCCGTTATTGATCATCCCTATTTCCAAAGGTTACGCAGAATCAAACAGCTAGGTTTGACAGATATGGTGTACCCGGGAGCCCTTCATACCCGATTTCACCATGCCATAGGTGCCATGCATCTGATGAGCATTACACTGGACCAATTACGTAACAAAGGGATTGAAATCAGCGAGCAGGAGTATGAAGCCTCCCAAATTGCCATACTGCTTCATGACATTGGACACGGGCCATTTTCCCATGCGCTGGAATCCACCCTTCTGAAAGGATTTCACCATGAATCCTTATCACTCTTGTTTTTTGATGAGCTAAACAAGCAATTTCACGGCCAGCTTTCATTGGCTAAAGCAATTTTTGTGGGAAGTTACGAAAGAAAATTCTTTCACCAATTAGTTTCCAGCCAGTTAGATATTGACCGTCTGGACTATCTGCAACGAGACTGTTTTTTTACCGGTGTTTCGGAAGGTACCATCGGTGCTGACCGCATTATAAAAATGATGACCATAGTGGATGATCATCTGGTAATAGAAGAAAAGGGAATTTACAGCATTGAGAATTTTCTAAATGCCCGCAGGCTGATGTACTGGCAGGTTTACCTACACAAAACCACTGTCTGCGCAGAAAAAATGCTCATTAACCTTATTCTTAGGGCAAAAGAACTTGTGTACTCGGGTGAACAGCTAGCAGGTTCGGTCGAATTACTGGAATTTCTTCAACGTGACCTGTCGGTTGGGTCGGCTGCAGGAATTCCCGATTGGCTGGAAGATTTTTCCCAATTAGATGACTATGATGTGTGGGGGGCTATCAAATTGTGGAAAAACAGCGGAGATCTGGTCCTTCGGGAGATTTCCCACATGTTTTTAACCCGAAAATTATTCAAAATCCAACTCGTAAACCGGGCATTCACGGAGGATGAGAACGTCCGAATGAAGTCCGGGGTGCAATCCAAACTGGGCCTTTCTGATCGCGACATGCCGTATTTTTTTTCATCAGGAGAAATCAGCAATTATGGATACCTGGCAGAAGACAAGATCTATATTCTGACCAAAAAGGGAGAGGTAATGGATGTGGCACTGGCTGCGGATCTGCCAAACATAAAGGCTATGAGTAAAATTGTTAAAAAATATTATGCTTGTCATGCTAAAGATTTAACTTTACGGTAAAACAAACTAAACCTCATGGAATTTACCATCGATCAAATTGCGCAACTTTTAGATGGAAATGTGGAAGGGGATGGTTCGATAAAAATCAACCGCCTTGAAAAAATACAAGAAGGGACAGTTGGAAGCATCGGGTTTTTATCCAACCTGAAGTACGAGCAATATCTCTATACTACCCAATGCTCCGCAATCATTGTTTCGAATGACTTTACCCCTCAAAAAAAAATACCAACGACCCTCATACGGGTAAAAGATCCCTACACCGGTTTTACGAAACTGTTAGAAGCCTACAAAGAAATAACAACATCCGAACTGATCGGCACGGAAATGCCTAGCCATATGCACGAAAGCAGCACGATTGGCAAAAATTTTTTCCGGGGCGCTTTCTCCTACATAGGTAAGGGCTGCTCCATCGGTACCAATGTCAAAATTCATCCTCAAGTATACATAGGAGACCAGGTGACGATAGGAGATAATTGTGTGTTTTATCCCGGAGTAAAATTATATCCCGGGACAATTATTGGCAACCATTGCGAAATTCACGCAGGCAGCGTCATTGGTTCGGATGGCTTTGGTTTTGCCCCACAAGGAGACGGGACCTATAAAAATATTCCACAGTTAGGAAATGTAATCCTGGAAGACCATGTGAGCATTGGTGCCAATACGACCATTGATTGTGCCACAATGGGATCAACCCGAATTGGCAAAGGAGTGAAAATAGACAACCAGGTTCAGATTGCCCATAACGTCATTCTGGGTGAAAATACGGTAATCGCTTCTCAGGCTGGGGTAGCCGGCTCTACTACCCTGGGAAAAAATTGCGTTCTGGCTGGAAAAAGCGCTATTGTGGGCCACATACAGCTTGCAGACCGAACAACGGTCGGAGGCAACACCGGTGTTATGAAGTCGATTACAGAACCGGGACAAACTATTTTTGGTTATATTGGCTTTGATATTAAAGCATTCTTAAAATCATACACGATATTCAAAAAATTACCCATACTTCAGGACAAATTAAGAGAGCTGGAAAAAAAACTATAAATTTGTCAGTCGTTCGGCAGATCTCAGTTATTAGTTAGTTATTTTAATGAAAGTAAAACAACATACCATAAAAAAGCAGGTGACCATATCCGGGGTAGGCTTACATACCGGGATAGAAGCCAACATGACTTTTTTGCCAGCAAATCCGAATCACGGATACAAATTTCAGCGAATGGACCTGGAGGGGCAGCCAATCATAGACGCAGATGTAGACAACGTGGTGGATGTATCGCGAGGCACCACCCTGGAGCAAAGCGGTTCGAGGGTTTTTACAGTAGAACATGTACTGGCAGCCCTGGTTGGTATGGAAATAGACAATGTGCTGATCCAACTGAGCGGACCGGAACCTCCCATATTAGACGGCAGTAGCATCCAGTTTATTGACATTTTGGAAGACGCAGGCCTGGAAGAGCAAAATGCGCTGCGCCGGTTTTTTGAGGTGCCGGAAAGCATTCATTATAAGGATAGTGCCAGAGAAGTAGAGATGGCAGCACTTCCCCTGGATGATTTCCGGGTTACGGTCATGGTGGACTACAATTCCCCGGTCCTGGGAAGTCAGCACGCTTCCATCACAGACATTGGCCAGTTTCGGCAGGAAATCGCTTCCTGCAGGACGTTTTGTTTCCTCCACGAACTGGAGATGCTTTACAACAACAATTTAATCAAAGGGGGAGACCTGAACAATGCCATTGTGGTAGTGGACCGGGTGGTAGAAGAGACGGAATTATCCAATCTTGCCAAAATGTTCAACAAGCAAAAAGTGGAAGTAAAAAAGGAGGGAATCCTTAATAATGTGGAACTTCGTTATAAAAACGAACCCGCCCGCCACAAACTGCTGGACGTTATTGGGGACCTGGCCCTAGTAGGCAGGCCGCTAAAAGCTCAAATTCTCGCCGCAAGGCCCGGACATGCAGCTAATGTGGCTTTTGCCAAAAAAATAAAGCGAGCCATGGAAAAAGCCGGACCGATGAACATCCCTTATTACGACCCAAAATCTCCTCCCGTTCTCGATATCAACCAAATTAGCAACATTTTACCCCATAGGTATCCCTTTCAGTTAGTGGATAAAATCATCTACCTGGACAACAAGGTGGTAGCTGGAGTAAAAAACGTGACCATCAACGAACCGTTCTTTATGGGCCATTTCCCTAATAATCCGGTCATGCCAGGCGTACTTCAAGTGGAAGCCATGGCACAGACTGGTGGAATTTTGGTTTTGAGTACCGTAGAAGACCCTGAAAATTATTGGACCTATTTCCTTAGCATCGAAAATTGCAAATTCAGAAAAATGGTACTGCCCGGTGATACCTTAATTTTCAAATGCGAATTGCTCAATCCCATTCGCAGAGGCATCGCAAAAATGAAAGGCGAAGCGTTTGTTGGAAACGTCCTGGTTTGTGAAGCCGTAATGACCGCCAGTATCGTAAGAAAAGACGCATGATCAATAAATTATCCGAAATAAGTAAAAAAGCCCAACTAGGGGAGAACGTTTCTATCGAAGCGTTCTCCTCCATCCATGCCAATGTGGAAATCGGGGATGGTACGTGGATTGGGTCCAACGTGACCATTTATCCCGGGGCCCGAATTGGAAAGAATTGTCGGATTTTCCCAGGTGCCGTCATCGCGGCCATTCCGCAAGACCTTAAATTCAAAGGGGAAGATTCGCTGGTCGAAATAGGAGACGAGACGACTATCAGGGAATTTGTAACCATCAATCGGGGCACTGCTGATAAACAAACCACCAAAATCGGAAAACAATGTCTGTTGATGGCCTATGTTCACATTGCCCATGACTGCCTGATACATGACCGGGTGATCATAGCCAATTCGGTACAAGTTGCCGGTCATGTGACCATTGATGACTGGGCCTTTATTGGTGGAAGCAGTGCCATCCATCAATTCGTTAAAATCGGCATGCACAGTATGGTATCCGGTGGTTCGCTGGTCCGAAAAGACGTCCCCCCCTTTACCAAAGCGGCTCGAGAACCATTGAGTTATGCAGGTGTAAATTCCCTGGGGCTTCGAAGGAGGGGATTTGAAGGGAAAACGATTAGTGAAATTCAGGAAGTCTACCGATACCTTTTCTTAAATAGCTGGAACAACAGCCGGGCACTGGAAGAGATCGAAATCAATCTCCCCGCAACCAAGGAACGGGATGAAATAGTGAATTTTATCCGATCCTCCGAAAGGGGTGTCATGAAAGGATATATTCAATAACATGTTTTCGGTAGACCTTAGCCTGGGAGGGAAAAAATTTCAAAGAGAATGGATTTTTAAGGCCCTAAGCCTTCGGGTTTGCAGCGGGGAAAAATTGGCTATCACCGGTGCAAATGGTTCTGGTAAATCTACCTTGGTCAAATGCCTTTCCGGCCAAATGCCGCTGACGGAGGGAAAATTGACCTTCACTTCTGGGGAATCAAGTATAGCAACGGATAATATTTACAAACATTTGGTAATCAGTGCTCCTTACCTGGAACTGCCTGAAGAGTTCACCCTTGAAGAATTTCTTCGCTTTCATTTTTCCTTTAAATCACTGGATGCCCCGGTTCGGATGGAAGAATTAGCAGCATTGCTCCAACTGAAAAAAGCCGTCAACAAACCCATTTCCCTCTTTTCTTCCGGGATGAAACAACGATTGAAGCTTGGAATATGCTTTTTTTCGCAAAGCCCACTGGTGCTCTTGGATGAACCTACTTCCAATCTGGATGAGAACGGAATCCAATGGTATCGTAACCTGGTAGCTGATTTCGGACAATCAAAATGCCTGCTTATTGCATCCAATGACTCCAGAGAGTATGACTTTTGTGAACAAATCCTCTGTCTTGAAGATTATAAAAAGCAACGATTACTTTGATTAATTTTGGAATTGATTAATTTTACTTCTTTAGGAATAGTCTATGAAAATAGTATTGAAATTTTACTGGACAGCACTGTTTTTAGTCGGGTTGGTAGCATGCAATGGAGGCGGAAACGACGAACCGGAGAAGACAGCCGAACAGCTAGCAATCGAAGAACTAGCCGGAACCTCCGGCAGCGAAACCTGGACCGTAAGAAATGGAGGCTCCGTTTCTAAAGACGGAACGCTGCAAAACGACACCTTCAACGATTTTGAGATCCGATTTATCTCCAACAATACCGGAAAAAACTACCTCACCGAAAACAGCAACCTGCTATTTGACAGCAATGGCAACTGGGCCTTCGAGGGTGAAAATTACGATAAAATCATCCTTTCCGGCATCCAACCCGCCGCGAACAGAGAAATATCTTTTACCAGAACTCAAAACCGGCTTCGGCTGGAATGGAATGTACCTGCCCCTCAAAATGCCCGGGTAAGTGCTTTAGCTGGCTTCTATGTGTTCGATCTGGTTTTAATGGAATAACCCCTACCTTAAACAACTAAACCCATGCATAAATATCTGCTTATCGTTTTTTTCTTTTCCCTCTCTGCGTTGTATGCCCAGAGTAAAGAAGTAGTAGCCGTAGAAAAGGCGGTGAATGACCTGAAGGAGGCCATGGTCAATGCCGACGAATCTCAGTTAAGAAACCTGACAGATCCTCAATTGACCTACGGGCACTCGAATGGTTTGATCGAAAACCAGTCCGAATACATCCTTGCATTGAGTTCCGGAGAATCGAATTTTACGGAATTCAATATTGAAAATCAAACGGTCGACATTAAGGGAAACATCGCATTGGTCAGGCATTTTCTCATCGGAAAAACTCACAATCGAAACAGCGACCCGGCTCCAGTGAACCTGGGGGTTTTGACCGTTTGGCACAAAAAAGGTAAAAACTGGACCTTATTGGCCCGGCAAGCCTACAAACGGTAAAAAATACCAAATATTATACTTTAAGTTGGACAAGGGTGATACCTGCCCCTCCTCTATCGGCATGCTCATCGGAAAATCCAGCTACCGAAGGCATTTTGCTAATCAGGTTTCTGGTCAATCCTCTTAAAATCCCATCTCCTTTGCCATGTATGATCTTGAGATCGTTCATACCAAGCATATATCCCTCGTCAATGAAATTTTGGATCAAGGGAAGCACCTCTTCCCCCCTCTTTCCACGAATATCCAAATTAGGGGAGAAATCCGCCATTTTGGACATGGTATCATAGCTTATCCGCTTCTCAACCGCTTTCTTTTCCTTTTTTAAGGAGGTATTGGAGATCTTTTCCAAACGATTCAATTTAACTTTTGATTGGAGGTCTCCAATAAGAATGGATGCCTGGGTTCCCCGGATATCCAATACTTCAGCCAGCGCACCATTGTCTTTCACCCGCACCTGATCTCCTGGCTTCACTTCCCCTTCCAGCACTTTTATTGCTTTTGGTGGCTCCACAGCCTGCTTTTCGGGTTTTATGGTAGTCTTATGTGCCTCCAGCTCGCTTCTTAGCTGACGGGTAGCAGCTTTATCGGCCTGAGATTCCTTGATGGACCGAATGGTGTGTTCAATCTTTCTATTCGCATCGTCCAGAAGTAGCTTCGCCTGGGCCTTGGCTTCGTTAATAATGGCCTTTCGCTGATCATCCAGTGTCCCTTGGAGTGAATTGTATTCTTGAAGTCTTTGGCTGAGAAGCCGGTCTTTCCGCTGGGCTTCGGCCATCAGGGTTTCGTATTTGCTCTTTTCACTTTCTACTCTAAGTAAGAGTTTGTCGTATTTCACACGGGTTTCCCCTACCTGTGCCTTGGCATGCAGAATAATCTCATTTGGTATTCCAATTTTTCCAGCTATTTCAAAGGCAAAGGAGCTTCCCGGTTTTCCGATCTCCAGTTCATACAAGGGCTCCAACTTGTCCACATCATACCGCATGGCCCCATTGACCATCCCCGGACTTTTGGAGGCCAGTTGTTTCAGGTTTCCATAGTGAGTGGTAACAATTCCATAGGAACCCGACTTATTAAGATCCGTCAATATTGCCTCGGCAATCGCCCCGCCAAATTGCGGTTCGGTACCGGTTCCGAATTCGTCTATGAAAAACACCGTTTTCTTATTGGCATAAAACGTAAAATGCTTCATGTTCATCAAATGGGAACTATAGGTGCTCAGGTCATTTTCGATATTTTGCTCGTCCCCGATATCGATAAAGAATTGATCAAAAATGCTACAGGTAGAGTTGGCCTCCATGGGTACCAACAGTCCGCATTGGTACATGTATTGTACCAATGCTACGGTCTTCAACGTAACGGATTTCCCCCCTGCGTTGGGTCCGGAAATTACCAAAAGCCGATGATTGGGGTCCAGTCGTAAACTGACCGGAACGATAGCCTTTTTTTGTTGGTTAAGAGCCATTTCCAGCAGCGGGTGCCTGGCTTTTTCCCAGGACATTTCCCTGACAGAAGCCATCCTCGGGTTTACTCCATTAATTTTTAAGGCAAATTTTGCTTTAGCTCGAATAAAATCGACCATCCCTAAAAAATAAAATGCCCTGCGGAGGGCCGGAATGTAAACCCTCAACTCATCGGTGAGTTTCGTCAGTATCTTCTGTACTTCGCGGCGTTCCATGTATTCGAGGTCCCGGATCTCATTGTTAATATCCAAAACCTCTGCCGGCTCCAGGTATACCGTTTGCCCCGTAGCCGATTCGTCGTGAATAAAGCCCTTGATGCGCTTTTTATATTCTGCCAAAACCGGAATCACCATGCGCCCCCCCCGGATCGTAACCGAGGCATCTTCAGGAGTGAAGCCCTGGGCCTTTACCGAACGGTATATTTGATCCAGCACTTTGCGTATCCGGCTTTCCTCATAAGCCAGCTGTGTTCGAATCAGGTTCAATTCCTGTGAGGCATTATTTTTTATCTTCCCCCGCTCGTCCAGCACCTGCCCAATACGCTTTTCCAGGGGAATGTCTTCCTCCACCATGCCCAGCAATTGCGATAGCTGAGGGTATTCTTCCTGAAATTTAGTCAAGAATGAAACACATCCTTGCAAGGTATTCAGTCCCAGCCGGACTTCATGAAACTCATCTTCAAACAGGAAGGTACCCTCAATTTTAGCCTTTTCCAGGTAAGGATATATATTGATAAAATTGGAAGCAGGAAAGGGCTCTCCTGAAACCAGGATTTTCCGGAATTCTTCCGTTTGAGCCAATAGTTTCGTCAGCAACTTCCGATCTTTGGAAAAGGAGACTTTTTTTACGAAATCCGCGCCCAGACTACCGGTGCATTCTTCCTTGATCAATTCTTTAATTTTATCAAAATCGATCTTTTCTTCCAGATTTGCAGGGTATAATTTCATTAATTATTGTACAATTTTTTCTCTTAAGGTTAACGAATCAATCGTTCGCTCGTAAAGGTATTCCATTTTGGCGGCATCCAGCAGGTAATGTTCCAGACTGTTGATATACACGGTATCGGCAATTCCGTGCTTTTCAAAAATTTGCTTTTCGAGAATGGGGTAAAGTACTTTAGAGGAATCATAGGGAATGGAAAGGGATTGGACAAAGCCCTCTGCCAGGTGAATATCTACTAATATTTCCACCATCTTATCCTCTGACAAGAGTTCCTCGGGTTTCTCCTTGCCTCCGCAGGAAACCAGCGCTATGAAAAGGGCAACTATACTATAATTAAATCTCACGGCACAAAATTACCCAATTCATTTTACAATTGGCAATAAGTAAAGGCGAAGTCGTTTTATTATTCAAGGGAGACTGCTAAATTAGGCTTTTCATTGAAACTGAAAAATGAACCAACTGATTAAAAAATTGAGAAGGTATGAAATCACCTTGAGAAAAGTGGCCAATAGCCACCTTCAGGGGGACCATCAGTCCATTTTTAAAGGGGCCGGTCTGGAATTTGACGATCTCAGGCCCTATCAGTATGGCGACGATATCCGGACAGTAGAATGGAAAGTTTCTGCCAAGGGTCATGGAACCTTCGTGAAGACCTTTAAGGAGGATAAAGATCAATCCGTCTACTTTCTTTTAGACACCAGCGGGTCCCAGGACATCGGCAGTAAGGATCGGAAAAAAATCGACCAGGGCAGAGAAATTGCCGGGGTCCTAACACTGGCGGCCGTGCATGAGGGGTCTCAGGTAGGATTAATAAGTTATTCGGACGAAAAAGAGAAAATAATATTACCCGGAAAAGGTAGCAGGCAAGCGGTGAAAATCATTAAAGGAATCTTTGACCAGGAAAAAAAATCCCAAGGCACTGACCTTAATGGCTTGTTTACATTTTGCCTCAACCTCATCAAAAAGAGAAGCATCCTTTTTGTGATCTCCGATTTTATTGATTCAGATTACGAGCGCCCACTGAAAGCATTGGCCAAAAAACACGATTTGGTGGTCTTGCAAATGACCGATCCGATCGAATCTGCCCTCCCTTCTCTGGGAATCATTCCCGTATTTGACAAAGAGGGTGGAAAAACCACCTGGGTAAATACCGCTTTTGGCGGTTTTTCCCGAAAAATAGCCTCCTCTTTTGGTTCCGAAAGAGACCATCTCAGGGAATTTTGTAAACGAAACCAGATCAATTACCTTCAGATAGACACCCGGCAGGATATCGTACTTCCATTGATGGAATTATTCAAGTTGAGAAACAAAACCATGAAACGTGGATAAAATAGTGAAGCTGTTTGTCTTGGTGGTATTCCTGATGGCGCAGCCCTACCGGATACAGGGACAGGAAATATCCGTTGAAGGGTACTTTATGGAGGATTCAGCCAGATTGGGGGAAAGAGTGGGCTACGTGCTCAAAGCTCAATACCCGAGCGAGCTGCCGGTATTGTTTCCGGATTCTACCTACCGTTTCGGGAATTTCGAGTTGCTTGAAAAACAATCCTTTTCCTCCATTTCTGATGATAGTACCACGTTGGATAGTGCTGTTTATTGGCTGGCTAACTTTTCTCTTGACTCTATCCAAAATTACCGCATTCCGGTATTTGAGATTCTGAAATACGACAGCATTAGCCATTTTCCAGAAGCCGCTGCGTTGAATCTGAAGTTGACTATTGATGAAATTCCGGAAGAGTTGGCCTTTCGCCAAAACGACAGTTACCAGCACCTCCCTTCCTTTTTTAACTACCCCTATCTTATTATGGGCCTGGTAGCCGCATTGATTCTTTTGGCTGGGGCCATTTATTTCTTTGGAGATGGCTTGAAGAAACGCTGGCAAGTTCGCCGGGAGAAAAAGAAATGGAAACGGTTCTTGGATAATTGGGAACTTTCCATGAAAAGATTGGTAGAAAATCCTCAAATACAGGAAGCAGATGAACTGCTGGGACTTTGGAAAAGCTACTTGGAAACCCTTACCGGACGGCCTGTCAACGAGTGGACCAGTACCGAAATTTCTATCTTCCTTCGGCAACCAGACGTAATTAAAGACTTCCGGAAGATCGAATTAATCATCTATGCCAATCGGGTAGATAGCAATATCCGGGAAGCTTGCGAAAATTTACTTCAAATTTCGAGGCGGCAATTGGAAGAAAAAATTGAAAAGATTCAACATCATGAATGACCTCTCTTCCTATATCTCCTGGAATTGGTTTTTACCAGAAACCCTGCAGTCATTTGAATGGGAGAATTTTTTCCTGCTTCATTTGATTTGGGCGATTCCCTTGTTTTTTCTACTTCGAAAATTCATCAAATTTCTGAAAAAACCAGTACTGGAGCTTTCTCTTCCAAAAAAGGCTTCGCAAAAAAATTTCTGGACTTATTTAAGGCTCCTTCCCTCTCTTTTCTTTCTATTTGCCCTATGGATGGTAGTGATCGCCCTCGCCCGGCCTCAGCGCACCAATGAAAAAGTAGAACAATATACCGAAGGGATAGACATCATGTTAGTATTGGACATCTCCGAATCCATGGATTTACAAGATTTTTCCCCCAATCGCCTGGAAGCAGCAAAAGAAACGGCTATCGATTTTATCAATGGCCGCATCGCCGACCGGATCGGCATGGTCATCTTTTCCGGTGAAGCCTTTTCGCTGGCCCCACTCACTACCGATTACGAACTCTTAACGGATCTGGTAGGAAGCATCACCTTTAATATGATGGATGCCAAGGGGACGGCCATTGGTAGTGCGGTGTCTACTGCCACCAACCGAATGAGGGAATCAGAAGCCAAATCCAAGGTCATGGTCCTGCTCAGCGACGGCGACAACAATGCGGGTAATGTAGATCCGGTTTTTGCAGCACAACTTGCAGAGGCCATGGATATTAAAATTTACACCATCGCGGTTGGAAAAGACGGAATGGTCCCCTATGGAACGGATTTTTTTGGCCGACCCCAAATGATTGAGAGTTACCTGAATGAAGAAACCCTCCGGAACATTGCACGCATTACCGAAGGAGAATTTTTCAGAGCTTCTGACGATGGTGCCCTGGAAAACATATTTACTAAAATCGATGAACTGGAAAAAGCAGAAATCATCGAGTCCCGGTACAAAGAAACCATGGATTATTACAGGCCCTACCTCTTTTGGGGGATTTTGTTCTTCTTTGTCTGGATGCTTTTAAAAAGCACCTTTTTTAACAACTTTTTACTGGATTAATTCGCCTATCTAAATAAACGAAGCCCGGTCCAATTCAGACCGGGCCTGGTAGGTGCATAATATGCGAGGTAAAGAATTAACTCATTTCCCAACCGGGACGGACCGATTCGCGAATGTATTGGTCTGCCACGTCTAGTCCTTTTGCTTTGAGATTTTCGGAATCCCAATGAATTTTCTCTCCCCTCATTCTCAGAGACAAGACTCCCAGCAGGGTAATCTCTGTAAGATGGGCACCATATTCAAAATTGGCACTGGCTGCCGGGCCGCCCTTAATGGCATCCACCCAATCTCTGAAATGGCCATTCGACCTGGGAATGATTTCTTCTGGTACTTTCATGCTTGCTGCCAGACTTTCCGGAAACACGTGGGGTACCCGATCACCACCGTTGACAATGATGCCCTTATCTCCAATGAACAAAGTCGCACGGGAAGGCCATTGATATCCTGCTGGAAGCGAAGGGTGTAACGGAGGTTTTACTCCGCCCGAATACCAGGTTAATTTTATAGGTTTCCCTGTATTGTTCTCCGGGAAATGATAATAGCCAATTTCTCCATAAGGGGCTATGTGCTCGTTACTAAATCCAGCCGGAAAAACTTCGATGGTTTCCGGATATCCCAATTCGAATGCCCAGGTAGCCGCATCCATGTCGTGGCAACCAAAGTCCCCTAAAGCGCCGCAGCCAAAGTCCCAAAAATCCCGCCAGGTAACCGGTGAATACCACTTGTGATAGGGCCTGTTAGCAGAAGGACCAAGCCAGAGGTCCCAGTCCAACCCGTGGGGCTTGAGCGTACCTTCATCAGGAACACCCCTCATCTCGGGAATCCAGCGGGATGCAGGAACCCAGGAATGAGTTTCCCTTACCTCTCCGATCACCCCGGCTCGTAAGTACTCTACCGTCTGCCGGATACCATCCGTGCTATGGCCCACATTTCCCATTTGAGTGGCCAAACCGGTTTCCTGCGTCAATTGCTTGACCATCCTGGCTTCCCAAATATTATGGGTCAGGGGCTTTTCGCAATAGACATGTTTTCCGGATTTCATTGCGGCATAGGTCACATAGGCATGGGTATTGTCCGGAGTGGAGCAACAAATGGCATCCAATCCTTTTTCTTTTTCCAGCATTTCCCGAAAATCCAGGTACTCATTGAGTTTGTAATTTTCCGTTTTATCTTCG
>JAWLFL010000322.1:0-4091 GCA_041685605.1 Cyclobacterium sp. | reverse complement strand
AGGGTTAAAGGGCCGGAAACGCTTTGGAAGCTGACAAAAATAGGGATATTCTGTGTTTCTTTTACGGCAATTTGATAAGACGGGTAGGAAAAGGGTTGTTTAGATTTCGTCAGATGATATTGGCCTGGGCAGCAAAGTACCCTGGTAGCCTTTTGGGGTTTTGTATCGAAATCCAGGCCTCCAGACCATGTTTCCGTTACCGATAGGTATTTCTCGCAGAATTGATTGGTTTTTATTATTTTTATCAATCATTCACGTGTTTTGTTAGCCCTATGGAAACGCAACCTGAAAAAAACATAGCCAAAGAACCTGACTTTGCTTACGGCTCCTACACATATGCGGATTATCTTACCTGGGAGATAGATGAAATGGTAGAACTGATCCGTGGAAAGGTGTTTCGACAGGCAGCCGCACCACGAGTGATACACCAACGGATTTCTGGAAAAATTTTCTACTCGCTGTACGATTTTCTAAAGGGTAAGTCTTGTGAAGTATTCTCAGCACCTTTCGATGTACGACTGCCGGTGGCTTCTAAAAAGAATGAAGATATCGATACGGTGGTCCAACCGGACTTATGTGTCGTATGTGATGCAGGGAAGATAGACGAACGTGGCTGTCTTGGTGCGCCAGACTTGATCATAGAAATACTTTCTCCCGGCAATAATCGAAAAGACTTGAAGTTGAAATACGAAGTGTATGAGGCTTCGGAAGTGAAAGAATACTGGGTCATCCATCCGGATGAGCGAACGCTTCTTATTTATACCCTGGATGAGCGGAAATATCGCGCCTCCCGTTTATTCACCTTGGGTGACAGGGTAATTTCTGAAGCCCTGCCTGGATTTGAGCTGGAGCTGGATCATGTTTTTGGAGGATTATAGTTTGGTCTCTGGCTTGGGATTCCCACGCACAAAATAGAATACTAAAACAGTATCATATACGGAGCCAGTATTTCGGACTACAGTAGAATAACACCTAACCTATTATAGGGTGAATCAAAAAGAACATTGTGCAATGAACTGATTACAATATCATCCGAGATCCCCCAAAGGCTTGTATTGGAACAATTTGTTTTTTTTCCATACCTGCGTATCAAAGAAACGAAAGACAGCATGCGCTATCCAGGTATTCAAACCCAAGCACTGAAAGTGCGCAATACCCAAACACAGGGTGCAGCCCTGTGTCTAAACCCGAAACGGGAACCCTAGCCCTGACGGGGCGAAATATGTTTGGCAAACCCCACATCCGATATAGAAAAAAATATACCGCCCGTTCAAGGGGAGGATAATTTCCCCTATTTGAATTATATCTTTAATTATTTTAATGCAAGCTGAGGTTTCTCCCCATTTCAGGGAGTGGATGACTGGAAAACGAACAGAATCCCAAGCACTGAAAGTGCGCAATACCCAAACACAGGGTGCAGCCCTGTGTCTAAACCCGAAACGGGAACCCTAGCCCTGACGGGGCGAAATATGTTTGGCAAACCCCGCATCCGATATAGAAAAAAATATACCGCCCGTTCACGGGAAAAACAGGTTAGTTCAAGGGAAATACAATTATTCACTTATATTTTTTGATTTTATCCATTAGATTGGGCAGTAACAAGCTAAAAAGCATAGACAGATGACTTTAACCGGCTGAAACAGGCACAGCTTCCCCTGATCGCCCATTGGGATAAAAGGCACTTTGTGGTGGTGTACCGGATCTATATCTCCCTGGTAAATACATTCAATCAATGGATTAATCCCATCCAAGTGTTTTTCTCCAACCGAAATGCCATTTTTAGGTTTTCAGCGAAACTTATGACTTTCTGTTGAGTAATTTTACTCATTATATTGAGTAAATGATAAAATAACACCTTTGATGATTGATATTCTGCTATTTATAAAATAATTTTATCCCAGGTAAACCAATAAATGAAAGCCACAAGGTCTCCCATTTAAAACAAATCCAACACATTCATTTGCAAAAATTCTTGCCAATGAATCCCTGTGTCCCCGATCAGAAGGGATTTTTCAGGTTTGAATTTTTTATGAAAAGCCTTCAAGCCGGATAGCTTTCCTGTTTTCCCGGATTTCACTTCGAGCGCAATCACCCGATTGTTGTACACAACCACATAATCCACCTCATCATTGCCTTCCCGCCATTAGTAGATCGTTAGCTTTTTGTTTTTGAATGCCTAATTGATCAGGTGAGCACCTACCGCAGATTCCACCCACCTTCCCCAGGCTTCATGGTTTTTTAATAAGGTGTCAAGACTTTCACTGGAAGTCACGGATAGGATCGCTGTATTATGAACCTGAAATTTGGGACTGGAAGCGCGTTTCCTAATCATGTTGGGACTGTACTTTTCAATGCCCCCCAGCAGACCGGCATCATGGAGTAATTCCAGGTAATTGGCCAAGGTGGTGGTATTACCTGCCTCGGTTAGCTGTCCCATGATTTTGGTATAACTCAAAATCTGTCCGGAATAGGCCGAACCCAATTCAAACAAACGTTTCATCAGGGCAGGTTTATCCACCCGGGTTAGCATAAGGATGTCTTTGGAGATACTCGTTTCCAAAAGTGCATCCCGGACATAGCTTTTCCATCGGTCTTCATCTTCTCTTAGCGTAATGGCACCCGGATATCCTCCAAACCACACAAACTCCTCAGCTGTCAGACCAAAAGCATGCTGCTCCGAATCGGGGAACTTTGGATGCTGGAAAAACCAGACCAGGAGGTCGAGCACGATTATTTACGGTTATTTCGGGTGGTTCTAAAAATTGAAAGAGCAAAGGAATGTATAACCAAACCGCCAACGCTTTTTAGGGAACATCATAAATCATAAATCACCAGTTCTCCCTTTTCGTCTCTAAGTCCCTTCTTCTCCTACTCACTTTCTCTATAACCCCCTGACTCCCTTTATTTTAGGGTAATCGATCGTTCCGGTTACGGGAAAAAAGTGTCCACTCACGGGAAAAAGGTACCCGTTCACGGGAAATGCAATTTTTCTTATTTGAAAAATACTTTTAAATGGTTTAATTTATTTATCTTCTAACCATAAATCAAAAATTATCATGAAAAAGAAAATGACATTACAAAAAGCAACCCTGGCAGCAGGTGTGATTGCCATGAGTGTTGGATTGTTCAATTCATTTAATGCAGAGGCCGATGGTGGATGTGAGTATGGTTGGATGTGTTGTGCAGGTGGTCCGGCCTGTACAGATGAGTCGGGTATTGTTTGGCTTGAGGATAGGAAAGTAACAAGAGATTTTCAGGGAGATACCTGCAGCAATCATTAGAAATTAAATTTAGATCAAACATATCAGGGCTGCTAATAATATTTGGTAGCCCTGATTAATAGTTGTTATTTTTCCATATTACTTATATTATTTAAAAGCAATTCAATCAATTGATTTAAAGCCATACTCAACCCAAAAAACAATGATCTATCTTCGAGGCTTATCATTTTTACTAGCGATTCCTTTTACCGCATCTACATTCATTTTTTCTTGCGCACCAAATACAAAGCGGGCTAAAAACGAAAAAACCTTTTCCTTCGAAACGCTGCCAAAGTCTATCTCCCTTCAGGGTAAAAAAAAGTATTATCCTGAATTGAAAATGCCATATACCTTGTTCACAAACAATGATCTGTTGATTGTAGGAGAGAGCAGAAGAACTTATGCCGAATACCCACCCATTCACCTTATTCACAGCCAGAAGATGGATTACCTGGGTGCTAAAGGAGTGATCGGATTTGGTCCAGGAGAACTTTCGGATGTTGCCGGAATGGATGCAGGTTCAAATGAAAATACATTTTGGGTGTACAGTGCCATGGAGAAGCGGTTTTCCGAATTCAGTCTGGAAGACACGGCCTCCCTTTCTTCCAATCAAATCAAACAAGAGGGAGATTTTTTTATGGCAATGGCGATGAAGTTTTCTTCCGATAGCACGGTGATGTGCCGAATGGTCAACGATCCCTTTCGATTCGTAGAATTTAGTTTGGATGGGCGGCGAATTAAAAATTATGGCAAATGGAAAGACATTTTGGTTCGAAAAGATTTTACTGATTACATGATGGCCGATCTGCACCTAGGCTATTTTCAGGGAAA
>JAWLFL010000078.1:0-16848 GCA_041685605.1 Cyclobacterium sp. | reverse complement strand
TAAGCTGTCCTGCCCAAGAATTATGGAAAATACGGCGGCTGACTGCAGCTGAGAAAAACCATGAATTGGATCATAACCAGAATTTCTCTCCGGATGATCAATGGATTGTGTACGACACCCGACCGGACCCTTCCGGAATAGCCCGGAATCAGCATATCGAAAAGGTAAATGTTGAAAATGGACGCACGAAAATCGTGTATCAGGTGGAGGGAGCCAATCCTTTTGGGCCGGGAGTGGGAGCGGTGAGTTACCATCCTTTGAAAAATCAGGTTGTTTTTATTCACGGTCTACCGGATGCCGACTCCCTAAAGCCCTATGCGGGACACCGGCGATTGGGGAAGATAGTCGATGAATCGAGGGGGAATCAGGCCTATTGGATGGATAGCAGGGATGTGACAAAGCCTTTTTCTCCCGGTGCCTTACGTGGGGGAACACACCGGCACCAATGGAGTGCGGACGGAAATTGGATAGGATTTACCTACAACGATGCCTTGATGGTTGCCCTGGAGGAAAAAACAGGAGCAGTTCACGATTTGCGGACCCTGGGGGTGTCCAAGCGGATAAGCCCGGCTGTAAAGGTGGATACTGCCCATTCGGATGAAAACATTCAGGGGAGCTGGTTTTCGGTATTGTTGGTAAAGGTAGTTTCCGACCCGCAACCCGGAACTGGGGAAATCAGCCGTGCCTATAGTGATTGGTGGGTTGGTAATAAGGGGTATCGCAAGCAAGACGGGACCTTTCAGCGGGCGAGGGCTTTTTTAGGAGATTTGATAAGCGAGAAAGGAGCGAAAATCACCGAAGTATTTATGGTAGATGTGCCGGAAAATATCGATATAACCGGTAAAAACGGACCCCTTGAAGGAACTGACCAAAGCATGCCCATGCCTCCGAAAGGAGCCACGGTTAGGCGGCTGACTTTTACTGAACACAAGAAATTTCCCGGAGTGCCATCTGAACCCCGGCATTGGGTTAGTTCTTCGATGGATGGATCCTA
Organism: Cyclobacterium sp.; assembly: GCA_041685605.1. Lineage (GTDB taxonomy): Bacteria > Bacteroidota > Bacteroidia > Cytophagales > Cyclobacteriaceae > Cyclobacterium. The sequence continues at coordinate 15,854 of JAWLFL010000078.1, read as the reverse complement.
TATTAGTTTTCTTGCTAAAGACGATGCCGGTATTGTGCAGGTGTTTTTGGTAGCTACTGCCGGGGGAGAGCCAATCCAGGTCAGTCAGCATGATACTTCCGTACAAAGCATGGTCCGTTGGCACCCGGAACGAAGGGAGTTCGTTTATGTTTGCAACCAAGCACTGTACCTGTGTCAGTTTGACGATATGGGTAAACCGGAGGTTCCGAAAAAGATCAGTCCTTCCTTTGATACCAAACCTTTTTCGCCAGTTTATTCCCGGGACGGTGATCGATTGGGTTTTAACTGTTATGTGGACGGGTATGTCCAGATTTTCCTGGCGGATAGGCCTTGACTTATTCCTTTAACTCGTACCAGTCAATATTGGTAAGCGGCCGGCGCCGGCCGGTTTGTACGGGGGCATAATTTTCAGAGAGGTAGTCTAAAATGGCGGCTTCCTGCTCACCTAAATCCCAGAGGTTTTGTGTCCGTTGCATCCATCGGATTATTTTTTCCCAACCTTCCCGGTCCGCACGGTTCTGCGTGACGAGTTTTGCCGAATGGCAGGCCGTACAGTGAGCGATAACCAGACTCAGCCCTTCACCAGCAATAAAACCGGTCGGTTCATGGATGCCATTTTCGACCTGCGATTCAATTCCATCCACCTGAAGGGGTGCTTCAGCATTTCGGATTTCCCCGTCTTTTGGAATGGTGTCAGTTTCCAATTGTTCTGTTTGAAAATAAACGCCAATGCCGATCAGTACTAAAATCAAAAGGCCAGCCCCCATCAAAAGCCGCAGGTTGGTAGGAAGGTGTTGCATGGATCAGGAGATTTTAATGGCTATTCGGTGGCAGGCATTGTTTAGGTAGCCTTTCGGATTCCAGCCGGGTGTCAACATGGGTTGACTGATCCCGTCGCTATCCGTGGCTTTGGCCCAGACTTCATAGTAGCCCTTTTCGGGAAAAGAAATAGTTGCTTCAAAACGTTGCCAGGCAAAAGGGTTAACCGGTTCTTGTAAGCTGCATGACTTCCAGGTTGCACCAAAATCAATGGAATAATCCACGGTTTGAACCTTCTTGGCGCCCGCCCAGGCATGGCCTCTAATGGACAGGGGTTGCCCTGCTCCGATCAATGCTCCTGACTTTGGATAAGTGATCAGCGATTTTACCGGCATGTTTTCGATGATACACATGGCTTCATTAGGTACTTCCGTCCCAGGTTCAACCGGTTCGCAGGGAACGGAATAGGAGGGAGGTGCCATTTTTTCTCCGTCATGGATTTTGTTTCGAATGGAAAGGGTATGGATCCATTTGCCCGATGCCGAGGCGGGAAAACCGGAGGCGATCAGGCGGAGGGGGTAGCCGTGTGCCACTGGGATATCCTCTCCATTCATGGCAAAAGCAAGAAGGGTTTGATCTTCCATGGCCTTATTCAGGGGAATCCCCCTGGAGATCGGGTTTTTGTCAGGATCCCTGCTCAGATGGGTGTCTGCACCATAATATCCGATGTAAACCGCATCCTCATTGACTCCTACATCCCGCAAGACATCCCGTAACCTGATCCCGGTCCAACTGGCGCAGGAAACGGCACCAATGGTCCACTGATTGCCTTTTGCAGGAGGATAGTATTCGCTTCTGCCGTTTCCGCCACACTCGAGAACCAGTTGATACGTGTGCATAGGAAATTGGGATTTAAGGGTTTCGAGGCTGTAGGTCTTTTCCTGGGTCACCGACTCTCCCTTTATGGTCAACGTCCAGCTTTCAGGATCTATTTCTTCAGGGATTAAACCATTATTCCGAATAAACATTTTAGCTGCCGGGGTGACCGAATCGTCCAGCAAATGGGCTTGTGCTTCTATGTTCCAGGGCAGATCATTTAGCACCCGCATCTCTTTGTGTTTTCCGAAAAGTTTTCCGGGGTCCTGATTTTGCTGCAGAGCAAGCGGAGTGTATCCCTCGGGAAGCGCGTATACAATTTCTGCTCCCAGCAAGGCGGCCATGGAACCCAGACTTGCATTTTTTATAAACTTTCTTCTATTGAAAGACTTCTTCATGAATTCCCCTTTTATTTTTTGCAGCAAAATAGGCCTTTTTTCAGGTTTTTTCAACCCTGAAATCAGGTAATCTTAGGTTACGTTGAAATACGAGTTGAGTTCCTCTTGCATGAGGTCCCTGTCTTGTAGGTCCTTGATTACCCGCCCTTTTTCCAAAAGCACGATCCGTTCGCAAATTTCTGTCACATGGCTGAGGTCGTGGCTTGATAGCAAAAAAGTGACCAGGTGATCCTTATTTTCTCGTTGGATCAACTTTTTCAGCCGGATCTGGGAGCTGGGGTCCAGGTTTTCGAACGGTTCATCCAGCAGCACCGCTTCCGGATTGCCCAGCAAAGCAGCGGCGATGCCCACCTTTTTGATGTTGCCTTTGGAGAGGTCCCGGATGTATTTTTTATTGCCGACGATTTCCCCGTTAAAAAAGTCCGAAAATTTGCTCAGGTGGAGCTGCAAATCCTCCTCTGACAGGTGGTAGATTTTTCGAAGTGTCTGGAAGTATTCATCAGGGCTGAGATAGGAGAGCAGCATGTTTTCATCCAGGTAGGCACCCATTTTTATTTTCCATTGCTCATCTTTACTAACATCTTCGTCGTCTATGGTCACGGTACCTTCGGTGGTCCGAACGAGGTCCAGAATGGTACGGAACAGGGTGGTTTTACCCGCACCGTTATTTCCAACCAAGCCAAAACACTGGCCTTTAGGAATGCTGAGGCTAGGAATATCCAAGACAGTAGCGTCACCGTAGATTTTTTTTAAATCGGTTATTTGTATCATAATTCCTGACGAAAAGCAGATGCTATTTCATATTTCATTTCGATCACCTTTTCAGCCATCAGGGAGGAAATTCGCGGGAAAATAATTAATCCAAAAGCACCGGTCGCCCCCAGCGCGATCAAGCCTACATAATCATTAAACCAATAGGAAAAAGGAAGAAAAACGGCATAGGGAGCAGCCAGCAGTGGAATGATGATCAAAAACTGGGAGAGCCCCATGCCTTCATAATTAAAGACAGCGCCTTTATTCAGATCCATGGGTTTGGGTTTCCATAAGGCCAGAAAAATGACCAGATGCATGGTGACGCCCATGTTAAATAGAAAGGTCGCGATATGGATAAGTAAAATATGCCATCCAAAATATACATAAGGAAGTGAAAGGATGAAGCACATTAAGGAAATCCCTATAAACAACAGGTATTTTCCTCGCACCAGTGCTCTTAAGCCGTTTCGCTGGTGCACATAAAAGTCAAATGCAGGCGAATTCCAGCTTAGAAAAAGCTGTCCGTATTGAGTCATGAAAATTCCCGTGATAAAGGTGCCCACAAAAATAAAGACACTGCTAAAACCAGTCTCTGTCTGGTAGGCCGGATTGTTATAAAAAATCAAGCCATACAATAGAAATACCAGGCATAAGGTGAGGTAGGTACGGCTTTTCTTGTGCCGGAGAATGAGTTTCCATTCCAAATTAGCAACCTCACCCGCCAGGCCAAATTTTGACAAAAACCCCAGATCTCTGTTGGCAAACTGCAGGTGCTCTCCTTCGCTCAACTCTTCCAAATAAGCATTTTGGCGATAGTAGGCAAAACATAAGAAGTAACTCAAAATAAGAACGGTAAGCAGCAAAATAACTGGTACCGGGCTTTCGAGGGCAAAGGTAAAGACCGGCTCAAAAAAAGCACCCAGGTCAAAAAAACCAAAATAGCTAAGCCCTATTCCCAGCAGCAGTGCGGAAAATACGGAAAGGGTTCCGATCAGACTATCTTCAAACCGTTGTTTAAACCATAAAATAAACCAATGAATGGACCAACTGGTAAGCACCACCGCCACCAGCCAGGTAATGGCAGCAAAAAGCCCGTAAACCTGCTGTATTTCCACCACTGCAAATGGTGCGAATATCAATAGGGAAATGAAATTTAGGGGAGAAATAAAACTGCTTCCTAATAAAAAGTGGATGATTTTGGATTTGGAAAGCGGCAGGTGTAGGAAATTTTCCAGGCTGAACACAGGCAACTGTTGAATAAAATACCGGTATATAAGCTCCAGCATAAAAAAATAGAGCAGACAGCTATTTATAAAATGTACCGCATCAGGGATTCCCAATACTTCCTTTACCAATCGGTTTAATACAAGGCCGAATAGAAATAAATAGGCTAGCAAAAAAAAGCCGATCATGAAAACCACTACTCCGATAGCCAGACTTTTGGCAAAGGAACTGCTCCGCATTCTTTTTAATAGTTCCAATTTTAAAAGGGTTATCAGCATTTGGGAATTCGGGTTTATTAGACGTGCCACCGGCTCTGGCAGCGGATATTTTTTCTAAAATAGAAAAAAAAAAGCAACAGCCCTTAAAAATTTCCCCTTTACTGTTAAATAGTAGATCTTTGAGAAGCGATAAAAGCCTATGGATGCTGAAATTTACATTCGACAAATGCTGCCTGAGGACCTCGACCGGGCCGTGGCGTTGAAAAACACCGAGGGATGGAATCAAACCCTGGAGGACTGGCAGTTTTTTTTAAGACAACAGCCCAGCCTCTGTTTGGTGGCAGTGGTCGAAGACAAACCGGTGGGTACGGTTACTGCTGTTGCTTATCAGAGCAGGCTGGCATGGATCGGAATGATGTTAGTAGATCGGAAATATCGTAGAAAAGGTATTAGCAAGATGTTGATGCGAGAGATCCTTCACCGGTTGGAAGGGTTTTCCACCATCAAGCTGGATGCAACACCGGAGGGCCGGTTTGTTTACCAACAGCTGGGTTTTAAAGAGGAATATTCCCTGTGGAGGTTTGTCAGAAAGGCGAACCCTTCGCAACAGGAACCTGACCGGGATGCGGGAATCAGCCCGGTTTCCATATCAGATCTTCCAGAACTGGAAAAATTGGATACAATGGTGTTCGGAGCCGGCAGGGATAATGTCTTCCGTTATTTATTATCAGCCTTTCCGGCGGGAGCATTTATGCTGGAAGAAGCAGGTGAAATAAAAGGCTTTTTGTTCAGTAGAAAAGGGAGCAATTACACACAGCTAGGTCCTTTGGTGGCAAAAGATGAATCGGTAGCCAGAAGATTAATGAACCAGGCACTTGCGCATTTAAATGAACATGCGCTGGTGCTGGATGTAGCCGCAAGTAGACAAGAATTGATGTCTTGGTTGGTGAACCGGGGCTTCGAACAGCGGAGGGAATTGATTCGAATGTATTTCCAGAAAAACCCCTATTCGGGCATACCGGAAAAATATTATCTGATAGCCGGCCCGGAGTTTGGATAGGGGACGCTATTTTGATAAGTATAATGGTGAACGAAGGAGCGTATTTTAAGTGGCAAATTTTCAGTAAGTTACCTCCGGTAAATAGCTAAAATCCCGGAGGGAAGGGATTTAAGTTCGATTAATTTTATAACTTGCAGCGATGGAAAATTTTGTTGTTTCTGCCCGAAAGTACAGACCCTCGGACTTCAAAAGTGTGGTGGGGCAAAGCCACATAACCACCACCCTGAAAAATGCGATTAAAAACGAGCACCTGGCCCAGGCTTTTCTTTTTTGCGGTCCCAGAGGGGTAGGAAAAACCACCTGTGCGCGAATTCTTGCCAAAACGATAAACTGTGAATCACGGCTTGAAAACGGGGAGGCCTGCAATACCTGCAGTTCCTGTGAAGCATTTAATTCCAATAGTTCTTTTAATGTGCACGAACTGGATGCTGCTTCTAATAATTCCGTGGACGATATGCGAAACCTGGTAGATCAGGTGCGGTACGTTCCGCAAAAGGGGAAATACAAAATCTACATCATAGATGAGGTGCACATGTTATCCACTCAGGCCTTCAATGCGTTTTTGAAAACGCTGGAGGAACCGCCCAAGCATGCCCTTTTTATCCTGGCTACCACCGAAAAGCATAAAATCATCCCTACGATATTATCAAGGTGTCAGATTTTTGATTTTAACCGGATTCAGATCCAGGATATCAGTCAACACCTGGAATACATTTCAAAGGAGGAGGGGATAGATTATGAGGAAGAAGCCTTGAGGCTAATCGCTACCAAAGCAGATGGGGCACTTCGGGATGCACTTTCCATTTTCGATTTGATTGTTACTTTTTCTGCCGGAAAGAAGGTAACCTATCAGGAAACCATCAATAACCTCCATGTACTCGATTATGACTATTACTTTAAGGTAACAGAAGCCTTATTGGAGGAAAGTATTTCCAGGTCCTTGTTAATATTTGATGAAATTCTAAAAAAGGGATTTGACGGGCATAACTTTTTGGTTGGCCTCAGCGAGCATTTCCGGGAGTTAATGGTTTGCAAGGACCCGGATACGGCCCAGTTGCTACAAGTTTCTGAATCGGCAAAAAACCGGTATATAGAGCAATCTGCGCAAACCTCGCTTTCGTTTTTGCTTTCAGCCCTTTCCATTTGCAATCAGGCAGACATGGCGTACAAGAGCAGTAAAAACCAACGCCTGCATGTGGAACTGGTTTTGATGAAATTGGCAAAACTTCCCCATGCGATCAACCTGGCAGCCCTTGCCGAAGACCCTTCAAAAAAAAAAGCGTAGCATCTGAACACTCCGGGCCCGAGACAGCGGTCTCCAATGCCCCTGTACCTCCTAAAGAACAGCAGGCTCTCTCGCTGAAGAAATCCCAGCCCATTCCCTCCAATTTGGGAGATGTGAAACGGCAAATGAAGGATCGGCCAGCACAACAGGTCAAGCAGGAAGCGCCAAAGGAGGCCATTGCAAGCCATCCTAATGAAAGTCCCCAACGAATACTCCGCGAAGAGGAGGTGAAAAATGCGGTGGAGGAGGTGAAGGATGATTTTAAAGTCGGCCATAAAAACATGGAAATGGCACTGCTCCAACAGCCCTTTGAGGTCAAAAATCACCAGGTTGTTTTTTTTCTTCAGGGCGGATTGCAGGAAGATCTTTTTCCCAAGCTCAAACCTGAATTGACCGGGATTCTTCGGAGAAAATTGCATCAGCCAGACCTGGAGGTGATTTTTGAAGTCAAAGCAGAGGCAGTGGACCCGGCAAAATCGTTGTATACCTCTAGTGAGAAGCTGAGCTACCTGTTGAAAAAATCTCCCGCATTGAAAGAGTTAAAAAACCGGTTTGGGCTGGAAACGGGTTTTTAAAAATCAACGCCTATACCAAAATTGATTAGGTTTTGAAATTGCACGGCCCTGGCTGAAGAGCCATCTTCCTGCTCTATAAAAACGCTTTCGTCATAGATAAGAATGGATTCTATTCGGGTAGTGATGTATTTATTAACCTTTAGGCTTACAACGGAATTAAAGTTTACTACCGTATTGCCTAACTTTTCATAATTGGAAAAGAGGTTTAAGTCGGTTTTCCAGCGGACGTTTTCCATTAGTTGTATGTCGGCTGATGTGCCCAATGACACCCCTGCTTCCGGACGTACCTTCTCCCCGGGGACCACTCCGAAGGCTCCCTCGCTGCTAAGGGAGTCATCCAGAACGATGGTAAACCTTCCGGTAAAGGGAGAAAGTATTGCCGAGAATTTCCCCTTGTTTTCTAAATTAGTCTGGTAATTTAACCCTGTAGAAGATTGCACGTAGCCCGGACTCAATAAGTCAGAAATGCGATTTCTACTCTCTCTTTCTGCTCCGGAAGGCCGAAAATACCGGTACCCTTCCAGTAATTGCGTTCTGGCATCTATTTGGGTGGAGAGGTAAATTTTTTCACTTAGCTGCCGCCCATATTTACTGGAGAAATTGAAATTATCGTTCGATTTTCGGGTAGGAAAAGCCCGGCCTGATTGCCGGTTGATACCGTAGTTGATGGCCAATTGGGTGTCCCAGATGATATTGTCCTTTTTGTAATTCGCCGAAAGTTGTAATCCGGTATTTAATGCAAAAGAACTGGCTCCCCCCGCAGCCCAATTACTTAAACTTACCTGCTGCAGACTGAGATTGAAATTCCCTCCGGTTTCCCAAAAAATGGGAGGGTCTTCAGTGGTAAATATAAGGGAATCTCCCAACATGACCAGGGTATCGCCACCAATGATGACGGTATCCGCTTTGGACAAATCCTGTCCGTATCCAAAGCGGAAGATCAACAACAAAAGTATCGTAAAACAAATCCGGTAAGACATGGTTTTTTAGGTGAATGGCAAATATACGGTCATTTCCTTTGATTTATTTTCTAATTTCCAGTTTTTGTCCCACAGACAGGATATTGTCCGGCCCAATTTGATTCCAGACTTTCAACTCTTCCACGGTGACACTATATTTTCTGGAAATAGCGTAAAGGGTGTCTCCGGGCTGGACCAAATACTCCAATACCTGTTCAGATGGTTCCCTGGTGCGCTCCTGGATGGCCACTTTCGAGGGCGGGTTGGGTACCGTATTGATTTCTTTTCTATCTGGCGGCGGGGTCGTGGCCTGTCGTTTTGGAGGAGTTAATTTCGCCCTGGCAATCGATTCATTTCTTTTGTAATACTTTCGCAGGCGCAGCACCATTCCGGGCAAAAGTTGCTCATCCCGGTAGACCCGGTTCTTTGCCATAAGGGAGTGGAGTCGGATTCCATACAGCTGGGATATCCCCCAAAGCGTTTCGCCCACCTGCACAATATGTTCGTCCGGTTCTCCTTTGCTCTTTTTCCTTCGGGTATAATAGTACCTGCCTTCCTTTACCGGATCCGATGGTTTTAAATCATTGGAACGTCTCAGTTTTCTTTCGCTTATTCCAGCCTGGGAGGCCAGCTGGCTTTGGCTGTTGCTATTTGATAAAATTCCGCTGATACCATTGATATTAATTTCTTTGGGCTGCCTGGCATTTGCTGTATTGCCAGTTACCCTGGGGAATCCCTGAGCATTTTTTTGCAACGGCATTAATCCATCGGCGGCAGCTACCGGTGGGTTGCTGGCCAGCACTGGTCTTTCCGGAACAATTCCGTTCAGAATGTACGTAACCACATAGGTACGATCTCCGGGAATCTTTCCTCGAATGGCCCATTTGTTATAATTCCTGAGATGATTTTCACTCAGCCCGAGACTTCTTGCGACCGCCTTTAAATCGGTAGGTCCTTTGACGGGGTACTCGTGCAAATAATCACCGTTGCTGACGGTCTTACTCATCTGGCCTTCATAGGCTATTTTATGGGCCAGGAATTTTTTTAGGTACCAGTAGGTTTTTCGGTCCAGGTCCATTTCGCGCTGCCCTTTATAGCGCCCTTTGTAGTAATTATTGGCCCCGCCCAGACCCATTTGGTAGGATACGAGTGTGATGGCCCAGTTGTCCAGGTATTTCTGGTGTTTTTTCAGATAAGTGGCAGCCCCTCTGGTGGAGGATACAATGTTTTTTCGTTCGTCTATTTCCCGGTCTACGCGAAGCGATACCTCTTCGGCGGTTCCTTGTTTGAATTGCCAGAAACCAACTGCGTTGGAAGTAGAGACCGCATCGGAAATCAGGCTACTTTCCTGAATGACCAGGTATTTGAAGTCGGTTGGCACCCCTTCTTCGTGCAAAACCCGTTCTACTATGGGCAGGTAGAGATTGACCCGGTCCAGCTTCGTTTGAAAATGAGAAGGGCTTCGGTATTGTGCATTTACTTCTGCCTGAATCTCGTTCTGAACGGCACCATTTAGCCGTAACGTCATTCCTGCAAAGTAGATGGTTTTAGGTACCTGCGGCACCTGTCCCAGTGCCATCGAGAGGCTTAAAACGGTAAAGAGGAAACCAAAGAAAAAGGTTATTTTCATGGTGTTACGGATGCTTTCTTGCCAGCATGATGCCATCCCGAATGGGTAATACGACATTTTCTACACGCGAGTCTTCCAGTACCTTTTGATTGAAAGCCATGATGGCAGCCGTGTCTTTATCAAGCTTTTTCCGGTTCCTGGCAAGGACTTTCCCCGACCAAAGAATATTGTCGGCTGCAATCAAGCCTCCCGGTTCCAATCTTTCAACGACCAGATCGTAGTAATTGGTATAGTTTTGTTTGTCGGCATCGATAAATACAAAATCGAAGGTCTCCTCGGCTTTAGCTAGCAGTTCCAGGGCATTTCCCAATCGATAGTCAATTTTGTTTTCCAACCCCGACTTCGAGAAAAACTCCCGGACCATGGGTTCGAGTTCCCGATTGATATCCAAGGTGATAATCGTCCCTTTTTCGGAGAGTCCACGGGCCATACAGATGGTGGCGTAGCCGGTGAATGTTCCGATTTCCAGAACCTTACTGGCCCCACTCATTTTGACGAGCATTTCCAGAAACTTGCCCTGTAGTGGCCCGGATAGCATGCGCGGTTTCAGTACCTTCAGATGGGTCTGACGCGCAATGTGTGCAAGTAATTCATCTTCCGGGCTGCTGTAGGCTTCACAATATTCCCATAAATCGTCACTTATCATATCGGTTTTGGTAAATAGGTTAGAAAACTGAATTGGTCCACATCATACACTTCGTTGGCCAAATCCTGCAATTCCTCTGCAGTACAGGATCTGATTTTCTTAAAAATTTCTTCCAGGGATTCAATTTTCCCTTTGTCAAGCAGGCTCTTGCCGTATACCAGCATCAGGCCGGAATAATTCTCCTCAGCCATGGCCATTTGTCCAATAGTCTGTTCTTTTCCCATATGCAGTTGCATGGTCCCAAGTTTTTTCTCCCGAATTTTTTGAATCTCCCGTAAGACAATCTTTCTGGCTTTTGCCGCAGCTTTTTCTTCGGTGCCATAGTAGATCCCTATAAACCCGGTATCGGTAAACGCTTGGTAAACAGACTCAATGCTGTAGGCCAGGCCATGTTTTTCCCGCAGTGCCATGTTGAGCCGGGAATTCATACTGGGGCCTCCCAATATGTTGTTGAGCAAATACAGTTTAAACCGCCGTTCATCAAATATAGACAAAGCAGGTTTTCCCAAAGCACAATGTGTCTGGGAAATCTCCTTGTAGTGAATGCCTGTCGCCGGTTTGTAGCCATTGACCTGTTGTCTTTTTGCAAAACTTTTCGTAGGCGGTATACTGCTTAGCAGCGGCTCCAGCGTACGGACGGCTTTTTGGAAGCTAATGTTCCCCACTACAGAGCAGACGATCCGGGAACTGTCCAGGTGCTGGCCAACAAAATTCAGGAAGTCCTCCTGGCTGAATTGACCAACGGTATTTTCGGTTCCCAGAATATTGTATCCCAGGGAGTGGTCTGGGAAAAGCAACTTATCAAATTCATCCTGTATGGAATCATCCGGAGCGTCCCTGTACATGGCCATTTCCTCCAAGATTACCTGCCGTTCCTTATCGATTTGTTTTGCGGGAAAGGTGCTGTTAAAGGTGATGTCACATAGTAATTCTGCCGCTTTCGACCAATGCTGCCGCAATACCGTTGCGTAAAAACAGATTTTTTCTTTAGTGGTATAGGCATTCAACTCGCCCCCTACCGAATCCAACCGATTAATGATATGGAAAGCTTTCCTTTTTTTCGTGCCTTTGAAAGCCATGTGCTCCCAAAAATGGGCCAAGCCTTCCTGTTCTTTATTTTCATCCCTGCTGCCGATATCCAGAATAAACCCGCAATGCACCAATCGGGTGCTGTTTACTTCCTGGTGTACTATTCTGATTCCGTTTGCTAATTCCTTAATCTTATATACCATGCTTCGCTTTCCAAGACACAAAAATAACAGCAAATATGGGGAAAGAAACCGGGAAAATAAAAAATTGAACCGAAGCGCATCTGTTGCGATAGCATTTATTCACGGATCAATTTTAGCCGCTGGATGTTACCAGCATACTGGATCTCTACTATTAGCAAGCCTCGTGGGAAACGCTGTACCCATTGATCCAGTAGTAATGGAGCCCTGATCCATTCTGTTTCCACAACAAAAGAAGTGCCGGGCCCGATGATTTCTATCCTGAGAGGAGTTTTGAGAGGCAAGTCCGTTCCCAAGTAATTCAGATAAAGGGGCTTTCCACGAGTAGGGTTTGGATATACGACCCAGTGCGTTTTCCCTTTTGGACCTGGAGGTAATCGTGCCGCTACAGTTTGGCTATATTCAAAGGATCCATCCATATTGTACTGGCAAATTCGGTAATAAGCCCGCTGATAAGCATGGTCGGCTTTTAGCGGGTCTTCAAATTGGTAAGAAGTTAGTTTGCTGCTGTTTCCTTTACTGGCAACTTTTCCTAAGGTTTCGAAGTTGGCTACATCTCCAATGGATCGTTGGATCTCGAAATGGCTGGATTCCTTTTCCATTAACGTCGACCATTGTAGACTGACGGTGGAGGTGCCGGACTGGACCAGTGCTTCCACCTTTCCCCAGGTAATGGGCAAGGCTCCAAAATACAGTACCTCGAAATCCCAGGTGCTGGTACAACCGAATTCATCGGTGACGAGGAGGGAGTAATCACCTGCGATCAGGTTACTGATGTCTTGCTGGCTACTGCTAAATCCATCTGGTCCGGTCCACGAGAAAGTGTAGTCCCCCGTGCTAATCATCTCTATATCGACGGCCCCATTAGGATTCTCATCATCGGTATGGTCGGTGACCGTACCCGTCAAATTGGTGGTTACCGGAACGTCCACCGCTGAGCTAAAGGTGTTTTGAGTCCCATTGGCATCGGTAACGGTCAGTTCGGCAGTGCCCGGGGAAGAGAACTGAACGACAGGATTGGCATTGGTGGAAGTACTGCTGCTGGCATTGGTAAAGGTCCAGCTATACTGGTAGGCTTCTCTTCCTCCATTAGTGGTACTGGTAAAGGCAACCTCAGAGCTGCCACTTACCGGACAGGCAGCTGTATATTCAAATTGCACGGCTAAAGGAGCATCCACCACGATATCCACCGTGGTCTGGCATTGGGCAGATGGGTAATCGTTGCAGATATAGGATTCGGAAAGGTCAGCGGACGCACTGGTGGTCCATGCCAAAAGTGGATTTCGGAGGGTTACTACCTCTCCACATGTCCAGGTCAGGGGGAATTCAGAAAGGGTTAGGGTGTCCGCAGTGGTTTTGGCGGAAGGGATCGTTCCAAAATAATAATTTAAAAAGAGGGTGGAATCCCCCACCAGCAGGTCGGCAAACAAGCGGCCATTATTTGCATCACTAGTAGAACTAGTGGTGTAGGTGAAGGATATGTAGGTGGTTTGTTCCGTCCCGGGAGTACAGGTGAGCAGAGAATTGGTGATGGGGGTTCCACTGGAATCACTCAGGTACACGGATTCGACAGTATAATTGTTGGAACTGCAACTTCTATCGCAATCCCTCAGGTCCAGTAGGTCGCTCTGGTTTTGGGAGAATCCATGGATGGAAAACCCCAAAATCATAATTACCAAAAGCAATATTTTCCTGACCAAAACCATTTTTATCAGTATAAAATTCCATATAATTTTAAAAATTATATATTGAATTCGCTAATTAGTAAATATACGGAATATAATTTCAATTTACAAAATATTTTAAGATTTGACAAGGTTTCGGCCGCAAGGGTTTTTTGGGTGGATGTCAATGCTTTTTTCGGAGAAATTTTTGCTTTTAACTATTACTACTTTACGAAGTTTAAAATAAGTTGCTATAGAGCATTGAAAAGGCTATATTAGGGTAAATATAATGAATCATCAACCCTGACCGATTGAATTTAGCCAATGCTTTTTCAATCGGATAAAAAAAATTTTGATTTTCAGATAAAATCCTGTAAATCAGCTAATAAGCTTTCTGCATATATTGATTTTTACCGGCCCGATTTTATTTGCCACCGATATGACAATACCCCCACGGCCCTGGAATATGTATTGGGGCTGATAACCTGTGAAAAAAACACTGCTAATATGGAAAGGATGGAGGAGGAAGTTGATTCCGGAGAGTACAGAAGGTACCAGCAATTTATCTCCAATTCAAAGTGGGACCACCAGGGAGTGCTTCGGAAAGTCCAAAAACAAGCTTCAGAAGTTTTAGCGATCCAAAAGAAGAAAAACGGACGGCCCACAGGACTGATTATAGACGAATCCTCCCATGTCAAAAAGGGCAAAAAGTCTGTGGGCGTGTCCCGGCAGTATGCCGGTTCGGTGGGGAAGGTGGATAACTGCCAGGTGGGTGTCTATGCCTCCCTGTGCAACGATACTGCCGCCACCCTGGTACATGAAAAGCTGTTTTTGCCCGAATGCTGGTCTCAGGACAGAGACCGTTGCGACAAGTCCGGTATCCCAATAGACCAACGGGGCTATAAAACAAAGCCACAGCTGGCTCTGGAAATTATAGATGAATGTATTGAAAACGGTGTTTGCTTTGACTGGGTGGGGGGTGACGGACTCTACGGGCACAGCTACGAGCTGACAAGGGGGCTGGACGACAGGGATCTGTTTTTTGTGATGGACGTTCATAAAGACGAGACGGTATTTCTTGAAAAGCCGGATATAGCGGTTCCCTCCCCCACCGGCAAAAGGGGAAGAAAACCAAAACACCCAAAAGCGGACTCGGAAGCCTTACGGCTGGACGTGTACTGTAAAGGCCTTTCGGACGGGGATTGGGAAAAGGTAAAAATAAGGAAAGCGGCAAAAGGCTGGATCAGACTCCATGTACACAAATGCAGGGTGTGGTCCTGGGACAAGAAAGAGGACAGGGCAAGGGAAAGAACACTTTTGATCAGCAAAACAACAGATAAAAACCAAAAGATCAAATATAGTTTCAGCAACGGTGAGCCTGAGCAGTATACGGCAAAAGAGTACGGGTATTTACAGTCACAAAGATATTGGGTGGAAAGGACATTCGATGACAGCAAGAACGAGCTTGGCCTTTCCGATTATCAGGTAAGAAAGTGGATAGGGTGGCACCACCACCATTCACTGGTATTCATGGCCACCCTGTTCATGATGAAAGAAAGAATAGAAAACGGAAGGGAATACCCTTTGATGAGTGTAAGGGATTATAGGATAATGATGATCGTGCTGCTGTTTGGTACAGCAGATGATTTTCAAAAAAAATTGGAACAAATGAAAATCAGGCACCAAAAAAGACAAGCCGATATCGATCGTCATTATAAAATTGGTGTCTCAACTTAAGTTAGTAAAGTAGTATTAAATGGAATTTAAATTGAGAAAAAAAGCTGACAGTTACAACTAATCAATTAAAAATTAACAATAATCCCTTTCTTTTAAGAATAAACGGTGGTTTTCTCTTGATTTCAGATATTGGAATAGCATACACTGACACTAAACCTTTAGCCAAAGAAAAAAAGCAATGAGCCGGGTGGTTTTGAAGTGATACAATCACGGGTTAGGTTGGCTTGGCTGTTTAGGATTATAGTTTCAGTGTTAATATGCTTATGCATTTCACCTAACAATAACTTATGGACAAAAGCTTCAGGAATTTTCCCCGGAAGCTGACTGCTTTGGTTCAGGGGATTTACTTAGGTAACTATCAATAAACCAGTCTATTGACTAGTGGAAACCATCGAAAAAATCCCCCTTGCCCTCCGCCGCGGCGGAGGGATTTCGTTCAGCGGTCGGATTTTTAGGTAAGTAAATACCTGCCAGCTGCCGTACATAATGAACGGTGCTGACCTTTCCCCATTCAGCCATAAGGAAATCTCGAAAGCAAATCCCCCTTATAACCAATCATTTCGCATCCACTATCTCGCCAATCGGCTGACCGGAAGCTCCATTGGGAAGCCTGGTTTTGAGCAGCATGGCCAGCGTAGGGGCAATATCGGTGATGGTGGCATAGCGGCTGCTGCTTCCGGCCGGAACGCCCCAACCGTAAAATACAATCGGCACATGCGTATCGTAGGTATAGCCGGTGCCGTGGGTGGTGCCCCGGACGGAATTGGTCAGCCAGGCCGGTTCCAATATGACCAGCACATCCCCGGAAGCCTTGTGGTTGAAGCCCATCTGCAGCAAATGC
>JAWLFL010000077.1:0-16877 GCA_041685605.1 Cyclobacterium sp. | reverse complement strand
TGGTCCAGGGCTGAATTTCCTCCAATTGCTGCGGTTCCGGAAGCATCGGGCCACCCGATGTAAAGGTTAGCGTCCAGGGACCTTCTACCGGGATAAGTTTCGGCTCAGAATGGCTGTACTTCCACTCGGAAATGCCTTCGGAATCTTGCTGCAGCAAATGAACGATCAGCGATTTCCCCGGGTCCAGATTTACCCTTACAGCAAATTCTCCATTTTCTCCACGGTTTTGTGCCAACCCTACTTTTCCTTGTTCAGGATCCATCAGTACCGCCTCATTCGCCCCGTACTTCAGCGGGATATAGCTGTTTACTGCTTCAGCGGAATGGTTCACCAGGTAATAGTATCGCTCCCCATTAAGATTTCGACGGATATACTGAAGCCCTTCATCCACCAGCGTTTCCCGTTCCAGTCCCGCCAATTCCATGGCCTGAAGCAGGTCTTCCGATAGGATTACCTGCCCGCTTCCTACTTTTGCCAGTTGTGAGCCGGCAGTTGCTTCAAATGCCAACGACTCCCATAATGAATCCAATGCTTCCTTTCTGGAAGTGAAATCGTTAAACCCGGGAACTTCGGTGGGTACCTGCTGAAAAACCACTTTCGCCCCTTTTTCTGCCAGCGAAAGGATCCGCTCCAGCGTGGTTACCGGCATATACGTAAGCTTTGGCACCACCAAAACTTGAGCGCTGTATTTCCCATTGGCGGAGGAAAGTTGGCCATCCGAAACCTGTAAATCCCCAATCAAGGCATCGGAGACAAAATCCAATCCGAATCCCTTTTCCATCAGCATCTTGGACCCTTTATAAAAAGGAGTGGGATGCAACCATTCATCAATCCCATGTACGGTCAACATCTTGGATAAGCCTTCCGGATCCGCCCACACATCATACACCGGCCAGTACATGAGCAGTTCATTATCCGGCGTTCCGGATTGCAGCACCGACTGAACGCGCTGTATGTACGCATTAAAGCCTCTAAAATGGGGCCATAGGCTGTTATGGGTATTCAGATTCAAAGATGCATAAAACAACCATCCCGGAAAATCCACCTCCTCGGGAGAGTAGGTTACCCCATGGTAAAACATATGGTTGATTCCCGCCAGAAAAGCCTGCTCCAATTCCGGTTTTGCTTGTGAGAAAGCAGATTTAAAATGCTCTCCCAGCCAGGTAAAGGTCTCTGTGGAAACCAGGTTTTTTCCGGTCAAATGTGCGGCTGAGGAGGCAAATTTCAGCATGATGGGATCGGGATCCACGTTTCGAATGTCGGCACTATCTCTTCGAATACCGGGTATGGGAAAATAACTGGAACCGAAGGTTTCCCCCTCGGGTATGTCCACCCGGGCATATAGGTCCAGTAGGTTTCCAGGTGAACCGTGCGCCTGATTTTTAGTTAGCTTGCCTTGGCTATTGGCCCAATCGGTCCATTGACCGGTAAAGTTCTCCAGAAGCATGTCGTTGATTGTTTCCCGGTAATCGGACTTTAAGCGGCCACTGCGTTCGTCCGGTTCTTCTGCCAGCAATTCCGGTAAATGATTCCGCAGGTCGTATCCTCGCTTTTCCTGGAAGAACTGAAAAAAATTCTCCGTAAAATCCGCCCCATACACTTCAAAGCTATCATTATAAAATGCCCGTATCCCGGGAAAATCATCTTTAAAGGCCTCTTCAAAATGCGAGAGGTAGTCACTGACGGACTCTTTGGAATAATGGTCCAGGGTAAAGCCCTGTCCACCGGGTGCCGCCCTTTTGACCATCTGACCGGTTTGCGCCTTAAATACCGCCACCAGCTCCCATTTTCCGGAAGCGTCCCAGGACAATTCTCCGGTATCGTCAATTTGGCTGGTAAGGTTTACCGGAGTCTCGTTTTCCTTAAAGGCCATTACCGTGTGCAGCCCGTATTCAAAGCGGGTGGCACGGGTGTTTTCAAGCAGGATGGGCCGGTCTAATCCCTCTTGGCCGGAATAGGTATACTGTTGGATCACCATTCGCTGGGCGGCCATTTCCGGTTGGACCATTGGTCCGCCAAAGGGCCAGCCAGTACCTTGCGTCAGGTCAATGCCCATGTTCAGGCTATCGGCTGTAGCCACGGTGTGATGAAGCATTTCCATCCACTCCGGAGAAAGATAGGTCAAAAAACGATCTTCAAATCCTTTTGCTCCATAAATCGGGGCAATTTCCAATCCCCCCAGACCTGCGGCTTCATAGGATTGAAGCAGGTTTGTCAGGTTTTTCTTATCCACAGCATTGCCCATCCACCACCATCGCGTCCAGGGTTTTGAGCTGCGGGTCACTTCCGGCCATTCGCCAGCCTTTACGATTGGCGTAAACGGCTCTTCCTGCTGGCAGCCAGCATGTCCAAGGAGAAAAGCCAAATAAAACAGTGAATAGAGACTTAATTGTAACGTTTTATATCGTTGCATCATCGGTGGGAGGGATCGCTTTTATTTTATAGGCTGAAGACCTTTTGGAGCGGCTGAACTTTCGGAGACTGGTCTTCATTGGTTTCCATCAAATCGGCCATATAGGCCCACCACTTTTGCATAATGGTATTGTCCGGAAGGTTATGGGTGTTGGCCCCCTGTTCGTTCAGGTTTTGAAAAGCGAAAAGGGTGTGACTGCCTGGGTCAAGAAAAATATGGTATTCCTGTATCCCGGCTTCCCGCAGAAGAGAAGCCAATTCCGGCCAGATTTCCTTATGTCTCCGTTCGTATTCCGCTTCATTACCCGGAATCAATTTCATGGTAAAAGCTACCTGCTTCATAGGCTAGTTGGATGTGTTGGATGGATTAAAGGTAAAATTAACGCTTAAAATAAGCAAAACTTTCGGGAAAACTTGTGCGGGTATTCCTTTTGGCTCCGGGGACAGATTTTAATTACGCCTTATATACCTTACCTTTGTCCCCTTACATTAAGCATATGAAAATCAACGAAAATACCGTCGTAGGGCTTACCTACGAATTAAAAGTAACCAATGAGGCTTCTGAGGATCCTCCCTTTAGCGTAGAGGTAAGAGATGAATCGGATCCGTTTTATTTTCTTTTTGGCAACAGTGGCCTGCCCGAAGCTTTTGAAAAAAAATTAAAAGAAAAAACCATCGGAGATTCCTTTCAATTTATACTGGAAGTAGCCGAAGCCTATGGAAAAGCCGATGATGAATTGATCGTGTCGGTTCCCAAAGCCCAGTTCAATACCGAAAGAGGATTTCAAGAGGAGATGCTCCAGGAGGGCAATTTCCTACCGCTGGTAGATGAAGATGGCTATCCCATGCAGGCAAAAATTGTAAAAGACCTGGGGGAAGAGTTGTTGTTGGATTTTAATCACCCGCTAACCGGCATGAACCTGCATTTTGAAGGTGAAGTCTTTGAAGTACGGGAAGCGACGGACAAGGAACGGGATGAGGGCTTTATGATCTAGCCTATTCAGGTAAATGAAGCTCCCGGGCTTCCTCCCAGGTCAACTGAACCGTATCTCCCTTCGAAAGACCCCGCTCCGGAAAGGCCACCTGCCAGGCTTGTTCGGCACCATCAACTTTGATGGTTAATAAGTCATATTCCGGAAAGTACCGCTTCATCAGTACTTTACCGGTTATTTTCCCATCACTTTTTTTTACCTGAATGTGCGCAGGGCGAAGGAATTGGTTTTTTTTTCCAGGTAAGGCATTTAGTGGCCCAAAAAATCCGGCTACGTATGCGGACGGCGGGTCCTGATGGATATCCTTGGTGTTACCCTTGCTGGCCAGCTTTCCTCCGCTGGAAAACACACAAAGCTTGTCCGTGAGTAATAAGGCATCCTGAATGTCATGTGTGACCATCAGCAAAGTGAGCTCCAATTCCTGAAAGATCAGGTTGAGTTCATCCAGCAAGTCTCTTTTCTGCATGCTGTCCAGGGAGTTGAACGGCTCGTCCAGCAACAGCACCTCCGGCTCCAGGCTCATGGCGCGTGCAATGGCTACTTTTTGTTGTTCTCCTCCTGACAATTGCCGCGGGTATGCCTGCCGTTTGCTTTCAAGGCCAAACAGCTTCAATAAATGGTCCAATCGCTCCCTGGCGTAATCTTTATCGTATTGTAATAAAGGACGTGTGATATTTTCAGCGACAGTGGAATGGGGGAAGAGCCCATTGTCCTGCCTGACCAATTGTAGGGCATCGTAGCCAGCTACCAGCTTTTCCTGGGAATTCAATATTCTTTCTCCGTTCAGGTGCACCTCGCCCGTATCCTGAACTTCCAAGCCGGCGATGAGCCTCAGCAGGGTGCTTTTTCCACTACCACTGGAACCAACAACTGCCCAGCGTTCCCCCTTCCCTATTTCAAGACTTACATCCTGTAAGGCATGCACTTCTCCGGGGTAGGTTTTACCCAAGCCCTTGATGGTCAGAAAAGTCATTGGGAAAGTTGCTCTTTTATCTTTTTGGGAAGACCCGCATACACCAATTCGTACGAATGATCTACCAATTCCAAAATCAGGGAATCAGCGATGGACCCATCAAAGGACAATGTATTCCAGTGTTTTTTATTCATATGGTAGCCGGGTAGAATCCCCTCGTATTGCTCCCGGAGTAGCACTGCTCTTTCTGGATCGCATTTCAGATTTACACTTTCAAACAACTCAATATCAATGATCGCAAAAATTTTACCTCCCACCTGAAAACAGAGGGTGTTCTCATCAAAAGGGGTGGATTCGGTAGTGCCTGTTTTCTTGAGACAATAACTTCTGAAAAAATCAATTTTCATTAATACATGATTCGTTTGAAAATCCAGAAAATGAGTGCCGCTAGAAATACCACAATGGATATTTTGTTGATGCCATGCATCATGCGCAGATTGAAATTGCTTTTCTTGTTGGGGTCCGGCTTTTTAAAAACCCGGATGAAATAGTTTCCTACCTCGCCTACCTCAAAGAACTCCTTTAACTTATTGGACATGATATTATTGATTTTAGTAGTTAATGATGGGAATCGTTGGTTTCCGGCTCTATCCATTGCCCATCTTGCCGGATGATTTCTATTAGCTCATCCACCGCCCTTTCAGAGGGTACCGAGCGCTTGACGACTTCTTTCCCTTTATACAAGGTGATCTTGCCTTTTCCGGAACCCACATAGCCATAGTCTGCATCTGCCATCTCTCCGGGACCATTCACAATACAGCCCATTATTCCAATTTTGACCCCTTTTAAGTGGTCGGTCCTTTTTCGGATCATTGCGGTCGTTTCCTGCAGGTCAAACAAGGTGCGGCCACAGGAAGGGCAGGAAATGTATTCGGTCTTGGACATTCGCGTCCTGGCTGCCTGAAGAACACCAAAACTGACTGAGTTGTGTAATTTGATTTGGTCCAGCAAGACTTGCCGCTGATCTAAGTTCAATCGATCCAGCCCGATCATGATGCCATCACCCAGCCCGTCGATAAGCAAGCCTCCCACATCCGTGGCGGCAAAAAGCATCGTTTTTTCAGTGTCTTCGTCCGCGTAACTCACCTTGGGCACCACGGGTAATTGAATATCGGCCTGTATCAGCGATACAAAAGCCCGTCTCAACGCCTGCATTTGATGCATTTTATCTGTCGCCAACACAATCACAACCGGCATCTCATCGGATAGCAGGGGTATTGCCTCCTCCACCTGCTCACAGGGTAAAAAGAGGAAATTAACTTCGGGGTGTAGCTCCTGACTGGATTTCAGCGTCTCAAGGGAGATGGCCGGGCAACTATTTTTCCTGTCCGCATGCGAATTCCAGGCAGCGTGATCAATAATTTCTTTTACCCCGTTGGGAAGCATAAAAGGGACAGGAGTGGAACCCGAATACAGGTAATCGCAGCCCTGGTCGTTCATCTTCCACTTATCCGGTTCCGGCAGGTAAAAGTGACCGGCACCTTTTAGCTCCTTGGGCTCCAATAGGTTCAACTTAGAAATATCGGTAATCACCCTGGGCACGTTTCCGCTTCCAAAATTCCCCACCTCCACCGTTTTTCTTTTGGTGTAGCTAAATGGATCCAGGGGATAGGAATCCAGCCGTGGAATGCCCGATTTTTCGGGACGCTGGGCGTACCGGTCGATGAGGGTTTTGACCACCGGGGATTCAAACTCCGGATCTTCCGTAAGGGAGACCCGAACGGTATCTCCAAGACCATCTTCCAGCAGGGCACCAATACCTACGGCTGATTTTACCCTTCCATCTTCACCATCTCCCGCTTCGGTAACTCCCAAATGAAGCGGGTAGGGCTTAAAACCTCCCTCATCCAGCTTTTGCACCAGCAGGCGGTACGCCTGAACCATTACCTGGGTATTGGAGGACTTCATGGAAATAACGATGTCATGGTAATTTTCATCCTCACAAATCCGTAAAAACTCAAGGGCTGACTCCACCATACCCAGCGGTGTGTCCCCGTACCGGCTCATGATCCGATCCGAAAGGGACCCGTGATTGGTTCCGATACGCATGGCGGTGCCGTTTGCCTTGCAGATTTTTACTAAAGGCAAAAACCGCTCCCGAATCCGTTCCAATTCGGCCTGATAGGTGCTATCGGTATATTCGAGCGTTTCAAACTTCTTTTTATCAGCGTAATTTCCCGGATTTACCCGTACTTTTTCTACGATTTGCGCGGCAACTTCGGCTGCATTTGGCGTAAAATGAATGTCTGCGACCAGGGGCGTGGTATAGCCACGGTTTCTCAATCCCTCTTTAATCTTTCGTAAATTTTCAGCCTCTTTGATACTAGGTGCCGTAATTCTTACCAGTTGGCAGCCACTTTCGATCATTCGAATGGATTGCTCAATAGATCCATTCGTATCCATGGTGTCCACTGTGGTCATGGATTGAACTACGATGGGATTATCCCCTCCTATCATTAAATCACCCACTTTTACAGGGATGGTTTTCCTTCGGGAATAGTCAGTGAGGCTATTGCAATAGCCTGTCTTTTCTTCGATGGTTTTCAGTTCCATAATTATATATCACCTAATTGTGGCCGGATCACTACCTCTTCAACAACAGAACGGGGTGAAAGGTTATAGGCAGACCAAACTGCCTCCGCCACATCACTTGCTTTTATAAACCGATCCTCCGGCAAATCCACTCCTTCCCAGCTCGCAGTGTACGTAGCCCCGGGCAAAACGGAGGTTACCCGAATTCCATGAGGAAGGAGCTCCTGACGCAGGCATTTGGTAAATCCCAGCATGGCCCATTTGGAGACTGCATAGCTTCCGCCATTCGCATAGGCGGTGAGACCTGCAATGCTTCCGATGGAAAAAATATGGCCGCTTTTTCTATTAATAAACGCATCCGTAAAGGCTCTGGTAAGATAGTAAGTGCTGAATAAATTCGTATGCATCGTTTTCTCGAAGTTCTCTTCCGGCTCCTCGTGAAGGCTACCGGGAATAAAAATACCGGTATTATTCACCAAAACGTCAGGAACCGTGGATTTTTTTACAAAGGCGGCAAATGCCTTGGCCTCATCCTTTTGGGATAAATCGGCTTCCATCACCTTCACGGAGGCTTCCGGATAGAGGCCTTCGACCTGCTCCTTGAGGGCGTTCAGTTCGCCGCTGTTCCTGCTGCAGGTAAAAATGGTAAAGCCTTCCATTGCAAATCGATGGATAATGGCTTTCCCAATCCCTTTGGTGCCTCCGGTGACCAAAATACTTTTTGACATTAGTTTGTGTTTTAATTATTAGTATGACAACCAAATAATCGGTACAAAGTTACATTTTTTCCAGCGCTATGCCTAATTAGAATAAGGCGGAAACCTGCATGCGCCCGGTATGCACCAATCGCTCGAGTCCCTGAGAATTCCTTCCTTCATAAATCATGGTTAACTGGAGCCCCTCCCCAATCTTTTGAAGCCAATTAACACTCCAAACGGTATTATTTCCCGGTGTAAGGGCTTGTAGCATCTCGTAACCGGTCGGGCTGTTTACCTTGCCATTATAGTCGATGAAGGTGTAGGCCAGCTGTGCGTTAAGGGTGGTTTGAATGGCCCTGGCTACCCGGACATTAAAGGTAGCTTCATGAATCCTGGCGCTTTCTTCAAACGCTTCATTGGCCAGGTTTTCCTTACTTGTCATCCGGTATTTCAAAGATGCCCTGAAGGCTGGCGATGGCTGCAGGTTTATTTCCGGCCCCATGGTCTGCTGGTAAATGGTGAAATCCCGGTTATCCAGAAAATCCGAGGCCGAATTTCGAAACCCCCGGTTCCAGTACATCAGCAGATTCCATTGGGAGTTTAACGAATACCGGGCATTTACACGCCAATCATCCCGGGAAAAATCTTCAAATCCGCCGGTAAGCAACTGTTTTTGATGGGAATTGTAGAAGGATACGTCCATACCGTACACAGCTGAAGCCCGATTAAAAAACAGGGAAGAACGGAAAGTCTGACGTAGCGATAACAAAGAAGTGTCGTTTGCATTGGCAAGTAGCGGGCTGATGCGTTGGAATATATCCCTGGAAGTAATCTTCTTTTCCACGTTCCAATTGGTTTGATTGGAAAACCGGGAAAGCCATTTTTTAAGCCCTCCCTCTTCTTTCCATTCGGAAGGGAATTTCGCATTCAGCCGGTAATTAAACAAGGTGGTATAAGCCTGCACGTATTCATCCGTGGGCACGAATAGTTTGATGTAGTTTTTTTCTTCCGGATTGATGGCCAGGTAAAATTCGTTTAGTTGCTGCACGCCATCTTCATTATCATCTCGCCAGGTGTGGGTTCCTTCGCCGGTAGGCACGGGAAGAAATACAAATTCCCTTCTCAATTCCCTCCCATTTCCCAGGGCATAGGTAAATTCATTGTTCAGGTTTTGGTCAAAGAGGGAACTCCGGTAATCCAGTTTTCCCATGACAGTCGTTTCCTCCGCCTGCTCCCGGCTCATAAACGACAGCTCCCGATACGTAAATGAGCCCTTGAGCGTATGCAAACCAAAGGTTCCTCTCAACCCATAGGTATTCACAAAAGCCCGGGTATCCGGAATCAGCTCACCATCGCTAACGGCTCTATCTTCCCGTAGGCTGGCGGTGGCATAGGCATGGAATTTCAAGGTATCATTGGTATGCAGGGAAACCTGATGTTCTTTAAAGTTCATAGCCGTTCGGATTACCTGTTCCTTTTGAGGATTGGAAACGACGTTTCGATCTACCTGGAACCGGTAGCCTGGCACCAAAAAACGGGACCGGTATTTCAATTCGCCTTCATAACGCAGCCAATCCGAGTTTAAGGTCTGAACATCACTGCTCAGACGAAAAAAGTCATTGGTTAAGAGCCACCTGTTTTTGAAATGATGGTAAAATGCTGCTTTTTGCTGCATTCCTGCCAATACGCCCCTCCGCTCCCGGAGATCAAGGCTGTAGGCGATCCGATTGTTCGCATCTTTTGCCAGCTCTACTTTTGCCTGAAAAAGTTTTTCGGCCGCATTCGTTTGGTTTTCTTCAGGCCGCAGCCCCCAGTCTCTATCAAACTCTATGTACCGCAACCGATCGATAAAAGAAAAATGAGTGGAATTGTATTCCACGGTCGATTGTCCGTTGAATCGATAGCCTTTCAGGGAAGAAACCGATCTGCCTTCTGAAATCAACCCGGCTTTGAGACCATATCCTGCATTATCACCCTTATCCAGTGGAGAAAAGAGATTTTCATCTTGGTCTGACAGGGCTACCTCTGAAAACACTTTTTCGTATGCGCCCAACTGGATTTCGGTTCCGGCCGTTACCATCTGTTTTTTATTTGGAGCCGGCAAAGGAGTACGGATCGAATAATTGCCCTGGGGAACCCCGTCCACCGGGGGCACAAACTCATAAACGATCCCATTCGCCAGTTGCTTTTCCCTTCGGTAATGTCCCATTCCCACTCCAGTTTCAGAGAATCCAATGGCATAAAAAGCCTCGTCCGGGTCGGTACTGTAAGCATAATAGCTGAAAGGATCTCCGTTCTCGTTTACCTCGGTCACTTTTTTATACAAAATCCGGTTTGGGTCAAAGGGGATACTATCTATGCGTGGAATGGTGGCAGCCGAGAGATCATCCCCCACTGCTGCCAACAAATTTTTGTCGGCATCAGAAAACTCCATAAACAGTGGCTGGTTGCGATCATCTTTTTCCCGGTAATAATTCAAATATACCAGTACATTTTTATTTTGTTGCTGATGACTGGCGGTCAATATGGATCTGGAAAAGTTTCTTTCCGAGTATTCAAAGTCCACCCGGACCCGGGAATATTGCGTGATCAATACATCCGGAGTAAAGGTTATTTCCCCCTGATTGTAATCAATGGTGTAATCATTATTGAACCCCCTTCTTAGTTGTTTACCATCCAAAAACACCTTTTCAGAATTGGCCATGATGATAACAAACCGCTCATTACCAGGACCTCTTACGCGATAAGGGCCGGAGACACCTTCCAACACATCGAGTAGTACAGAGGCAAATTTACCTTTCGCTATTGCAGCCCCGGTTTGCGTGGATGCCTTCCAGTTGGATCCGAGACTGTAATCGGAGCTAAATTGAAGTCCCTGCACATTTTTATAGTAACGAAGAAATTCAGACTTCCGCTGCTGCAAAACGACATCCCCCCCGGCGAGGTTGAATTGCTCGTTGTACAGTTCGATCAACACGTTGTCAAAATCCTGAATCTGCTGGGTGTTTCCCTCCGGCTGAAAAGGTACATTCTGGTCGGTGATACTGGCACGGATCTGTAAATCGTCGGTCAATTCCCCGTCCATTTGAAGATTTAGTGCTGAATTGACAAAGACGTTTTGGGTATTTCCAAAGGATATTCCCCGGGTAAGACTTCCCGATTGATTGAGCTTATTGGAGGAGAATACTTCCTCTTTAAAGTCCATAATCGGTTTTTTATCCGGAGGGCTGTCTTTGAAATAGGCCAGAGAATCGTAATCTTCGGCCAGGGAGCGCTTTCGATACGTTTTGTGAAAAGCAAATGGCAGGGGATCGTAACAAACCTGCAGGGAATCGGGCAGCGGAGTATTTCCGCTATCTACCCTTATTTTACCGGTCTGGATTTGGTAGTCATGGGGTAGGGGATTTCCATCAGGATCAGTCACACGGATGGTCGAGGGGCGAACGCTCATGGAATCCAATAGGAACTCGGCGGAACTCGGATTTGGTTTGATCCAGGTGCAGGTTTCCTGGAGCGATTGGGCCATTGCGGCCACTCCAAAAAAAAACATTAAGAAAGTTAAAAAAAACTTCACCAACCCCATAGCACTGACGATAACTGGCCACTAAAGTAATAAATTCCAGTGGAATAATTGAGCTCTTACCCGATAAGCGGGAAACGCAGGTAAAATACAGTCCCTGAGTCTTTTGAAGTTTTAAACCATATTTTTCCTCCGGCAGTCTCCACACCACGTTTGGCAATGGCCAGGCCCAGACCGGATCCATCTGTTTTGGTGCTAAAATTGGGAAGAAACACCTTCTCTTTTAATTCATCGTCTATCCCTTTTCCGTTATCCTTGATAGCCAACTGGATCATTCCCATCTCCTCGTAGGTAAGACAAACTTGAATCATTGGCTTTTGACCATCCGGCACGGCTTGGATCCCGTTGATGATTAAATTGGATATCACGCGTCCATAGAGCTTTTCGTCCCCCATTATTTTGGAAGAACGGCCCTCCGGAATCGTATCCTCAAATTCCAGTTGCAGATCCTCACGGGTACAAAACAAGGACACGCATTCGTTAACCACAGCCCGAAAATCCAGCTCCTGATTTTGAGGAAGCGGCATCTTGGCAAAAGTAGAAAAAGAGCTGGCAATTTCACTCAATGTATCCACCTGATGGATGATGGATAATATCGGTTTTTCCAGGGCATCTTTCTGATCCAGTTTATTTTCCCCTTTCAGCCGCAATAAGTGCTGCAAGGTCAATTTCATGGGAGTAAGGGGGTTTTTTATTTCATGGGCCACTTGCTTCGCCATTTCCCGCCAGGCCGACTCCTTTTCATTGGAGGCCAATACTTTTTTACTCGCTTCCAGCTTAAATAACATGTTATTGTATTCGTTGACCAGCAGTCCGATTTCGTCCTTCGAGGGCCACACCATGTATTCATTATTTTCCAGGTCGGTGTCTTTCAGTTTTTGGGTCAGCAATTTAAACGGATGCGTCAGGTGCCGCGACACGAAGTAGGAGATGATCAGAAAAACCAAAAACATCAGCACAAAAATCACCAAAATATTACTAAATACTTCTGTGATCATCGCATTTAATTCCTCTTCAGCTTCAAAGAAGGGGATGGCAATGATGGCTTGCAACTGCTGGTTTTCACCATTCTTCAATGCCAGGTAGACCGTCTTGAACTGCATGGTGCCCACATTTTCGGTTTGTAGCAGCCTGTTTTCCTGATTTTCAATAATGGACACAAAGGCACCAGGATGCAGGTACCGAGTCAGGATCTTCTTATCAAAAATAGCGGGTTGGTTACTGGCCATAAGCAGCCCATTTGGCATATACAGATTGATATCGGCATCCGTAGCATTTGCAAGGGAAAATAATTCATCGTTGATTTCATCCCGATTCAGGCCGGAAAATTGGTCACCTCCAAGGTTTCTGTTTAAATTATCCCGAATGATCCCCGCTTTTTGAAAGTACTGCCGGTGTAAATCCTGGGTATATGAGTGGCTCAAAAACCCAACGGCAATAACACTGATGATTAGCATGGGGAAGAAAAAAGCAAAATTCAGGTACAACTGTAATTTGGTGGCGTAATTAAAACGAATGGTATCAACTCCTGCCAAGGCCAGGAAAACGCATATAGTAACCAAGGTCAATATCAGGTAACTGACGAAGGAAAAGGCCATGTCCCCCAAAATATAATTTCCAGGGTATTGTGGAGAGGAGATAACGATGACTTTTTCATTGTATTCCACACCATAGTGATGGTATTCGTTTTCGATTATACCTTCGGTGAACAGGTCGGGATCGGCCAACATCTCATCCGTTGCTGCGCTTCGATAGCTATAGACCCCTGAACTGTAATCCAACATTCCTTCGTCAAAAATGGCAAAGTCAAAATTCGTTTCTATATAATTGGACGCGTATTTGTTGTCCATTAATAATTTAGGGAATGCCTTCCCCGACTCCAGGCGTTGTTGATTCAATTCAATGACAATGGTGCCCAGGAAATAATCCTCCCGGTGAATTTTGATAAATGCCACCAGTCGGTTTCCAGTGTTGGTCTCAGTGGTTTTTACATAGTAAAGGTTGTGTACCTGTGTCGCGTAATCACTATTCATGTACTTGTTTTTGTACTCGTCCAGACTCGGACTTTCCGCACCATCCAGAATAGGTTGCCCGGCTTGATTGAAGACCGATATTTTTTGATTATACTGGTCAAAATAGCCGGAGAGGTAGATCTTTTGTAATTTCCTTTCAATGGGATCCTTGGAAAGTAACGGGTCGGAGATTCTGGTCTTGATAAACAAGTCCTCCTCAATGCGGTTCATGATTTCCTCCAACAAAAATTCCCCCATCACATCCCGATCGAGCATAATCGTGGTAGCGAATTTTTGTTTGGATCTAATTTGATCATTTCGAAAGTGCTGGTAAGATGCGGTACTCGAAATAATCGCTCCAATCAAACAGGCGAAAAAGAAGGTCAGGAAGGTGTTGAATTCCAGCTTAAAGATTTTGTTGTACAATCGAAAAGTGACAATCGCTATTAACAAAATTAAATGTGCCAAAAAAGAAATCAACCAAATAAAATCCACAAAAAACAGCACCACAATCAATGGAAGAGCAAAAAGCATCAATACTCTTAAGGGGAAAAAAACGGGGTCCGAACGTTTGTACAATACCATATTCAACCCGATAATGGAGAAAAGGAGGTAAGCGGCTCCTCCCAGGAAAATAACGAATAGGCTGATTGCCTTTAGGTAGTCAAATGTCGGAATAGAGGCAATATTCAGATTCCACTGCGCATTTTCAACAATGTTTACATAAAGAAAGAAAAACAGAAACATTAGAAAGGTAGAAAGCAGGTATGCCGCCAACAATTGAATGCTACAGGCATACTTCTTTCGGAACTGAATAAAATTAAAAAGCAAGCGTTTACTACCCAAGATTGCTATGACCATACTCAAAACTACCAGGTAGCAAATCACATTTAGCAGCAAATCCCCCAGGCTGGGGTTCAGTTTGGACGAGGCATAAAGGCTAGGGTCAAAAATGCCTGTTTGGAAAAAATCATTCGGAAAACTGAAAGCAAGCATCAATATTCGGATGCAACCTAAAATTAAAAAAGTATAAAAAGTAGCAATACCCTTTTGCCCCTTTGTCCAGAGCGTGTAAACAAAGTCACCGCCAATAATCAACACAAGCCCCAAAAGGGAGAAGAAAAAAACCAGCAAGGTGTGATTAGTAGCCTTGCCAGCTGTATCGAATCCTACCCTAAAGAAAATAGAGAACAGGTAATCTTCTTCGAAATAAACTTCCTGGTATCCCTCTTTAGGCTGGTTAGAGAGAACAAACCGGTCATTACCGAAGGTTTGCCGGTCAAATCCGTCAGGAAGGTATTCATTATCAATGGTCAATTTATGCACCAGCGGATATACATGGAGTAGCCGGTATTCGGTGCCATTTCGATTTAAGTGCCAGAGTTTTGCAAAGTAAATTCCCCGTTCATTCTCTATCAGCTGGTACTTTTTGGATAAATTCAGGTTGTCAAACTGCGGCACCATTTCAATGTCCGACCAGTACTGAAGATCTCCTTCTTTCGTAAAAATATAATAGGGATAGTGATGAGGAAAAGTAAGGGAAGAAAAGGTTAACTCACTAGTCGACGGATTGGCCGTTACGAGTTGAATATAGTCTTCATCAAATTGTTGGATTACTTCGGCCATTCGCTCTTCCAGCTGGGAGGTATAAAAGGCCATATCCTGATCTTTGTCGCTCCCCAGAAAAAAATTCAAGGACAAAACGATCCCCAACATGAGAATAAAAACGGCTAATAGTATCCTTCTTTTTTTTAGCATTGCGATTTGGGCATTCAGTAGGGCTAGGTGCTAACAAGCAAAATCTGTTCTACTTTAGTAAAAAAATAACCCAATAGAGGAAAAAATCAATACACTAGGGATTAGAACGAATCTAACAATGGCTGGATGCGATTTCTGCGTCAAAAGGTTAGCTTTTTCTTCCTTTTCGCTTTCTTATACCAAAAAAAGGCAATAACTGATAAAAGAAGGTAGGGGGCAAGGAATAAATAAAGAATACCCAAATTCAATCCGGCTCCTACCGTAGTATCACCATTGCTAACATTATTTTCAATCGTCGCCCTACACATGGCACATTGCGCCACGACCTGCGGCAGGGTCAAAACCAACATCAGTACAGAGGCTATCAGATATTTCACACCAGTTTTCATCATCTAAGTAACGGTATTTTTACTCACAAAGTTCTTACCCCAAAGGTAAAATATCAGTGCGAATAATAAGGGCTGATCATCAAGTAAACAATCACCCCACTGACGGTCACATAGAGCCAAATAGGAAAGGCATATTTTACCACGGCACGGTGCTTGTCATACTTTCCAGTATATCCGTAATAATAGGCCCACAAGATGGGAAACAATGCCACTGCAGCTAAAATAATATGCGTAATCAAAAGGAAATAATACAACCCTCTGATCCACCCCTCACCGCCAAAAGAAGTGCTCTCCGCGGACGCATGGTACAGCACATAGCTAACCAGAAACATGGCACCCAACACGAAAGCAGTGGTCATGGATACTTTGTGCAAGCCCCTCTTTCCTTGTTTGATAAAATACACCCCAAGTAGCAAGGCAATGGTCGCCGCCGAATTGATAACGGCATTCAGATGAGGCAAAAAATAAACCCAATCTTGCCCAGTGTCAATTTTGGACGGCATGAATAGCAGTATGGCTACCAGTACGGGCACCAATACGGAAATAAAGGTAATCCAACGAAACATGGAACCATCACTTCGGTTCGCGTCAATTTTTGTCTCCATCGTGCAATAATATTTTAGTTTCCAATACCAGTAAATCCACACTCTCCCTTTCAGTTCCGCTATAATACCCCCTGATCCTACCCATCTCGTCCACCAGTACAAATTTATCACTGTGAATGAAGTCTTCCGGTTCGGATTCGCCGTCTATGGTGGGCAAAACAAACCCGCACCTGGCCAGGTCATAGATATGCTCTTTATTTCCCGTGAGAAAAAACCATTTGTCCCTTTCGGCCCGGTGCCGTTCTGCATATTCAGCGAGGACCTCGGGCGTATCGTAAGTGGGATCAATACTGATCGAAAATATCTGTACCTTGTCTTCATTCCGAAACGCATCCTGAACCCGCTCCATCTCCGAGGACATTACCGGGCAAATACTGGGGCAACTGGTAAAAAAGAAATCCACGATGGTAACTTTCCCACGCATATCCTCCCGCTGAACCTCCCGGTTCAACTGGTCGGTCAGGGAAAAGTCAGGAATATAATGCTGCCCCGAATTGCCTTCGTAATCACATTGCTGATAAGGGTCTTCCACCCCCTGCTCATAGAGAATGGGAATGGTATATTCGTTAGTAGTAAAACCTCTTAAAAACAGAATAATCAACACTGGGATCATTAACACACAGATCAAAACCATGATCTGAAGAAAGCGTAACATTTTCATACTATCTCATAACAAAAAAAATGGTTGAAGATTCCACTCCAACCATTCATTGATGTACAATTTTTGTTCCTTGGCTACCAACGCATCAAAAAGATATCTGCTCCTTCTCTGAAAAGGGCAATAATAAGCCAAATAAGAAAAATTAATGGGACAATAATGGAATAAAACAATGGTTTCACTTCGTCGCCAAGGTGCATGAATTCCATCATGATGTATTTAGCTTTGACAATCGTCAATACGATGAAAATGATGTACAATAACATCC
>JAWLFL010000076.1:0-16950 GCA_041685605.1 Cyclobacterium sp. | reverse complement strand
CAATTGCTTCATGAGCCGTAAGATGATTGAATTAGAAAAAATACAAAAAAAATGGCGGGCTTGAAAATTCCTCTCGACAATAAAAATCCTGTGTAATGGAGTCATTGCCAGAGATCTTACGAAATGAATCCGTCGAGGTTATAGACATTGACCCTTGGGGTTTCCCCAACCCCGAGGGTCTTTCCGCAGAACGTAAACGAATAAAACCATCGAGGTCTCGAAGACCTCAACGGTTATGGATATTGACCTTTGGGGTTTTCCCAACCCCGAAGGTCTTTTCGAAGAACGTACACGAATAAAACCCTCGAGGTCTCGAAGACCTCAAGGGTTTTAGACGACTGCGGTTTTCCCAACCCTTTCCTTCTCGGACTGGGTACCAAGTATCAAATCCCCTTCCCTACCTTGGCCAAGGCCTTTTGGTCAAACTGCCCTTCCAACTCTATCACGAGGTATTCGGCATCCTCATTGGAACGAATCAGTAGCACCAGGCCCTTTAGGTTGCGCTGTCCCAGCGCATAAATGGATACGCCACTGTCTTTTTCATCCGCCTCCATCATTAGTTCGTAGTTTTCCCGCTCAAGTCCCTGCGCCAACTTTTTAAAATCGGCTCGTGCCTGGTTACCACTCACCGGCAGCTTGAAGAGCTTGACCCGTTCGATGCTCTCGGTAATGGCAGACAGGTTGGCTTCTTCAATGTCTATGTCCCAGCCCTTGGCAAAATCCAGGAAGTTGCCTGCCAGATCCAGGTGGAAGAAGGAGTCCTCCCCTTTGTATTGATTATAGAGCCGGTCCACGCTTTTACTCTGGCCAAAGAGGCCTAAGGGCAGGCAAAACAGCAAAGAAAGGGAGACAATGGTTAGTGCATTTTTCATGATGGTGTAGTTGAATGTGTAATCGATACGTCAATTTTTTAAAACTTATTCTTTATTACCCTGCCCGTATTCCTTCATGCCGGGCAGATTGGTTTTTTCAGATAGCATGTTCAGGTCTTTGTAGGTAAAATCCCCCAGCATGCTCATGAGGGTAAATTCTTCCTTAGTCCCCGAAACCATCAGCAGCTCTTTTATCCGGTCACTTTCTTCCCTTACCATAAATTTCAGAGAGCTGCCCTTGTCTTTGATATCCATCAGCTCTTCGTATTGGTTGCGGTTAAGGAGGCCGATGGCCTCTTCAAACATGTTTAGCCCATTGACCTGCTCGCCGGACAAAATCCGAATTCCCTTTACTTTGGAGATTAGGGTTAGCATGTCGTCTGCATCTTCATCCCCCTCCACGCTGTTGGAATTCAAAAAACCACCTGCCATCTGCATCATCTTGGGGCTGATATAGACCCGGGAAAAGCGCTCGTCCTCCATGTACTTGGAATAGAATCTTTCAATGGCACTTTCCTGTGCCTGCAGGCTGCCAAGTACCAGCAGCAAGGGTATTAATAGGGTAATTGACTTCCTAATCATTTTGTATGTCGTTAAGGTTGAACAATTGGTGGGGAGCTTGCAGGTATTTGAGATCATCCATGACCTCCATTTCCTTTTCTCCCTTATGCAGATTTTGCTGGATCAGGCTAAAGGCCTCCATAACCTCAAAATAGGCCTGGGCCTGCGCTTCTTTTTCTTGCTGCACCTGATATTGCTGGATCAGAAAGCCAAAACTGATAAGTAAAATCACCGTCGCAGCGATTTTCATCCAGCGTCTTACAAATCCACGCTTTTTTGGGGGAGACATCTCCCTAAAATCAGGATTAGCTGATATCGGCAAATTCAGCTTTTTAATCGCCGCTACTCCCAAGAAAAATACCTTTTCCTGCTCGTATCCAGAAACCTTCTCCAATAGGGCTTTCATCTCTTCTTCTTCCGCAGGTGAACTCGCTCCCTCCCAGTATTTCTCCAGTAATTGATCTAATCTATCGTTCATCGTTCTTACATTTCATTAGAAATTCCCTGAGCTTCTTTCTGGCCCGGTGCAGGTTTACCTTTACCTGTTCGGGTGGAATCTCCAGGTAACCGGCGATTTCGTCATAGGTCAACCCTTCCACTTCCCGCAATTCGAACACCTCCCGTTGCTTAGCGGGCAAGTCATCCAAAAAGCGAAACACCAACTTCACCGATTGGCTGTCTTCCTGGGATTCGACCGGCTCTTCCTGAACCGTTTCCTCTTGATTTCCCAGGGGCTCCATTCTGCTTTCGGTCCGAAACTGCTGCAGCACTTGATTTTTGAGGGTCTTCACCGTCCATCCCACGGGATTCTCCATCCGCTCGAGGCTATGACGGTGTTCCCATGCTTTCGAAAAGACCTCCTGAACGGCATCGTTCGCTGCATCCCGGTCTTTCGTTCGGAGATACGCCATGCGGTACAGTTTATTTCGTAGCGGCCATATCGTTGCTTCAAAAAAAGTGCTCATTCATGTATAGGATGAAGTTGGCAGAGGAATGTTACAGCTTTGGACAATTTTTTTTCGGCATTTATTTTTCAAATGGGTTCAACCGATTATAAAATACTGAAAATATGAACAACTGCTGCTGCGGCGGGTTGATTAATGCGTTTATAATAGTATGCATCGGTACTATTTATTAATTTGCCGCGGAAATGAAAAACGACAGCAGGACCGAATATAGCTTCAATATTAAAAAAAAGGCAAAAAAAAAGCCCTGGTCGAAACCAGGGCCAGTGGTGATGAGTGGGCTCGAACCACCGACTCACGGATTTTCAGTCCGATGCTCTACCAACTGAGCTACATCACCGCTGAAAGTGATGCAAAGGTAGGTATTTGTTACTTTTGTACAAACGATTTGAATAAAAAAATAGAGGCCTAAGAGTAATACATTCACTATGAGTAGCTTACCGCAAATCCTTTTTTTATTGGTTCTGGCCGCAGCAGGGTTTATTTTATATAAGCGAATCAGCTATATCCGAAAGACCATTCTGCTGGGAAGGCCCCTTGCCCGAAACGACCGGCCCAAAGAAAGATGGAAAACCATGGCCCTGGTAGCCTTTGGTCAACAGAAAATGTTTAAGCGAATCGGGCCTGCCTTGTTGCACCTGATAATCTACGTTTCCTTTATCGTGATCAACCTGGAGGTATTGGAGTTTATCATAGATGGGCTGGCCGGTACCCACCGGATTTTTGCCTCTGCGCTGGCGGGCTTCTATACCCTGGCCATGAATGTATTTGAACTGCTCGCTTTGGGGGTGTTGATTTCCTGTGTTGCCTTTCTGGTCCGACGAAATCTAATGAACGTTCCCCGGCTGAGTTCGGCCGAGCTGAAGGGCTGGCCCGGATTAGATGCTAACCTGATTTTATGGATTGAAATCTTGCTTATGATCGCCATACTGACCATGAATGCGACCGATCAACTATTAGCCTATCGTGGGGTAGAAGGGTACATTCCATTAGGAGGGCTGTGGATAAGCAGCAGCATTCAGGGTCTCTTTGAGGGGTTGAGCAGCACTACCCTGCTATTTTTGGAACGCTTTGCCTGGTGGTTTCATATCATCGGAATTTTAGGCTTTGCCATCTACGTGACCTACTCCAAGCACTTACACATATTTCTGGCCTTTCCCAATACCTGGTATTCCAATCTGGAGTCCAAAGGTAAAATACCGAACATGGAAGTGGTCACACAGGAGGTGAAATCCATGCTGGGACTACAGGCCGCTCCCGAAGCGACGGATCAGGCAGAAATAGGTAGGTTCGGTGCGAAAGATGTCCCGGACCTTTCCTGGGTCCAGATCATGAACGCCTTTTCCTGCACCGAATGCGGCCGCTGCACCGCCGAATGCCCCGCCAGCATCACCGGGAAAAAACTTTCTCCTCGGAAAATCATGATGGACACTCGGGACAGGGCAGAGGAAATCAGCCAATCCAAAGCGGCCGGAAAAGAAGGAAAAGACGATGGCAAATCGCTGCTCGGCGATTACATCAGCCAGGAAGAAATTAACGCTTGCACCAGTTGCAATGCCTGTGTGGAAGCCTGTCCGGTTAACATCGATCCCCTATCTATTATTTTGGAATTAAGAAGGTACACCTCCATGGAAGAAAGTGGCAGTCCGGCCCAGTGGAATGCGATGTTCCAAAACGTAGAAACCAGTTTTGCCCCCTGGAAATTTGCTCCCAGCGACCGATTCAACTGGGCATCGAAACTAAATCAGGAAGAAAAGAAACCAACGAATAATGAGTAATACCTATCAAGTTCCCACGATGGCCCAAAAGGCTGCCGCAGGTGAAACGCCCGAAGTACTTTTTTGGGTCGGATGCGCGGGCTCCTTCGACGAAAGGTACCAGGCGGTAACCCTTGCCTTTACAAAAATACTGAACAAAGTCGGGATCAATTTTGCCGTGTTGGGGGAGGAAGAAACCTGCACCGGGGATCCTGCCCGAAGAGCAGGCAATGAGTTTCTCTTTCAAATGCAAGCCATCAGCAACATACAGGTACTGGATGGGTATCGCATCAAAAAGATCGTCACGGCCTGCCCGCATTGCTTCAATACCCTGAAAAACGAATACCCTGCCTTGGGAGGCAATTACGAGGTGATGCACCACTCCCAATTTTTGCAGGGGCTGATTCAGGAGGGGAAAATTGTGATGAAAGGGGGCGGAACCTATAAAGGCAAACGAATTACCTTTCATGACAGCTGCTACCTGGGCCGGGCAAACGACGTGTACGAAGCACCGCGGGATGTGATTAAGGCACTGGATATGGAGCTGGTAGAGATGAAACGCTGCCGGAGCAAGGGGCTTTGTTGCGGTGCCGGAGGGGCGCAAATGTTTAAGGAACCGGAAAAAGGCAACAAGGACATCAACGTGGAACGAACGGAGGAGGCCCTGCAGACTGGAGCAAAAACGATCGCTGTGGGTTGTCCGTTTTGCCTGACGATGATGGCTGACGGGGTTAAAAACAAAGAAAAGGAAAAAGACGTACAGGTCCTGGACCTGGCGGAACTCATTGCCAAAGACCAGGGTTTGTCAGGATAAGTAAACCCGAGTTGTTGCAGCTGAAGCAACATTCTTTTGGTTATTTGCGTTTTTTAGTGGATCTTAATCCCTATTTTGTATCATAATAAATTCAAATTACGTTTAATTCTACAGGATACGCCAAACAGGCAGCATCTATAGAAAACGTTGACAACTAAACTAAAGGAAATCAGGCATGTATGTACCTTTTGAAGAAATGTCGGAAGAAGCCAGAGTATGGGTATACCAGGCAAATAGGCCATTTAAGGAAGAAGAAAAAACCTGGATCATTTCCAAATTGGTCAGTTTCTGCAATCAATGGAACAGTCACGGTTCACAGATGCCGACTTCTTTTGACATCAAATTCGACCAGTTTATAGTCCTGGCCGTGGATGAGGGCCAGCTAGGAGCCAGTGGCTGCTCCATCGATAGTTCGATTCGGGTGCTAAGAGAAATCGAAACGCAGCTTTCCATCAACCTATTGGATAGCGGCAAAGTATCGTACCTGAGCGAGTCGGGTGTTAATGTGGCATTTTTGCCGGAAATCAAAACCCATATTCAGGAAGGTCAATTGCAGCCGGGCAGTAAGGTTTTCAACCCTGGAGTCAATAAAATAGCAGATTTGAACAATGAATGGCTGATACCGGCTGAATCCAGTTGGTTGAAAAAATATTTCGCCCATTAATTTCGTTAGGGAACTCATTTCGTATGAAAAAAGCAACGTCTTCTGTCCTTTACCCCGCCTTCTGGCTAGCGCTGATGGTGGTTTTTCTCCAGTTTTCCTGTACCAGTCTGCAACAGAAAGCTCAAAACCAATTTAGTGCTGGGGAATACCAGATGGCCATCAGTACCTTCTCCAAATTATTAGAGAAGGAGCCGGAAAATAACGAGGCAAACCTATTTATCGCCGAGAGCTATCGGCTTTCTAACCGCATTGAAAAAGCAGCAACCTATTACGAAAAGGTTTCTGAAGAGAACGCGACGTTTGAAAGTGAGTATTACAAGGGAAAAAGCCTGAAGGGGAAAGGGGAGTACGATTCGGCAAGAGTTGCTTTTGA
Source organism: Cyclobacterium sp. (assembly GCA_041685605.1). Taxonomy (GTDB): domain Bacteria; phylum Bacteroidota; class Bacteroidia; order Cytophagales; family Cyclobacteriaceae; genus Cyclobacterium. The sequence goes on along the minus strand of JAWLFL010000076.1, from coordinate 10,944 downwards.
GGCGGCCAAAACCCTGACCATGGACGATGAAAAAATCGCTCTTGCAGAAAAAGAGGTAAAAAACATTGATGCCCTGTCTGAAATTGAACCCATCTGGCCCAACCACGAACTGGAAAATTACGAATTACTCAATACATCAGGGATTGATTATGCGCCTGTGCTGAGTGAAAATTACCTGTATTTTACCAGTTCCAGAGGTGCCGGAGATCGCTATCCTGCTACGGGTCAGGGCTACACCCGATTATTCCGGGCCAGGGCAGAGGGCATTAATGTGGATGTACAAAATGTACAAACGCTACCGGAATTTCAAAATGAAACCGGATTAAACCAGGGTGCAATCGCCATCAGCCCTGATGGAAATACCATTATCTATGCCAGGGGAAATGCTGCCTCCAAAAGTGTCATTCCGGAGGTAAGTCTTTTTGCCTCCTATTTCAGAGGAGGGGGCTTTACCGAACCCATCTTTATGCCTGTCAACGGTGAACCTGAATACTGGAATTCCACGCCGGCATTCAGTGCAAGCGGAGACACCCTCTACTTTGCCTCCAACAGACCCGAAGGATATGGGGGCATCGACCTGTATCGTTCCACCAAGCTTGCGAATGGTGATTTTGGTAATGTGGTAAACATGGGGCCTGAAATCAATACCCCTGGTAATGAATTATTTCCCAGACCGCTTCCCAACGGCGAGTTCTATTTTTCTTCCGACGGACATCCGGGATACGGAAAATTGGACCTGTTTGTAGCCAAAGAGGAAAACGGTTCGATTACAGTAAGGAACCTCGGTCCTAATTTTAATTCCATTACCGATGATTTTGGAATCTTTTTCACCGATTACCCTGAGGAGGGCTACCTTACCTCCAACAGACCCGGTGGTAAAGGAGACGATGATATTTATTATTTCAAAGACATGACACCTCCCCCCAAGGTGGTCAACGTATTGCTGAATGTGGTCACCAAAGAACGATTGGAGAGTGGTGAGGAGCAGGTACTTCCCCAAACCCGGGTGGTATTGTATGACGACAACAATCAGACAATCGATGGTAATTTCTCCAGCCAAAGCGGGAGATTACGATTCCCGTTAGAGCCCGAAAAAGAATACACCATGATTGCCTCCAAAACGGGCTATTTTACGCAGAGCATTCCTTATAGCACGGTTGGCAAAACGCCCGACCCGGAAGATCTCATCCAGGAAGTAACCAATATTACACTGGATACTACCATCGTTCTGGAACAGTTGGTGCTGGAAAGAGCCATCGTCTTGGAGAACATCTATTATGACCTGGACAAGGCAGAAATCCGGCCGGATGCGGCACAGGAGCTGGATAAACTGGTTAAAATCCTGAAAGACAATCCCGGAATCCGGATAGAGCTAAGCAGCCACACCGATGCACGGGCTAGCGATGCCTATAACGAAGACCTTTCTCAAAGAAGGGCAGAATCAGCAGTAGAATACATTGTTTCCCAAGGTATCGATCCTTCCAGGCTGGAAGCCAGGGGTTATGGCGAGCAGCAGCTGATTATCGAAAATGCCCAAACAGAGGAAGAGCACCAGGTAAATCGTCGAACCGAGTTTAAGGTGATAGAAATCACCGAGTAAAATCCGTATATTTGCGGCCTGTTTGTTTTTTTCAAAGCCAAGGTTATGAACGAAAGGTATATGCAACGCGGGGTATCGGCCTCCAAGGAAGACGTACACAAGGCCATTTCCAATCTGGATAAAGGGCTGTTCCCCAAGGCTTTCTGTAAAATCGTCGAAGATATCCTGGGCAATGATCCTGCCTATTGCAATATCATGCATGCCGACGGGGCGGGGACAAAATCATCCCTGGCCTACCTGTACTGGAAAGCCACCGGAGACCTGAGTGTTTGGAAAGGAATCGCTCAGGATGCAATCATCATGAACATTGACGACCTGCTTTGCGTGGGAGCCATCGATAATATTTTGGTCTCCTCCACCATCGGCAGAAATAAAAACCTGATTCCCGGAGAAGTTATCTCAGCCATCATCAACGGCACCGAGGAAGTGCTTCAAACGTTGCGGGACCATGGCGTAAATGCCCTACTGACGGGAGGAGAAACCGCCGATGTCGGAGACCTGGTGCGTACTATTATCGTAGATAGCACGGTTACCTGCCGGATGAAACGGAACGATGTCATCTCGAATGACCGGATTGCCGCAGGTGATGTGATCGTAGGGTTGGCCTCTTTCGGACAGGCTCGCTACGAATCCGAATACAATGGCGGCATGGGAAGCAATGGACTTACCTCCGCACGGCACGATGTATTTGGAAAAAACATTGCCAAAACTTTTCCAGAGAGTTTCGACCCGCAGGTACCAAAAGAGTTGGTTTATTCAGGTAGCTTTGGCTTAACCGACCCCGCTCCCGGTACCCCGCTGGATATGGGCAAATTGGTCCTCTCTCCCACCCGCACCTATGCACCGATAATAGCCGCCTTGCTCCAAACGCACCGTTCTGAAATTCATGGCCTGGTCCATTGCAGCGGCGGAGCTCAAACCAAGGTGTTGCATTTCATTGAAGACTTGCATGTAATCAAAGACAACCTCTTCGATACTCCTCCCCTTTTTAAGATCATTCAACAGGAAAGTGGCACTGATTGGAAGGAAATGTATAAAGTTTTCAATATGGGCCACCGGATGGAAATATATCTCGAAGAGAAGGTAGCGAAAGAAGTCATTCAACTGGCGACTGAGTTTGGCGTAGAAGCCCGGATTATTGGTCGGGTCACCGATTACCAGGGGAAAAAGGTGACCATTAGCGGCAAACACGGAACATACACCTATGAGGGCTAAGCCATGCCCCAGCTACGCCTTTCCATAATAGCCATTGCTAAATTTTTGCTGTACCTGGCCGGATTCTTTCTGCTGCTTATTCTGGCCACTGTTACTACCGTAGACTGGACACCCTATCAGGAAAAGGGATACTACAAGGAAACCATGGCTACCCTGGACAGTCTGCCCGTAGCGGGCTCCGACCAGGGTTTTCTACTAGGGGGCTGGGCAAAGGCCAACATGACCCCGGCCACGCCGGTACCATTGGTAGCCTATCGGCCCAGAGGCAATTATGAATTCGTCCAGGACAGTAGCTTTGTCAAAGCAATAATCCTCGGGAACAGCGATTTTAAGGTGGCTTTTTTAAATTACGAATTACTCATTATTCACCCCAAGCTGGCAAAAACCCTGCGGAAAAAAATTGAAGAGCGTGCCATTCCGATAGACCATGTCTATTTTACCGCAACACACACCCATAGCGGGATGGGTGGTACCATTCCCGGCCCTGCAGGAAGCCTGGCGCTGGGAGGTTGGAACCAAGACCTGGTGGATCTGATTTCCGCAAGCACCCTCCAAGCCCTGCAGGATGCCCTAGTGCAAATGGATACGGTGCAACTTGACTATAGAAAAAGTAACGCCGGAAATTTTGTCACCAACCGATTGGTAGCAACCGACCCCGTGGATCCCTATATCCGTCAACTGACACTTAGGAATCAGGCCGGTAAAAGCGCAAGTCTGGTCACCTTCAGTGCACATGCCACCTGTCTGAGCAGTCGCTTTATGGGGCTATCAGGGGATTACCCCTTCTATTTTTCACAAAAACGCGAAGAACGGCATGAACTTGTCCTTTTCGCAGCAGGAGCCGTGGGTAGTCATCGCCCACAAATACAGGGAAATGATGTCAAGAGCGTCAAAACCTACGCGGCCGAACTGGATTCCATGGTAGACCAAAATCGGGAGGAAATAAATGAACCAGACGAAAAGGGTGTTTTTGCTACAAAACTACCTTTACAACTTCGCGAACCCCATTTTCGCATTAGCAACGATTGGCGCATTCGGCCCTGGCTTTTTGACTGGGCCATCGGGGATTACCCGGCCCATTTTGACCTGGTAAAGATTGGGAACACCCTCTTTATTTCTTCCTCCGGCGAGGTTTCCGGCGTGTTTTATGAGGCCTGGGAAAAGCAAGCTGCCGATCTGGGGATGAACCTGTTTATCACTACGTTCAATGGGGGGTATATCGGATACATTACTCCAGACAAATATTACCAGGAAAACTACTACGAGGTAAGGGACATGAATTTCTACGGTCCCTATAATGGCGCTTACTTTAAAGAGGTAATTGGTGAATTAATTGATTTGGGGGCAGCCTTGTAACAAATGGCCTGAAAAAACCCTTGTTGAAAAGGGATTCGATGCACCGGCTCCCAGCCCCATTTCTGGAAAAAGGATGGGTAATCCGGCAGGTCCTTTCGGGAATGCCGGGCGAGTAATCGAAATACTAAAATTAGGAAGGAAAGTAACCACTTCCGATTTGCTTTCGGAAAAAAATCCGTAAAGATCCATTTGGTTTCCGAATGAACCCTGCTATCCATTTCTTTAAACAATTGATCGATGCGATCATCGGACAATACATCCAGAAAGTATTGGCAAATAATCACATCCGACTTCACCGGCGGAAGCTCCTCAAAGCGCGACGAATGGATCCATTGAATCTGCCTGGAAGCAGGCCGATCCACTTTTTGCTTACTTCGCTTAATCATGGATCCGGAGGCCTCCAGATAGAGAATTCTCCCGGCACTTCCGATTTGGTTCAGGATCAGGGGAAGAATGGCACCGGTGCCGCCGCCCAATACCAGCACGGTATCCCCTTTTTGTATCCGGTCCAAAAATGCTTGCTTGCTTTGTTGAAAATCGGGACCAATTACCGTTCTGGAGAAAAACTCATAGAAAGGCGCCAGCAGAAAATAGTGATCGGGAACTCGTTCTCTCGGCATAAAAACAACTTATAGGATGAGCAGTAGCAACGGAAAGCAAAAAGTAAGCTCCAGGCGCCTTCTGGCTTCTGTAATATTGACTGGCCTCTCCATAAAAAATAGCACATGAATTAGCATCATTAATGCCCACACCAACGTATAGCGATGGAAATAGGAAGGAAGGTGGAAAAATAAAAACAGCACGTAGATCAATCCCATTACACTTAACGTCCCGAGCAAATTTCTGGTTTTTCGCTTTCCCAAAACCGTCATGATGGAATGATGCCCCTCGGCGCGATCCAGTGCCCCATCCAGATAGGAAAAATACACCAGGTTGAACCAGGCCAGGATAAAATAAGCCGGAACATAGTACAACCAATTTCCGGAAATAAAACCAAAATCAAGCTGAACTACCGGCACCAGAATGATGCCTGCCACATAAAAAGTGGCAATGAGCCATTCTTTGGCAATGGCTGATTTCCTATTCCCCAGTCGGATTCCGATCATTACACCAACAATCAGGAAAAACAGGATCGTTCCAGCTGCCAATAATCTTTCATAGGTTAAAAAATGAAAGGATAGCAGCGCTCCCGCTAGCCCGGTAAGCACCAGGGCCGCTGCCAGTCGCTTAAAATGTTGCTGGTGAAACCGATGCCGTTTGGAAAGCGCGACTTTAGAAACTTTCCTGGCATCCAGGAGGTGATCAAAGGTATAAATGGTCCAAACCGCCAATGCCAACAGCAAGTAGTAATACCAGAAGAGGGAAATCCGCATCATATCGGCAAAAAAATACATGCCCGCACAGGCTCCCAAAACCACGTCCAGCGAAAGCAGGTTGGATCTTTCGTACACGACCCTGAAAAATTGTTTAGGTATGCTCACGGATAAGCGATTAAAATGCAAATTAACAATTTGAATCCGCCATTTCATCGGAATAGTATGTAATTTCGCGATACTTTGATTTTTAGCCTAATGAAAAAAGTGATTTGCGCACTCTTAATGCTTTGGGACCAGGGAAGCCATGCCCAGCAACCCGTCAAAATAGCCTGTGTCGGCAACAGCATCACGGAAGGACCCGGGAGAAACCATCCGGACAGTTATCCGCTACAGCTCCAAAAGATGCTTGGCCCGGGGTATTTGGTTAAGAACTTCGGAGTCGGTGCCCGGACGCTTCTAAAAAAGGGGGATTTTCCTTTTTGGAACGAACCCCAATTGGAGCAGGTAAAAGACTATCAACCGGACACCCTTGTCATCAAACTGGGCACCAACGACTCCAAACCCCAGAACTGGGCCCACAAAGACGATTTCTTAAACGATTATCTGGAAATGATCCGCATTTTCAAAGCGCACATGCCCGATGAAGGGCAGGTCTTTGTATGCCTGCCAGCGCCCGTATTTCAAGACAACTGGGGGATCACCGAGCAGGTAATCGTGGAGGAAATGAGCCCCCTTATTCGGGAAGCAGCCAGAAGAACGGGCGCAGAGATTATAGACCTCCACCATTCATTGAAGCTTTATGCCTCGCTTTTCCCGGACGGCGTTCATCCGAATAAAGAAGGTGCAAAAATGCTGGCCCGGGCCCTGGCGGATTCCCTTCAGTAGCCTTGCGCCACAACCGTCAGAAAAAAAAATACTTATCTACCAAGCTAAACCCTGTCAAACCCGTTAGCTGAAATCGGAATAGCTGCGGCCCTCTCACTGATTTTTCTCATACGCTTATGGGATTATTGGTCTGGTGTTTCCAAATTCCTTTTTCCCTCCGTAACTTGTTGGGAGCATGGGAGAACATCGCGTAAATACCGGAATAAAATTATCGGATAGGAAAAAATTCCTCAAAAACCTGATCCAGGATATCGATGCACTAGATCAAATGATCCGGGATGGACTCATTGAAAATGACGTACAACGAATAGGTGCAGAACAGGAGTTTGCGCTGATCGACCGGCACAACAAGCCATCAAAAAATGGTCCTTTGATCCTCGGCAAGCTACAGGATGCCCATTTTACCTCCGAGTTGGCCATGTACAACCTGGAGCTAAACCTGGATCCAGTGGAATTAAAAGCGGAGTCCTTTTCTATCATGGAAAAGCAACTCCGCAAATGCTTGCGAAAAGCCGAGCAAGTGGCCACCACCTTTGGGGATGCGGTTATTCTTACCGGCATTTTACCTTCCATTGACCTTCGCTCGGGCCAAATGGATTACATGACCCCCAACCCCAGGTATCAAGCCTTGGATGAGATCATTAAGCAATTGAGAGGTCAGGATTTTGAGTTAAATATTTCGGGGGTGGATGAATTGATATTAGCCCATACCAATATCCTGTTTGAAGCTTGCAACACCAGTTTTCAATGTCACCTACAGGTAAGTGCGGAAGAATTTGTAGACCAGTACAATTGGGCTCAACTGATTTCAGGCCCCGTTCTTGCCGTTTGCACCAATTCTCCCCTGCTTTTTGGCAGGGAACTGTGGTCCGAAACCCGGATTCCACTTTTCCAGCAAAGCATTGATATCCGAAGTAAAGGCTATCACCTGAAAGAAAGAGAACAGCGCGTCTCCTTTGGCAATCATTGGATTCGGGAAACAACTGAAATCTACAAAGAAAATATTGCCCGATTCCCCCTAATTCTCACCCATAAATCCACTGCCAACTCATTGGATGAGCTGGCAAAGGGGCAAATTCCCGACCTTCAGGCCCTAAAACTTCACAATGGCACCATTTGGCGATGGAACAGGCCTTGCTTTGGCACGGGAAATGGCGTTCCTCATTTAAGAATAGAAAACCGTTACCTTCCTTCGGGTCCCACGATCATTGACGAAATGGCCAACCTGGTACTCTGGGTGGGACTAATGAAGGCCATGCCGGATCATTACCGGAAATCCTGGCACCGAAAGTCCTTTGAAGATACAAAAGGGAACTTTTATCGGGCAGCCACCTCCGGCATATTCAGCAGCATGGCCTGGGAAAATCAAATGGTACCCGTCCAGAAACTATTCCTGGATGAACTGTTACCCATGGCCGAGCAGGGATTGTTTAAGGTTGGGATCTCTCAGGCAGAGGCTTCCAAGTATCTGGAGGTCATCCGGAAACGGGTAAAAACCGGCCAGACCGGTAGCAGCTGGATGATCAAAAGTTACCGGAAAATAAAAAAGCACATGAGCAGGGATGAGGCCATGGTCACCCTTACCGGTGCCATTCAACAACGTAGGAAATCTGATTTACCGGTCAGCGAATGGAAGGCCGCCAGCCCTGCAGAGCTCAAGGCCATCCCGATCCAATACGACTGGATTGGGAATATCATGACCACCAACCTGATCACTGTTCAGGAGGATGATTTGGTTGCACTTGTGAAGAAGATCATGAGTTGGAAAAACATCCATCACATCCCCGTAGAAAACAAAGAAGGAAAACTTACCGGTTTGATTACGGCTTCCACGTTGGAGAAAAAGGGTGAAGTGGAAAATGAACTGGAGATAGCCAAAAACATTATGATTTCCGAACTGGTGACCGTAGGACCTCATACCGACATCAAATATGCCATGTTGCTGATGGTCAATAAAAAAATCAGTTGCTTGCCGGTGGTAGATGGAGACCAGCTGATAGGTTTGGTGACGGATAAGGATGCCCAAAGCATTTGGGATAAACTTTACGAGAAAAACAATGCCTGAAACCCTTCTCACTACAAATAATCCCCGGATTTTATTTGCGCATCACCAGGATGAAAAATCACCCACGCTGGTGGTAATCGCTGGAATTCATGGCAACGAACCGGCCTCGGTAATGGCCATGGAGGACCTTTTCGGCGAACAACATATCGGAAAGTTTCGCTTTCATGGTAATGTAATGGTGCTCAAAGGAAATGACCAGGCCCTGAAACGAAAACAGCGGTACATCGAAAAAGATCTGAATCGTATCTGGACCAAAGAAAATTTGAATCTGGTCCGTATGAAAGATTCGGGAGAAGCCGGATTCAGCTATCCGGAATTGGAAGAATTGGCCTCCCTGGACCATTTGATTACGAGCATCATTGCAAAATACAATGCGGGTAAAATGTTATTTGCCGATTTACACACCACCTCCTCCGAAAGTTGTGCCTTTCTCCCGTTCAACGACACCTTGGTCAATCGGTCTGCTGCCAAACAATTTCCCGTGCCTTTGATTTTGGGCATCGAGGAATACCTGGAAGGCCCTCTGATGAGCCATATCAATGACCTGGGGTACCCGGCGTTGGGGTTTGAGGCCGGAAAGCACGAGGATCCCGACAGCATTCGCAGGCACCAGGCTTTTGTCAAACTCTGCATGAATCACCTTGGGATCATCCAATTGACCCAGACCGAAAAGGAATTGGAGAAGGGCTGGCTAAAAAGTAATCTGGACATTCCGGAAGGTTTTTACGAAATTCTTTGCCGCTATCCCATCAGCCCGGAACAAGACTTTAGGATGAACCCCGGATTTTTTAATTTCAACCCCATTCGAAAAGGACACGAACTGGCACGGAACAATGGAGAACCCGTCATCAGCCCCTACAAGGGAATGGTTTTTCTTCCACTTTATCAGCAAATGGGCCAGGAAGGATTCTTTATTGTAAGACCGGTTTCAACATTTTGGCTTTGGCTTTCCAAAATGCTAAGAAAAACATTTCTTCCGGAAATGCTGCCTTTGCTTCCGGGAATTTCCAGAAAAACAAACCACCAAAATCGCTACACAGCCAATCCCAAAATTGCCAGATGGCTCAATAAGGAAATTTTTCACCTGCTGGGATTCCGCATCGTCATGAAAGATCCGGATTCTTTTTGGGAACTAGTCAAAAGAGAATAGGGAATTGGCCGGTAACAAAAAAAGGACCGTTTATCCGGGAAGTTAAACCTTAGTGAGTCATTTGGTGTTTACATTTTTAATGCTTCACTATACAACATATACGCTGAATCCCGAAGCTCCGTGGGTAACATTTGTCCACGGCGCCGGGGGAAGTAGTGCGATATGGTTTCGGCAAATTCGTGATTTCAAAAAATCATTTAACGTCCTCTTGGTGGACTTACGGGGCCATGGGAAATCGAAAAACCATGTGTACGAAAAACTAAAAAAATATTCCTTTGATGTCATCGGCGATGAAGTAATCGAAGTGTTGAACCATTTGAAAATCAAGCAATCCCATTTCGTTGGCATTTCCCTGGGAACCATCATTATTCGGGAAATCACTGAAAGGCATCCAAACAGGGTCAGCAGCATGATTCTGGCCGGAGCCATCATGAAGCTTAATATTCGAGGGCAGCTATTGATGCGATTGGGTATTTTATTGAAGTCAGTGATTCCCTACCTGATGCTCTACAAACTTTTTGCTTTTATCATCATGCCCCGCAAAAATCACAAGGCTTCCCGGTATCTTTTTGTACAGGAAGCTAAAAAACTGTATCAGAAAGAATTTATCCGTTGGTTTACACTGGCGGCAAAAGTCAATCCCCTTTTAGCTTTTTTCAGGATCAGGGAAACATCCACCCCCACCTTGTATCTTATGGGAGAGGAAGATTATATGTTTCTACCATCCATTACCAAACTGGTCAAAAATCACCGCTCGGCCCGGCTCGTAGTGGTCCCCGCCTGTGGACATGTGGTAAATGTGGAAAAACCAGAGGAATTTAACCGAATAGCACTTGCATTTTTAGCCAACTAGAAACAGCTTTTTGTTTCAATTTGCTCCCTACCGCCTTTTAAAGAACCCCAGCCCAGATCAAAACAGACTAACGGCCCTTCCTTTTCATGTTCTCTTTCATACCTTACACCTGTGCTAAAGCCTGCATGGACAGCCCAATAAAAAACAATGTTTTTTCAAGATTTTTTGGATATTTTTAAGGTATTTAATTGATAGCCAATCGCTTACTTTTTTTGAACGCATTTTTTAACTGGACAAAGGACAAATATACCTATATTAAAAACTTTAGTGCCTATTTTAATGTATTTCAAAATAAAAAAAATATTTTGTGCATTTTATCAGTAATTTATATGTTTAATTATTCGAATTATTCCTTTTCCGTTGCTAAGTTTCGGATGTTAAAGAAATGGGAAACGGATCAGCGAGGAAAGAGGAAGTTGGAAATCCGTCGTGTTAGTTGGTTATTTTTTAATGTAGGGTTTGTCCGGGGTCTTATGGAAACATAAGGCTCCGGCATTTTTTTTT
>JAWLFL010000321.1:0-4123 GCA_041685605.1 Cyclobacterium sp. | reverse complement strand
GCCCTTGCCGAATCGAGGGTTGCCTTTAAGCCATTTAAACTTTCTCCCCACCACATTTTGTCCGTGTGGGCCTCCCAACGCAGTTCCGGATCCTGTATTTGTGACTGCCAACCAAAGGGGGTCTGAGAAATATGACTGGTGCCGATAGCTGTCAAGGCCGCCAATTCTCCACCTTCAAGAGGATTGGGACTGGCCACCCAACAAACACCCCGATGTTTTACGCCATCCAGCGTAGCCAATGTTTCAACATTTTTCGAAGCAGAGCATGCCAGCGACCACATCACCAGGAAAGTCAGGCTAAGCGTATGATTACCATTTCGTTTCTTGCAGCTCATGACGGTCGTTTTTTATACAAGGTAAAAAGAAATGAACCAATCATCAGCAGGTAAATCCAACTAAATGGCAAAGCCATTACAATTAACAGTTGACTAATTGATTCCAGCAATCGTTCCTTTCCGATAAAAAGCGTGGCGACGGTGAAAAGAACCAATATCAATCCCCATACGAGCAAGTTTCGTTTTTGTGGGTCCCTGTTTCCATTATCGGCAAACATGCCCAAGACATAAATTGCCGAATCAATGGAGGTGATCAAAAAGGTGAAAACCAAGAGCAAGGACAGTGGTTTAAGCAAGCTTCCCAAAGGAAGTTTGTCAAAAAAAACAAATATGGATCCGTACAGGGAATCAAACTGTCCCTGATAGGATTCCGGGTTTCCGATCAGTAAAAAGGCTTCCGTTCCGAATACCGCAAACCATACAAACGTTCCAAGAGTTGGAACCAATAATACGCCTAAGATAAATTCCCGAAAGCTTCTTCCCTGCGAAATTCTTGCGATAAACACGCCTGTAAAGGGAGCCCATGACAGCCAGAACGCCCAATAAAAGAAGGTCCAATCCATCAGAAAGGTTGCCGGTACTTCCATCTTGCCTGTGTTCAGACTCATCGGGAAAAAATCGTACATATAAGCACCCAGTGCTTGTATAAAATTACCTGCCATTTGCCCGGTATTTCCCGCCAACAGGGTGACTACCACTAAAAACAACGCAGTGGCGATGTTAAAACGAGACACGTTTCGTATCCCCTTACTTAGTCCCGAAAAGGCCGAAATCGTGGCCAGGGATCCCAGAAAAAGAACGACATAGGCATTATTGAAGTAACTCATTTCTACTTGCATAAAGAGCTGACTAAAGCCAGCCAGTAGCTGCCGGCTTCCCAACCCGACCGCCCCAACCACTCCAAATAAGGTGCTGAGAATGGTGATCACGTCTATGGGAACGATCAGCCAGGACCGCTGGTAACGCTCATTCAAAATGGAAGAACTAAGCATTTTACGGGACCGGCCGTATACCAGGTAACCAATAATTAATCCAAACATCCCATAAAACGCCCAAGGGGTCAGGCCCCAATGAAAAAAGGTATACTCCAGGGCAAAGACATCGGCCGCCCAGCTCGAACTCCGCGGAGGCTGGGTATAATAGAAAGTGGGCTCCTGCACGGCCCGCAGCATCAGCCCGGCTCCCATGCCGGTACTGTAAAGCATGGCTACCCAAGAAAACCAACCATAGGTTACCGGACCCTCTCCCAACGTCTTTTTTCCCCAGGGAGAAAGGGCGATGCCCAACAGTACCAGGACCATAAACAGTCCCAGATACAAATAGAAGTTTCCAAAATAGTACAGCGTTAAGGAAGAGAAATCTTCAAGCCAGTCCTTTAGCCCGCTCGGAAATTGAAAAGCGACAACCAAAAAGAGCAGGCAGGTCAAAACAGTAGCCAGAAATGTTGGTTGCGTTTTTAGTGTCACGGTAGTAAACGATTATTTCGCTGAATATACCAATCTATTACTTCCTTAGCTGTTATTTGGTTGTTTTTTTTATCTGATAAATCTTAATTTTCAGGATCAATGGAAAATCCAAGCTTTTCCTGCCCCCTGTTCACTTCTGGTGCCTGCATAAACAATTTCCACCCCAACCCGCTGCGGTGATTTTCAATCATCGCAACGATACCATCGGGAATAAATGCCTCAATTCGATGGATACTTTCGTCGCTTAGTTTTAATAGTACAGTTTTTAAAAGCGTAGCCCGAAATAAAAAGAAGGTAAGCCTTCAGTTACCGGGAAAACCACCTGCTAAACAAATTATTTTTCCACCCCTTGGGCTTTACCCAATCTTCTTCCATTTCATACGGGAGTTTCCACACATTGCCATCGCTATCTCCAAAATACAGGCGGCTTTGACTGAATTCATTCGGGTTTCCATCTGCCCAGAAATAATAGAAAGGATCCGAACCATTCACGACTCTGCGGATGTAATTATGGTTTCGTTTACTCCCCTTTGTCAACTGCCGACTCATTTCCCAGGTTTTACCCAGGTCATTACTTTTCCACTGCTGCACTTCTCCACCAGCCCCCCAAGCCTGCGGACGATTGGCCGTGGGGCCTATTACGGTCCATTCATTTTCTTCTACCCAGAGGCTTCCCATATCGTAATTTTGATCGGATTGAGTGATAACGTGGTCTTGCCAACTGCTGCCATCCCAATGCACCACATGCCAGGACCTGGGACCGTTTTCCGGACCGGGCTGATGTCCGATTCCTTCCACATACAAGCCAATTGGATTCCCTTCCGCATCGAAGTTCACATCCTTCAGGTAGACATTACGTTTTTGACTAAAGTATTCTTTTACCAACCCCGAAGAAGTTAAATTTAAGACCGGAATTTCCACTTCATTCCCCTCACTATCGGTCCATGTTTGGCCAAAGTCGGTGGTTTGGAAATAATACAAATTGGTTCGTAAATCCACATTTCCATTGGGGTGCCAATTGCAAAAAAAGCCGATTTTATTTCCTTGCTGCCCGGAAACCTGATAATGACCGCTGTTTGGGTCTCCGTTACGTTTGATAGCCACCAGCTTTTGATCGGTGCTCCACTCCAGGCCATCCGGACTGGTTTCCATGTATAACTCCCGGACACCGGTGTATTTGGTAAACAAATTCAAAAAACCCTGCCCCGGTATATATTTGGGTTGTGGGTAAGTCATTTCCTCCTCACTAATCAAATCAAAGGAATCGACACGGTAGGGACTGCTGCTCCGGTATTTATAGCCCATCCTTCTTCTACCCCTACCACTTACAAAAACCCAGATATACCCTTGTTCGTCAATGGCCAGGCTGGGGTTGTCATGCGGGTCATCCACCCCCTCCTTATCATGGACCACTACTGGCTTCGACACCATCCCTGTTTCATGATCAAAAACACCTATCATGCACAACAAATGCTTCTCTTCCGGAGAACGGGTTCCCCCATAGACAAAAAAGGTTCGGTTAACCTCCGGTGCATGGATGGCCAGGGGGACGTGTTTGGCGGTATAGGTTCCCAGTCCGCCTGAATATTTGTCCCCAAAATCGGAAAACTGCCCCAAGGTAAACCAGATGCCCTTGTACCCATCGGCGGTGGGAAATTTCTCTTGGGCAAACAAATGCTGCCCAAAAGAACAAAAAATAAGAAATAAGCTGGAAAGGATTAATTTACGCAATCGTTTCATAGGTATAACTCTGATGAAACAACAATAATAGGGAAATATTCGCGCTTTAAATAAATCAAAGCCCGAACAATTAAGGGGTCAAAGTTTAAATTTTTCTTTTAGTTGAATAAAATCCTGAATACTAAAGGGCTTTACCCAGAAATCTACAATTTTCCGGTAACTTTCAGCATGCTTTTTGTCAGCCGCTTCTATGGACGAGGTAATGATAATCACTTTTAGGTCTTTGGGAATATTCATTTCATTAAGGGTATCCAGCACATCCCAACCGGATAATCCCGGCATATTTATGTCCAGAAACATCAAATAGGCTTCTTCCGAGGTACCATTTTTAGCTAAAAATTGCAACGCATCCTCCCCATTATTAAATGAATTAACCTGATGGGTAATCCCTGCTTTTTCCATCAGCTTTTTCTGTAATAATATGACGATAGGGTCATCGTCTACCAATAATATTTTCACCTGATACCAATTAATGTTGTCAATTTAAATCCATAAAAAACAATCAAGTCCAATTGGGATTGAAACAAACAGACTTGAAAAATGGTATTTTTTTAACATGCATATTTGTATATATAAAATACA
>JAWLFL010000320.1:0-4138 GCA_041685605.1 Cyclobacterium sp. | reverse complement strand
CCACTAGCACGAGGTCATCTCCCTTGGAAGCATGGATTTTGGCCAACTCCAAACCAATGCCATCCGAGGCACCGGTGATCAAGGCTGTTTTTTTCATAAATTGTCAGAAATTTATTACCTTTTGAATTTACCCCTTAAAATGGAAAAATCATTCTTTTTTCGAAAATAAGAATTGAATTTCAAAAGTTAGATGCAGGAGATTTGGAACTGAAAAGAAGCCAAAATTTAAAAATCCTTTGCTATTCAGGTTATCGAAATTATCGTTAGGTCTGTAAATTAGGGTTTATATTGAATGATATTTTTGATCATCCCCCCAAAAATAAACCCATGAAAGGGGAAAACCGAATACCAATAAACCCGGCCGAGCAGGCCTAAGGGCCTAAAAGTGGCGGTCTGGATCAACTCGCCTTTCACAATTTTAAATTCCAGCCAGGCTTCCCCCGGTAGTTTCATTTCTGCGTATAACAAGAGCCGTTTTTCCGATTTGCTGGCAATGAGTACCCTCCAAAAATCCAATGTTTCTCCAGCAGAAATCTCGGTATCACTTTTCCTTCCCCGGCGCATACCGACACCGCCAGCCAATTGATCCAAAAAACCCCTGATCTCCCATAGCCAATTGCCATAATACCAGCCCTGCTTTCCTCCTATTTTCCAGATATTCTGGAGTACCTTTTCCGGGTTATCAATCGCCTGCTTTCGAACCTCCACGTAACAACCGTTTACCGGTACCTCCATGTACTGGCTGAGCCCATTTTGCAACAAGTCGCTGGTTTGGGCATCCTTCCAGCTGGATAGCACCTGATTCTGTTCGATTTTATCAAATGCCAGCCGGATGGAATCGTCATAGCCAATAAGGGTGATACCCAGCGTGGAATCCAGGTTGTTCGGCGAGCAAATGACCTCAATCTTCATGCTGTTGACCAGATTCTGGGCCAGGGCGTAGGAGGTAGAGGTAACAAAGTACAACCAGTAGGAAGAAATTTTTGGCGTCATGACCGGCACAATCCCAATCCTTCGCTTCAGTCCCCTGATGGCCGCAAAACGCAGCAACATTTCTTTGTAATTCAGGATATCCGGTCCTCCAATATCAAAACTTTGGTTGTAGGTTTCCTTTTTCAGAATAACACCTTTTAAAAACTGAATTACATTGCGGATGGCAATAGGCTGACATTTGGTTTTTAGCCATTGCGGAGCGATCATAACTGGCAACTTCTCCACCAGATCCCGAATGATTTCAAAGGAAGCACTGCCGGAACCGACAATAATTCCCGCCTTCAAGGTGGTTAGGGCAAAACTGGCATCCGATAAAATCCCTTCCACATTTTTCCGGGAGGATAAATGTTTGGACAACTCCTCATCATTCACAATACCACTCAGGTAAATGACCTGTTCAGCCGATGTTTCCTCGATCCTTTTTTTGAAATTTATCGCACAAGTAGCCTCCATTTCTTCAAACTTTCCGCTCTGCGTAGACATGGAGTGGATGAGGTAATAGGCAAGGTCGATGTCTTTCGGAATATTCTGAAGGCTTTTCTCCTCCAAAAAATCAACTTCCACCACGCTGAGGTTTTCCGGGGGAAAGCGCTCCGCATTAAACCTGTTTTTATCTCGCACGCAACATACCACCTGATGCCCTTCCTGCAAAAGTGCCGGCAATAAGCGTTGGGCAATGTATCCTGTAGCTCCTGTAAGTAGTATTTTCAAGGTATCGTTTTTGAGGTTATTGTCAAGGTACGCATGAACGACACCCAAACCAAACGATAGGTAGCGTAAGTTGTTTGGCCAAAATTTTTCTATCAATCGCTTTATCTGGTAATTTACCAAATCCCCATTGCGCCTGATATCAGCAAGGGGTTACCAGCCAAATTAACGGCATATTTTGATAGTATCCCAAGCTGGAGGAGTAGCAACAGGTTATTGCCTGAGCATACAAATTGGTTTGCA
Organism: Cyclobacterium sp.; assembly: GCA_041685605.1. Classification (GTDB taxonomy): domain Bacteria; phylum Bacteroidota; class Bacteroidia; order Cytophagales; family Cyclobacteriaceae; genus Cyclobacterium. Next base: position 2,194 of record JAWLFL010000320.1, on the reverse strand, counting down.
TAATGCTCTTTTTTGTCCCCTTAGGTATTGCTTGATGTGCCCTTGGGACGTATTTTCAATTGTAAGCTATTCTCTGGTTCGCAAGCATTTTTGAAAGGTTAATTTCCACTGCTTCAATCGGGAATCCGTTGGGGGGCATCATCCTTGAAAATCCTCACCGTTCCTCTGTTGGCTACCCTATCCCCTGGATCCTCACTTTTCTCCAGCATTATCATGCATTTGGTCACATTTTCAACTCATATTGACTGCCAATAATGTAGGCATAAGTTCCGGAAATGATCCAAATGGTGCTATAGCTGACGTCTCCGTATCTTCCGTTTGTAACTTTTGTGAAGATAGTGAAATCATCCCCCTCGCCAGACACATATCTCCTGCCTGATCCACTGTCCAAACCCATTGGGTACTCGGGATAATCCGGATTAAAAATAGAGGTATAAGAAATATCGCGAAGAAAATTGCTTCGATTTTGATCCGTATGTACCCGTATTATTTCCTCGTAGTTGCCATAACTAAACCTCTCATTTTTTGAATTGCTACCATCGTAAATGCCATGATTCCCAATGCTAAACCCTGGCGTAAAATTGCTAAACGAACCGGGTATAGCTGGGGGGCTGTTACCTTCATGAATGACCATTCCATGCTGCTTTATCCGATCAAGGAAATTATCCACATTTTTGATATCACTTGGAATATCTGGGATGAAAACCATTTCCGGCACCTCGGTAGGGACATTGTACCTAACTAAAACCGGATCGGTCAAATCATCAAAGTTTTCACAACTAACCAAAATCAAAAGGATCAAGCCGCAATAGATTGGCCTGAATCGGAACATTGTTGCGTTTTTCATGGGGTCCTTCAGTTTTGATTTTTTCTATCGTTATTCTTGGAAGCTCAAAACTTATTTCTAACTTAAACAGCTAACTCTCATGGATACTTTTACCTGAAATAATTTCCATGGATTTTGCGGTGGTTCTCCGGTATTGACCCATTGAGACTTCGATCAAAACGGAGATAAGGGCCACAAAACAAATGATAAACAGGGCATAGGAAATTTGGTACCTTCTTTCTACTTCCTTCCCTTTAGTGACGAGGTCTCCCTCCGCATCGTATTTGTAAACGGCAAATGCAAACCACTTTACATCCGCATTATCATTTTGATTCATCAACCCTCCACGAATATCTCTGTTCACGCAATAGAAAAATAAACAGGGTGGAAAAAAGACCTTAACGCTTTTGCCGGAAATTTAACTGCTACCTTTATTAGAATTTCGCTTTCTTCAGAAGAGTCATTTGTAAAATACTAAGGTTTTGTTCTCCGATAAAAATCCTGCATCACCTTCATCTTTTCCCGATTTTCCAAGAGCGACTGTTCGGAAAACATCATGATTCCGGATGCAGGGGCTTTGGACCCTTCCTGCAAGGCTTTCCCAAATTCCTCGGAGGAGACGATTCCGGGTTTGCTGTGCGCCTGAACAATGGGCCAGACCAGGGGCTCGGGGGAATCGATGGTCTGGGCCAGCCAATCCAGGTAGTCTCCTGACCAGGTTACCGGTCGGGCATACATCCGGTGAAAAAGCATGGGAGCCAATACATCCACCCCTTCGGCCAAAGAAGGCACGTTTATACCCAGTGTGTTGTAAAGGGCCCCATCATGGTCTTCGGGAAACCAGGCACAATAAAAGGCCCCTAAAAGGGCATCGGGTTGGTTTTCCCTGAGGATTCTACCCATATCACTCACCCATTTATTCAAAATGTCGTTTCGCCAGTCCCGCCAGGCGGATTCCTGATTGGCCAATATCCATTGTGCCCTGGTCGATATATCTTTTTCAGGAATTTGGAGGGCACTGGCCTTTTCAAAAAGTCCGGTGCATCGGTCACAGAAACAGGTTTCTGGCAGTACCGGTTGATCCGTTTCGAATTGGGCATGCCAATGCAGGTAATCTAAAAAAACACCATCTACCAAATAGTTGCCGAGGGTTTCCCTGAGCTGTTTGGCCCTGTAGGTCTGGAAACCGGGGTCGGTCGGACAAACACCCATAAACCAATCGGCCGGAGCGGCCTGCTCACCCTTTTCATTGATGGGCCAGGATTCAGGATGTTCTTCTATATACCCCTTTCCATTTAGGGTAGGGAATTCCACAAAAACGCGGCAACCCTGGGCTTTGGCTTGTTGATAAAATTCCTGATTTAATGA
>JAWLFL010000075.1:0-17105 GCA_041685605.1 Cyclobacterium sp. | reverse complement strand
ATACCTGATCCGCTATCGCTTATCGCTACGGTTTCCTTCCCGGAAAGGGATAGCAGCAGCAGGGCAGATACGGGCAGAATGGCCAACATGGAAAGGCTGGCAAACCGGTTTTTATTTTGCGTATTCATCATGATCATTCGTTTTTTAAGGTTACTGGAATTAATGGCTGTAAATAACGGGGAGTCGATGCTATTCAGTGCCATGGACAACATGGTCCACTGGTAGGCTTGTTTGTCCAATACCTGGATCACTTTGTCATCCGCCCGGAATTTCAGCTTATTCCGGATGGCCTGGGCATGAAACCTGGCAACAGGTAAAAAAGGATTACTTCCATGGCTAGTTGGATTTTATAATTTTTAGAATTTCGGCAATCTCCTGTTGGTCAAGTGGCTCTTCCTCTATAAAAGAAGCCACTGCCTTTGAAAATGAATTATCAATAATAAAATTGTTTTATCAGTTATAATTTGAATCGTTCCTTTCACCCCTAGGACTTATTAACCTGAGTGCGGGTAGTAAAAGGTGCTAAAAAACAATCATCGGTAGGCGAGGATTTGGCAGGGTATGACGTGGGAATCTACAACGGAAAGAGACTCCCACTCCCTTTCCCGTCCCATGAACTGGGCTAAAGCACTTGCAATGACAATATTGACTGTTTTTTTAGAAATAATCTCGAAATCAGGTTTTTAGATTTTACCGAAGACCGGTAAAGACTGGATTGGTAAGACAATATTTGGAGACCACACCGCTTTGGTGAAGTTGAAATTTCCAATGACTCTAAAAAAAATTCCTAGCCTAAAATGAAGCATTTGCCCTATGGTGAAACCAGGCAAATCTCAGTAAAGAAACAGGAAGAGCAAATCAATCCGGGATAAGACCTTTAAAAGTCAGCTCATGCCTGTATTAAGTTGCTTTCTTTTATAAATCTGCGCATGGTGGATACCTCATATTTTTGTCTAGAACCCTTCTAGCTCTAAGTTTGCGCTCAAGAAAAAGCGAAAGGTGTTATTGCTGAATTTCATAATCTATGAGAAATAGAACAGTTCTGTTTCATTGATCCAGGGTTTGCCTAAAGATTGGTTACTTGTCCGAAAATTGCTGATTTTGGTGATTTGAAACATTGATGCGAGAAACTCCCGGGTAACAAACCCGCTAGCCTATATTTAATAACTCATCGATCAATTTTCCAAAGTGTTCTCAATAGGTTTTAAAACCGAGATCGATATGGAAGGTATGTGTTCCTTTCAGCAGGACTAACATGACTGGAATCAAAGCTTTCTTTTCAGCAAAAGGACCAAAATTAAATATGAACGCTATACAACTGTTAGTCAACGACATTACCTGCAAAAACTGTCCTTATATTACATCCATGGTAAATCCTGATGAAAATCAAATTACTTTACACAAAAGATATTATTGCTTGCAATTATTTTGGAAATGGGTGGTATATTGGTAACAAAATAAAATATTTTTTCCATAAACTACCTATGCAAATCAACTGACATGAAGTGGTATTCCCCTGTATTGTATCTCATTTTCTTCCTGTTTGTCTATTCCTGTTCGGAAAAGGAAGTGCAAGAGGCAGCCGTTCCCAACTTAAAGGCAGTCGAAGTAGTAGAACAAAAAGTCCCTCTTTTTAAAGAGTTTGTTGGGCAGGTGTATGGAAAGGCTGACATTCCAATACGCGCACGTGTAGATGGTTTTGTCGAGAAACTTCATTTTCGCGAAGGAAGCACCATTAAAAAAGGACAACTTCTATACAGTATAGACGATAATCCCTTTCGCCTTAATGTATCCAGGGAAGAAAGTATGCTGTCCGAAGCAAACGTAAATTTGGTAAATGCTGAAAATGAATTGGCGAGAATTGAACCCTTAGTAGGAATCAATGCGATCAGTAAGCAGGACCTGGATGCGGCAACAGCCCGAAGAGATGCTTCAGCGGATGCAGTCAAGGCAGCTGAGGCCAATTTAAATCTGGCGAAATTAAACCTTAGCTATGCCGAGATACATGCTCCCATTAGTGGTGTCATTGGAAAAACCAAAGCAAAAGAAGGAGAATATGTTGGAAAAAGCCCGAACCCGGTCATTTTGAATACCATCTCCAAAATAGACAGTGTGGTAGTGGAATTTTTCCTAAACGAAAAAGACTACCTTACATTTTACAAACAACAACTGCAGGATAGTGAAGATACCGTAAACCGAATCAATCATCCGCTGGAATTGTACCTGGCGGATGGAGAGAAGTTTCCTTACTCCGGGAAAATAACTTTTCTTGATAGAAACGTAGATCCTAGTACAGGCACCATTTTGATACAAAGCATTTTCCCTAACCCCGATGGGTTAATCCGCCCGGGCCAATATGCCAAAGTAAAAAGCGTCGTGGATATACTGGACAAGGCATTGCTCGTTCCACAGCGTTGCGTGGTTGAACTGCAGGGCTTTTACAATGTCTTTGCTATAGGGGCTGATGGCCTCGTATCGCAAAAACGCGTAGAGATATTGGGTGATTTCCAGGATTTATTTGTCATTAAGTCCGGGTTAATCGAGGGTGAAAAAGTTTTACTGGAAGGGTTAATGGCTGTACAATCGGGTCAGAAAGTAAATCCTGAACTTGTCCAATTCAACGCAGTGAATCAATGAATGAAATAAAGCATCACTTTTTCGTAAGAAGGCCCATAGTTGCCATTGTGATTTCCATCATCACCGTAACTGTCGGCCTGGTATCGCTGGCCGGTTTGCCCATAGAGCAGTATCCTGATATCACCCCTCCGGTAGTACGTGTAAGTGCTAAGTACACCGGAGCCAATGCTATTTCCGTGGAGCAATCTGTAGCCACAGCTCTTGAGCAACAAATCAACGGAGTGGAAAACATGATTTACATGAAGTCCACCAACTCCAATGACGGAACCATGAGCATCCAGGTCACCTTCGATGTCGGTACGGATCCGGACATGAACACGGTATTTACCCAAAACAGGGTTTCCTCTGCCATGGCCAAGCTGCCAGAGGAGGTCACGCGCATGGGCGTAACTACCGAAAAGTCGATGACCAACATTCTGCTGTTATTATCGTTAGTCTCACCCAACCAATCCTATGACCAGCAATTTTTGGGCAATTACGCCATGATTAATATCAAAGACAGGCTGGCAAGGATCCCCGGAGTGGGTAGGGTAAGTGTGATTGGAGCCTCTGATTATTCGATGAGAATCTGGGTGAAGCCGGATATTTTAGCCAAAATGGGCATCACCGTTAGCGAAATATCTCAAGCTATCCGTGCACAAAATACCATCGTTCCGGGAGGAAAACTGGGGGCTGAACCGGCCCCTCCGGGCACCGAGTTTACCTATGTGGTCAAGCTTCCCGAGCGCCTGCAAACGGAAGAAGCCTTTAGAGATATTGTAGTCAGGACTCATCCGGACGGTTCTCAGGTGAGGATCAAGGACATTGCAAGAGTAGAGCTCGGAACGGAAAGTTACAGTGCGTTTACCAGAACAAATAGCGGCGGTGCAGCCCTTATTTCCATTTACCAGTCCCCCGGGTCCAATGCGGTACAGGTGGCTGAGGACGTGAAAAAAGAATTGGAAGCGCTGTCGCAAGGATTTCCAGAAGGGGTTGATTATGGAATATCGCTGGATGCGACAAAACCGATCGTAGCCGGAATTGATGAGATCGTGGAGACCCTGATTATTGCCCTGATTCTGGTTATTTTGGTTGTCTTTATTTTTATTCAGGATTGGCGGGCTACCCTGATCCCCACCCTTGCAGTCCCTGTTTCATTGATAGGTTCTTTTATGTTATTTCCCTTATTAGGGTTCAGCATCAACGTACTTTCGCTTTTGGGATTGGTACTGGCCATTGGTATTGTAGTAGATGATGCCATCGTGGTGGTAGAAGCGGTACAGGTAAAGATGGGACAGGGCATGGGAGTAAAAAAAGCCACAACCGAAGCCATGAAAGAGGTGACCGCTCCGATTATTGCGACCAGTCTGGTATTGGTGGCTGTTTTTGTCCCTGTAATAGGTATACCTGGAATTACAGGAAAGTTGTACCAACAATTTGCCATCACCATCGCTGTTTCGGTGATCATTTCCAGTATCAACGCCCTTTCCCTGTCCCCCGCCCTATGTGCCCTCATATTAAAACCAAAAAAGGAAGGCGAAAAAAGGAAAGGCCTGTTGGGAAGGTTTTTTGATGGGTTTGACCGCTCCTTTGACAAAACAACGGCTTCCTACACTTCTTTTACTACAGTGGTCTCAGGGAAGCTTAAGAGAGGTGTTGTTTTTATCCTGCTTACCGTTATAGCAGCGGGAATACTGGGATCCAGACTACCCGGAGGTTTTATTCCGGAGGAAGACCAGGGGTATATTTTTCTAAGCGCCCAGTTACCAAGTGCTGCCAGTTTGCAACGTTCGGATGAGGTAGCTAAAAAAATTGAAAAAATATTGGCGGAGATTCCGGAAATAGAAACCTATTCCACAGCCGTCGGGTATAACATGCTGGCGGATGCCTTGAGCACAAATGCTGCCTTCATGTTTATTTCGCTCAAAGATTGGGATGAAAGAGGCGATCAGACGGCCAAAATGGTAGCCCAAAAAATCAATACAATTCTTTCTCAGGAGATAAAAGATGCCGTGGCATTTGCCTTCGGCCCTCCAGCTATTCCCGGACTTGGCTCAGGAGCCGGTTTCAGCATCATGATTCAGGACAAAATCGGTGAGGACCCGCAGTACTTAGCCGAAAATACGCGTGCTTTTATAACTGCCGCCACTCAGCGGCCAGAAATCGCCCGGGCCTCCACACAGTTTCAGGCTTCTGTTCCCCAACGATTTATAGAGCTGGATACGGATAAAGTATTAAAGACAGGAGTAAATCTCCAAGAGTTGTACCAGACCTTTGGTGCGTTTCTGGGAGGAGCTTATATTAATGATTTTACCAAATTTGGTAGAATTTACCGCGCCTATGTTCAGGCAGAATCTGAGTACCGGCAAAACGAAAAGGGATTGGATCTCTTTTACGTGAAGAACAATGCCGGAGAGTCCGTTCCAATCAGCACCTTTTTGAAAGTTCGGGAAGTTAGCGGTCCGGAATATACCAATCGATTTAACTTATTTCGATCAGCAGAGGTCACTGGGATTCCAGCTACCGGTTACAGCTCCATTCAGGCACTAAATGCATTGGAAGAAGTAGCCAACGAAGTTTTGCCAGACAATATGGATTACAGTTGGAGCGGAATGAGTTTTCAGGAAAAAGCCTCCTCGGGATCAGCGGGTCTAATTTTTGCCTTCTCCTTCTTTTTGGTTTTTCTGATATTAGCGGCACAGTACGAGAGCTGGTCCCTGCCTCTCAGTATTTTGCTGGGAACGCCCTTTGCAATATTTGGGGCATTTCTCTTCTTGGCAGTAGCCCGGGTTTTCAGTTTGAGTTTTGAAAACAACATTTTCGCCCAGATTTCACTCATCCTTCTGATCGCCATGGCGGCTAAAAATGCGATCTTGATCGTGGAATTTGCCAAAATGAAATTTGATGAAGGACTATCCCTATTTGATGCGGCGATTGAATCTGCCAGGTTGAGGTTTCGGCCTATTCTGATGACCGTGTTTTCCTTTGTCCTCGGTATTCTGCCTTTAATTTTAGCATCAGGTTCCGGAGCAGAGGCCCGGAAAGTCATGGGAATGGCCCTTCTTGGGGGAATAGGAATAGCCACCTTATTGGGTTTGTTCCTATATCCCATGCTCTTCATACTGGTAGGAAAATTATTCAACTACGAGAAAAAAAGAGAGATGGCTGAAAATATAAATCCATCGGAAGCATGAAAACGATCATTCAAGGCATTCTTCTGGTCTTATTACTTGGTGCCTGTAAGGCTGGCAAACCCTATAAGGGAGTGGATATGCCCATTCCAACATCCTTTAACGCATCCTACGAAGCGCAGGGGCAAGCCAAAGCCGATAGTATCAATACGCTGGATTTAGAAAAAGCAGGCGACGCAAATCTGAGCTGGTGGCAGTACTTCGATGACCCCATGCTCGACACACTGATACGGTCCGCCTTGCGCTACAACCGAAATGTTTCCATAGCGGCGGAAAGGTTGATCCAAAACCGCTATGCCCTTCGGTTTCAAAATGCCGAATTATTGCCCAAAATAGGTGCGCAGGTTTCTGCAGAGCGAGGAAATTTCCTTTTTAACCAAATAGGGGAGGTCAATGAGCTTTTTATCGCCGGAAGCGGCCTGAACTGGGAAATTGATTTCTGGGGTAAATTTCGGAATTTATCAGACGCAGCGAGGTACAACCTGATGGCAAGCCAGTATGGACTCAAAAGCTTGCAACTATCCCTGATCGCCGACGTAGCTACAACTTACTTTAATTGGCTGCAGGCCCTGGAAGAACTGGAAATAGCGGAAAGAAACTTTGCCCTAAGGGACAGCATGCACCGGATTATCGTTGCCAGGTTTGATAAAGGGCTCATTCAGCAAACGGATGTGGACCAGTCAAACATTCTTAAGCATATTGCCTTAGGTTCGGTTCCGAAATTCCGGAGGAAATCGGTTCAATTGGAAAATGCGCTCAACTTTCTAATTGGTAGAAACCCCACCCGCCTGCCAAAAGGGCGCTCCCTGCCTGAACTAAATACGGCAATGGATACGGATCAGTTTTCACCAGTAGATTTACTAAAAAATCGCCCCGATATCCTGGAAGCGGAATATCAACTCATGGCACAAAATGCTCAGGTAGGAGCAGCAAAAGCCAACAGATTGCCCTCCATAAGCCTGAATGCGACGCTTGGAATCATCACAGATGACTTCCGGGAATGGAATCTAACGAACCCCCTTTGGAACATTGGCGGACAACTAATGGGGCCCTTGTTTTTTTGGGGACAACTCAAAAGAAGAGTCGATATTGAACAAAGCAGGGAATTTCAAAAGCTATTTGCTTTTGAAAACACTGTTTTAAACGCTTTGAGAGAAGTGGAAGATGTAAAAACCGAAATTAGCACCCTCAATCAGGAAATCCTTGCCGCTGAGGAAAGAAAGAAATCGGCTTTAAGTGCACAATTTCTCAGCGGAGAGCGGTATTCCCAGGGAGTCACCAGTTACCTGGAGGTTCTTGAGTCCCAGCGGCAGGCATTTGAAGCGGAACTGGCTTTGGTGAAACTCAAGCAATCGCTGCTTTCGGCACATATTCGGTTCTACAAGGTAGTTGGAGGTGGAGCCATTTCTGAAAACCCTACTAATCTACCTGATTAAATCATGAAATAATTTAGTTTGTTATGAAAAAAATTGTACTTATTCTTATTTTGACCGGGCTTAGCCAGCTGGTATTCAGCCAGGAAATTCGGGTAAATACCTATGGAGGATATGTCTTTAAAGACAGGGTGGACTCCTATTATTCCAGACGTTCGTACTACGAAGGACAAATTCAAGACGGGGGCCGTTATGGTGGTGGGATCGAATACCTCATTCCCGAAAGAGGTGGACTGGAAATACAGTACCTCAGGCAAAACACCAATGCCCCAACGGTTTACCTGGATGATTTCCTAACTGACGGCCAGGTGCGGCAAACTGATTTTGATTTGCGGCTGAACTGGTTGATGGTAAATGGCACCCGTTACTTCCCATTAAGCGACCAATTAGAGCCGTTCGCTGGATTTGGCGTGGGAATGGGGATCTTCTCTCTGACCAATCCGGATACGAGAAATGAACGTTCTGCTACCAAGCTAGCATATAGTTTCCGGGGAGGAATCAATCTGTGGCTGGTGGATAATCTCGCCTTCCGTGCCCAAGCATCTTTGTTTTCAGCTGTGCAATCGATGGGAGGAGGACTTTATTTCGGTACAGGAGGCACCGGGGCTGGATTGAACTCTTATTCCAGCATGTTCCAATTCGGATTTGATGGGGGCTTGGTACTTCAATTATCCGGGCAATAAAACCCATGACGGAATAAAAGCTTGATTCTTAGCATCCAAATTCTCAATACCAAATACGTACTGACCACAATTATGCCAGGAGGACGGGTAAAATCCCTCGCTGGAATGCTATTATACAATTAAAAAATTCATTTTCATTTTCCATATATATAATTATAAACATAAAATCATGAAAAAATTCCTACTCTTTTTTCTAATCACGTTTTCACTGGGCAGCTTGTCCCTTGCCCAGGACATCAACGATGAAATCACCCTGATCCAAGCTGAATTTGGAATGGGTAAAAAACAATTGGTAGAAGCCGTCATGGATCTTCCCGAATCGCTGGCCCCAGGTTTCTGGACAATCTACCAGCAATACGAAGGTGAGCGTCAATTGCTTGCCAGAGAACGCATTCTGTTGATCAATGAATACCTCAATAATTACGAAAATATTGACAATGAAATTGCCGAATCACTCACAAAGGGTGTTTTGAAAAATGCTGCTGCCCGAACCAAGTTACATCAGAGGTACTATAAAAAATTCAAAAAGGTAACGACCGCGAGACAGGCTACCAAATTCATGCAACTAGATACTTATATCCACAGCACCCTTCGAAACATAACGCTGCAAGAACTCCCCTTTATCGATGAATTCTAATGGATGATAATGAGACGAATCATGAACAAGACCTTTCAAATGCTTTGCTTCATATTCCCTTTAATCTTGACACTTGCCAGTTGTCGCAGTAGTCCGGTACTAGTTGATTCGGAACGGTATGGACCGGTTGCCCTCGGCAATTACCGAACCTTTGATTTTTTACGAATTGATGCAGAAAACACCGGAACCCCAGAGTTTGAGCAGAATATCCGATACCTGAAAAAAGCCATCACCAAGAAAATGGAAGAAAATGGCCTGCGTCAATCTTCCGCTAATCCGGACCTAAAAATTAACCTTGGCATCGTCGTAGAAGATAAAGTCCAAACCCGTGAAACCAACCTGGCAACCGACCCCTTTATGTATATCGGCCAGCGATCCTACACCTGGAAGGTAGAGGAAGTACCGATAGGCACTTATAAAGAGGGCAGCTTAACACTACATCTGGTGGAAAACCAATCCGATCAGGCTATTTGGGTAGGAACCATACATCGGGCCTTACCCAGAAAAGCGAAGAATACGCCCGATACCATCGACGATGCCGTAAACATTCTCTTTAGAGAAATGACCGAAAAATAAATCAAAAGAACATGACAAAATTACATGTAATAGCAGGGATCTTCCTTCTGCTTGTATCTTCCTGCTCCCCAAGCGTACGTATCATCGGCTCCTGGAGCAGTCCCCAAAATACTAATAACAGCTATACCAGTGTGTTCGTCACAGCACTTACTAAAAATGTATTAGCAAGACAAACAGTGGAAATGCACCTGGAAGAAATGATCCAATCCCAGGGTATTTCGGCAACTGGAAGCTTTGAGGTGATTCCCCCGGGATTTAACGCTCAGGAAGCAGACAAAGAGGAAATCCTTAGGAAAATCAGGGAAATGGGCAGTGAAGCTATCTTAACTGTAACGCTACTAGATCAAACTAACGAAACCCGCTACGTTCCAGGGACAAACTACGCGCCAATAGGTCTAGGGTTTCATGGACGGTTTTGGTCGTATTACGGTGCGTACAATCCCTACATGTACGATCCGGGCTACTATACCACCGATAAAAGTTACTATTTAGAAGCCAATTTATACGATACCCAAACGGAAGAGATGATCTGGTCTTCTCAATCCGAAACGACTAACCCCGCTTCTTTGGAGCAGTTCTCCAAAGCGTTTGCCGGTGCGGTCGTAAAACAGCTGATCAAAGATGGATTTATAACGGAATAATAAGCTTCAAAACTGAATTCGGCTATTTGGGATTAAGTCTCCCAAATAGCCGCCACTTTGCCCCTCGTACGCATGGCTTCGATATAGGCAATTGCCTTTGGAATATCCCGGTAGGAATAGGTCTTTTCCAGGTGAACACTGATTTTCCCTTCCTTTACCAGGAAGGCCAGCGTTTCCAGATCCGGAGTATTGGCCTCAGCGGTAAATTGGGCAAGAGGAAATTTACCCAAGGCCCCTTGCACCATCAAGATTGCCAGATGCTTCATGCTGGTAAAGCCGATTACTACTCCCCGCTTCCCCAGGCGGGTGAAGTCCCGGTAAAACAGGTTTCCATGGGTATCCAAAACCAGGTCGTAGTTTCCCGGATGACCATGAATGTTTTCCTCATCGTGCGCGATGACTTCATCTGCTCCGTGAGAAAGCACAAAATCCCGGTTTTTTGCTGAGCAAACTCCCGTGACACGAGCTCCATACGCCTTTGCAATTTGTACTGCCAAATGACCAACGCCACCGGAGGCACCGTTGATCAGCACCGACTCCCCTTTTTGAAGCTTGCCATGAGTGATTAGGGCCTGCAACGCCGTAAGCCCTGCCACTGGCATTCCTGCCATGGCGGCAAAACTGCTACCCTCCGGCATCTGGGCACAAGCAGTCGCGGGAACCACAGCAAATTCGGCAAAAGTTCCTCCTTTTAGATCTTCCCCAAATACCCGGTCGCCTGCCTGAAACGGGCCAGCTTCCTCCCCTACTTCTTCCACCGTCCCCGCAAAATCCGCCCCCAGCAATTTGTTTTTGGGAGTTATCAATCCAAAAGCCAACCGAGCTAACACGGGTGTTCCACGTAATATATGCCAGTCGGCAGGATTGGCCGAGTTGGCCGCTGTCCTTACCAGTAAGTGGCCTTTCTTAACGGTAGGCTTTTCCACCGTGTCCAGGCGTAATACCTCTGGACCCCCATAGCGTGTTCTGAGATAAGCTTTCATTTTCATGTTAAGGTTGTTAAAGCGGATAAACTTACATTAAAAGAATTCGCAATTTTATTTTGAGATCAGGTCTATTGTTTCCTGGTCTATATCCGGTTCCCATATTTTGCTCTTGTCATAAGTCGAACGCAAGTCGAATTTAAAAATAAACTGAACCAGTTTCCCCTGAAAGCGGGCAATTTCCAATTTTGGAAGGGATTCAACCACCCTTTTTCCCTCTGCCAAAAGGGTTTGGTGTCGGTAGGATTTGGTTTTTTTTAAATTTTCAGAACGCTCTCCCATATACCCAATAATGACGACTTCATCATATGCCACATATTCCTCATCAGGTTTCACGTCCAGAACCTCCTGTATAACTCCATCGGCGCTGACCCTGGCATAAAGTTTTACCGATCCTATTAACCCGGCTGACCTTGCATCATGGGGGTATTTTAAGTTTTTTGATAGGTACTTATTTATCCCTTCAATTGAATTTATGGGATCGGAAGGATTTTCCTGCCCCTGCTGACTTAATTGCTCCATACCTGACCCGCTATCGCTTATCGCTACCGTTTTCTTCCCGGAAAGGGATAGCAGCAGCAAGGCAAATACGGGCAGAATGGCCAACCTGGAAAGGCCAGCAAACCGGTTTCTATTTTGAGTATTCATCATGATCATTCGTTTTTTAAGGTTACTGGAATTAATGGCTGGACATAGGGGTGAATCGAAGTTCTTCAGCGCCATGGACAGCATGGTCCACTGGTAGGCTTGTTTGTCCGATACCTGGATCACCCTGTCATCCGCCCGGAACTCCAGGTTGTTCCGGATGGCCTGGGCATGAAAGCTGGCAAAAGGATTGAACCACTGCAGGGCCAAAAGCGATTCAGCCAGAAAAATATCGTAAAAATGCCGTTCACGGGAATGTACACCCTCATGCTGCAAAACCATTTCCAGCGAGGCATTTCCCAGCAAATTTTTCCCTATGATGATCTTGTTAAGAAAGGTGAATGCCAGGTCATTTTCTTCAGCTATACAGACTTTCATCCCACCTATACATGCTTCCTTACAACTTTTGCTTATCCTGGCAGCCACCAAATATCCATAGCCCAATCTTGCCAAACAGAACACTAGCCCGCACAAATAAATGGTCACCAAAATTCCTGATAATTCAGGTACGCTTCCGGATCCTATTCCGGTGAATCCGGTTGACAAAAAACCTGATTTAACCGGTTCTGAAAAATAAACGGTGGTCTGAGACACATAGTTACTTTTGGTGAAAGTGATCAATGGAATGATAAAAGCCGCTATAAATGACCCGGCCAAATAGATGCGGTTAAACACAAATTGTTTGATTCTCCGGAAGAGGTAGTGATAAGTGGCATAGAAAAGAGCCGTGCCTATTGAAACTTTTAGGAGATAATAGAGGATTGCTTCCATGGCTATTTGGATTTTATAATTTTTAGGATTTCGGCAATCTCCTGCTGGTCAAGTGGCTCTTCCTCTATAAAAGAAGCCACCGCCTTTGAAAATGAATTGTCGAAATAATCGCTGATAATGGCTCTCATGTACCGTTTGCGGTAAGCCTCCTTTGTGAGCAGGGGAAAATATTCATAGGTGTTTCCATATTGTTTATAGCCCACGATGCCCTTTTCCTGTAGGATCCTGACCATAGAGGAGATGGTATTGTATGGGGGTTTGGGGTCAGGAAACGCTGCCAGGATGTCTTTGACGAAGCCTTTTTGGAGCTTCCAAAGGATCTTCATGACCTCTTCTTCTTTTTTGGTGAGTTTATCCATGAGTAGTTACCTTTTAAACTTAATAGTTAAATATACACCTGATTTATCAATAATACAATGGTTTTATCAGTTATAATGCAAATTGTTTCTGTGTATCAGGTGTATCTCCAGGTCGGAAAAGGCTGAAATGGAACGAAATTTAATCTGAAACGGTCCAAATTATGGCCCATCAAACAGTATCAAAACCACTTCAATAGGAATGCGGCTTTAGCCCATTCGATAGAATGGAATCCTAAACCAGAGGCTTTAGCCAAAATGAGCGAAATTTGGATGGGAAAGGTTATGGATATATGATTTGGCTAAAGCCAATGATACAGATCAGCCCCAAATTACCTACAGCTAAAGCAGTAGGCAATTAATGATTCTTCAATAGGAATGCGGCTTTAGCCCCTTCCATAGAATGGAATCCTAAACCAGAGGCTTTAGCCAAAATGGGTGAAAGTTGGATGGGAAAAGTTATGGATATATGATTTGGCTAAAGCCAATGGTACGCACAAATCCTCTATTGCATACAACTAACGCAGTAGGCTATTGATCAAAAGAACCTTGGTTCCAATTGAAGGTTGTTAAATAGGAATGTGGCTTTAGCTCATTCCATAGCATGGAATCCTAAACCAGAGGCGTTAGCCAAAATGAGCGAAATTTGGATGGGAAAGGTTATGGATATATGATTTGGCTAAAGCCAATGATACAGATCAGCCCCAAATTACCTACAGCTAAAGCTGTAGGCAATTAATGATTCTTCAATAGGAATGCGGCTTTACCCCATTCCATAGAATGGAATCCTAAACCAGAGGCTTTAGCCAAATTGATACCTCAAACGGCAGGCAATTGATCCAAATAGTACTGGGGATAGGGCTTTTGAAATTCAAATAGGGAGAAAAGCTATTAGCCTATAAATGGCACTTTCCTGCCCAAATAGACTGTTTCAAAGGATTGGATACCTGCCTTATTTCTCTCCTGAAATAATACAGGCAGTTTTTGCAGGCATCTAGTAACTATTTTGAAACGTTTAATATTGTACGTATGTTTATTGACATTAATGAATTTATACACGTATGGAAAAATTAACATTAAGTATAAAGGATAAAGATAAGATCAAATGGGCAAAGTCATTCGCCAAAGAAAAAAACACGAATGTCTCGCGCTTGTTTGAAAGCTTTCTGGAATCGCTCATGTCTTTTGAACAGAGAGAAGTGGTCCTGAGCAAAAACCTTCAAAATCTCAGGCAACCGGGTAGTCGACCCAATCAGAAACAGATTGAAAACCATTTGAACAAAAGAAGGAATCGTCAAACCACAAAATAACATTTGCTGTGAAGCATCTTTTTTTTAGATACCAATGTTATCCTTTCTTTCCACTTCGCCGATGCGGAAAAGCACCAACAAAAGGCCATTGATTATATTTTTAATGAAATAGAGCGAAAAAGATGGACAGGCCACATTAGCCTTGTCACTTTTTATCAATTGCTTTATTTCATTGACCGAAAAATCAAGAATCCCAAAACAGCTGCTCAGCGTGCTTATGCCTATCTTGCTATTCTTAAGATTACTCCATTCAATCCCTCGTTTCTTTCTGCATTAAATTTTGACCTTTGGCCGGATTACGAAGATGGCCTGCAATACTGCTGTGCACAAAGCGGGGCCTGCGAAATTATTATAACCACAAATAGCCCTGATTTCTTCGCCTCAGACCTTCCTGTCATCGATCCTCTCAATTTCGTCTTGCAGCATCAATAGTCTGGGGCAAACAATACCCTTTCTACCATTTTTCACCAGCAATTTCAAAAAGAATTCACCTGCAACTCAATTTCGTTCATGCCGGGAGAAAGGCGGATGGTGCCAAACTGGGTATTGACTTTTTCTCCATTGAGCGAAACCGCATCGTTAGGGCCAAATTCCAAAAACAAATCGGCAGATACATTGGAAGGCAAATCAAACGCATAGCGCTGCAGGCGATTGTTTACCCTTTTATAGGAAGCATTCACCTTGCCGGTAAGGAAAGGCACGGTGATAGCCGTTTCCGTCAGCCGACTCAGCTGGGGCCGGATTTCCAGCAGGCTGCCCCCTGGCGTTTTGGGCAGGATACCCCACATTTTCCGAGCCACGATATTACCGGGCACGGCTCCCCAGGCATGGTTCCAGTCGGCATTGGGCTTGTATTTCATGTCCCAGGCCTCCAGGGTGATGGTGGAGCCGATGGCGATCATGTTCCACCAGCTGCGGTCATGGGTGGCCGTCATCAGGTCCAGCGCATAGTCGGCCTCTCCGGCATTGTACAGACCATCCATCAGGTATTGGGATCCATAGACGCTGCAGGCCATACCCCTGGATTTGATAAATTCCACCACAGCCGGAATGTTTTCTTCGGGCACCATATTGAAAGCCAACGGCATCATGTTGGCATGCAGGGAGGAATGACCGGCTCCTTCTCCATCCAGGTAAATGCCGGTTTCGGGATCCATTAATTTCTCCGTAACGGCTTTCTTCACCTTGGCAGCCATCAGTTCGTATTCCATGGCTTCCCCGGTTTTGCCCATGATCCGGGCAAATTCTCCCATGATTTCCAGGTTGCGGAAATACAAAGCGTTGATTACGGTATTGATGGGGGTAAAAACAAATCCGTCCCGCTCCCCTTCTTCGGTGGCCAGCTCCCAACCGGTGTCCTTTTGCGCCGGTGGCCAGTCCACGATATCCCTCATTTTCACCTCAGGATCCTTAAAGCCCAGCTTTTTCATGAATTCCGGCGTTGCGTTGGCAGAACTGATCAGCCCGTCTTCCCGGGCCAGATCCATCAGGGTTTTGTGCTTCAGTTCATCGTAGTATTTTTCAATCAGCTCGGTATTGCCCGTATACAGGTAATCCTCGTAAAACATCAGTGCCACGTGCAGTTGCCATTCGGTAGGCCAGGTGGGGTTTTCCATAAAGTATTCGATGCTCCTGCGCGCAATGGGGTATTCCCAATCCACCGCATAATGACTGAGCTGGTTGATATAGGCATCCGCTTCGTAGGGAATGCGCTCCCGGTCCCCATCCACATAGATGCCTGCGAAAGAAGTCGCTTTCATGGAGTATTTACACAGGTCCCATACCTGATTCAGAATGGTATCCGAACTGCTGAACTGGCTCTGATCTTCTTCAAAATAGCCAAAATAAGCCTTTTGGGTCAAGCTTTCAGGTTGTTTGGAAGCGGTAATTTCCGCATAACGGAAAGGCAACAGCACGGGAAAGGAATCCGGTAAGGACACCGCCGCCGGGCCGGTGTTTCGTTCGTCCGGAGGCAATTGCACCTTGTACTGATTCTTTCCCGGGCTTACCGATACGTTTACTTCCTGGAAGCGGATATGCCCCTGGGGTTGGGTATTGATGCGTCCGTCTTGTAGCTGTTCCCCTAGTCGAAGGGTCAGGGTTTCTTCCTGCGCTGCCTGATAACGGAAAGTAAGGCTGGCAAAAGCCGCTTTGCCAAAATCAGCCAGCCAGGTATCCGTTTCTACTTTTTTGAGCGATTGGGGCAGGATATCCTCCTGCATGAAATGGTTGGCTGTCGTTATATACCCTTCCAAAGTCGCCACCTGAAACGACTGAGCCTGGGAATACCTTCCGGTGCGGTTGTCCCCGTCCCAGATCCGTAACTTCCAGTAATAGGTCTTGTTTTCCTGCAAAGCAGGACCCTTGTAGGCAATGTTGAACGATTCATTTCCCTGTATCTTCCCGCTGTTCCAGATATCGCCGATATTCTGGTAGCCTTTTTCGGGGGAGCTGCTGACCAGCACCTGGTAGGCCGACTGAAAATCCATCCCTTGCGGTACCTGCCAGCCAAATTCAGGTCTGGTATCCTTCAATGTCAACCCTGAAGGATTGCGGATCATTTCTACATGAAGATTTTCGGGGGCCGCCGTGCTTTCATCAGAGAGTGCTTCTCCCATGCTGTCCAGCTTTTTTCGAAAAGCCGCTAGCCTGGCAGCATGCTGCGGATCATTAGCCAGATTATCGATTTCTTTTGGATCGTCCTTAAGGTTGTACAATTCTTCAATGGATTTGTCATTGATATAGCGGAAATATTTCCACTCAGCCGTGCGCAGGCCTTCGCTGGGAGGGATATTTTCAAAATCCCAAAGATGCTCGATCAGGACCGTATCCCGGTCAAGTTGCGCTTCTCCTCGGATAACCGGAACGAGGCTTTTGCCCTGGTAGGCTGAGGGAATTTCCACTCCAGCCAGATCCAAGATGGTGGCGGGCACATCCACATTGGCGGCTATCTCCTCTGAATCCACGTGATTGGTAAGCCTGGGATCGTAGACCATTAACGGCACCCGGATAGAATTGTCGTATAGCAGCCATTTGCCGGCCAATTGCCTTTCTCCGAGAAAGTACCCATTATCTCCCATCAGGATAATGACCGTATTCTGGTCCAAACCTTTGGCCTTGAGTTGTTGCCTGATTTTGGCGATTTCCAGGTCTATGCCCGACAGCATGCGGTAATAGCCTTTTACACTGTGCTGGTATTTTTCGGGGGTATCGTAGCGCCAGGTCCAGCGCAGACGGTTAAAGCCGGACTTGACGATCTCTGG
>JAWLFL010000319.1:0-4164 GCA_041685605.1 Cyclobacterium sp. | reverse complement strand
TGATTTTGTTAAATCCCTGGAAGAAGAAGGAGGTTGGAACCTGGCGAAAGTAGACTTAGAAAAACTGCAGGACTCTAAAGCTACCTTTGTTTTTGGTCAGATGAACGAACCTCCGGGAGCTCGGGCAAGAGTAGCACTAACAGGTCTGACGCTTGCAGAATATTACCGGGATGGTGAAGGAGAAGGTGCCGGAAAGGACATCCTATTCTTTATCGATAATATATTCCGTTTTACCCAGGCTGGATCCGAAGTTTCAGCTCTTTTGGGAAGGATGCCTTCCGCAGTGGGTTACCAACCCACCTTGGCAACGGAAATGGGAGCCATGCAGGAGCGAATTACCTCTACTAAGAACGGTTCCATTACTTCTGTACAAGCGGTATATGTACCTGCAGATGACTTGACGGACCCCGCTCCAGCTACTACCTTCGCCCATTTGGATGCTACCACGGTTCTTTCCAGAAAAATCGCAGAATTAGGAATTTATCCTGCGGTTGATCCTCTGGATTCCACTTCCCGAATTTTGGAACCTGGAATCCTGGGAGATGAGCATTATGACTGTGCCACCCGGGTCAAAGAGATTCTTCAGCGTTATAAAGAGCTTCAGGATATCATTGCCATTTTGGGGATGGAAGAACTTTCCGAAGAGGACAAGTTGGTGGTACACCGCGCAAGAAGGGTACAACGTTTCCTTTCACAGCCATTCCACGTAGCCGAACAGTTTACCGGCCTAAAAGGCGTATTGGTAGATATCAAAGAAACCATCAAAGGATTTAACATGATCATGGATGGAGAACTGGATCATTTACCGGAAGCAGCGTTTAACCTGGTCGGAAGCATCGAAGATGCCATCGCCAAAGGCGAAAAAATGTTGGCAGAAGTTAAATAATTCATTACCGTTCTGAAACGTAAGACCTCTTATTTTACTTCACTTTATCTTTAAGCATGCATTTAGAAATCATTACACCGGATAAAAAAATATTTGAAGGAGAAGTTTCAGAAGCTACCTTTCCAGGAGCTAATGGTTCTTTTCAAATATTGAAAAACCACGCTGCCATTGTTTCCGCTTTGGAAAAGGGGGCGGTGTCCTACACCAGCAACGATGGCAAAAAATCCCTGATTGTAGACGGAGGAGTGGTGGAAGTAAATGACAATAAAATAATCGTTTTAGCGGAAAAAGTGATCTCCTGATCCTTCCCTATAAAAATAGCAAAGGGAGCCATATTTGATTGTGGCTCCCTTTTTTTATGTATTTAATGTATCCAAGGCTTTTTTCACCGATCCTTTCTCCATCAATAAGGCTTTCGCCTCTTCGTAATCTTCCAATCCCGCTCGCTCCATAAGCATTTTCACAGCCCGATCGGTTATTTTATCATTGATGAGCTGTACATGGACCATTTTATTATCCTCTACTCTTCCCATCCGGATCATGCAGGTGGTAGAAATCATGTCAAATAACATCTTTTGCATGGTGCCGCATTTCATTCGCGTACTGCCCGATACAAATTCCGGGCCGGTGATGACTTCTACCGGAAAATCGGCCGCTCCGGCGATTGGTGATTC
This sequence comes from Cyclobacterium sp., assembly GCA_041685605.1. Taxonomy (GTDB): domain Bacteria; phylum Bacteroidota; class Bacteroidia; order Cytophagales; family Cyclobacteriaceae; genus Cyclobacterium. The sequence continues at coordinate 2,604 of JAWLFL010000319.1, read as the reverse complement.
CGGATTGCTGACCAGGCAGCCGGTGGTGATCCCCTTGGATTGACAGGTTTGTAGGGCTGCCAACACGAACGGCGTGGTGCCACTGGCAGAAATCCCCAGCACCAGGTCCTTCTCCGAAACATCATGGCTTTCAAGAGCCTTCCAGCCAGCTTTACGGTTATCCTCTTCTTCCTCCCGGGCTTCCACCAAGTGAGCCACTCCCCCGGCGAGTATTACATTCACCATTCCTTTGGGTATCCCATAGGTAGTGGGTAATTCGATGGCATCCAACACCGATAACCTACCGCCACTGCCAGCACCCAGGTAAAATAACCTTCCCCCCTGCTCCAGCTTTTCCACAATCTTTTCAATCAGTTGATTGATCTGAGGAAGTGCCGCCTCTATGGCCAATGCGACTTTCTTATCTTCTTTATTAATGTTGGCCGTTAGTTCCGAGACGGACATCTTTTCCAGATGTCGGTACAGGGAAGGCTGCTCCGTTATTTTTGTCATGCTGCTTAAATTTAGCAAATAATTGATAATACATTCAACTAAATAACCGGATGATCCCCGGTGTTCTTCTTCCTTTTGGATCCCGGTTCTGGTTTCAAGAGGGCAAAATCTTCCTCTTGGCACTGCTTGAAAAGGGGTAAGTCAGAGCTGTGACCTACCAAATTTATACCTTCTTTCATCCAAGACTGCTACCGTTTCACGCGAAAGCGAAATGTGTTCGGTATCAATAAAAACAAAATCCAACCCCACCCCCTCCAGGATAGCTGGCCACAAGGGGTAGGACGAGGTAATGCAGGTACCAAAAACGGTTTCTCCTGATTGGATTTTGGTAAGAAAACTCATAAGTGGTCAGGGTAATAAGGGTTCGCTGATTACATCCAGGTATCTTCCCATCCAGTAAGGAAGCAGCCAGATATCTCCCGCACTGTTTTCCCGCCTTCCGTCTCTACCGCCATCCAGTCCAAAGCGGTTGGCATTATGCCTGCGAATCTGCAATTCATCCGGAGGAAGCACCTCCCGGGTCGTTTGCCTGCGGAAGTTTTCCTCCAGAAGTACGATATCTTTTCTGTGGCTATTTTTTACGGTCCAGCTGATCAAGTCCAGCGGATATTCCTGCAGGTACCAAATGGCCTCTTCCAGGTCAAAATTTTCCGGAGAAACCAGGGCTGTGAAGATATTCCAAAGGCCATCTTTTTCCGGCCGCTCAGCCTCCCAATGATCCACGATGGCTTTTTTGTACATGTCCTTTAACTCCTCTGTAAACGCATACCGGTACAATCCCCAATATCCCAGGAAGTACATTTCATCATCCGAGTGGTTCCAGGATTCGGAAAGCATGGCTGCCCACTCATCACTGCCTTCTTTCGCGCGGCCTATTTCTTCCATCGGACGCATCAGATTTTCCAGATACCCATGGTTTTCCATAAGATCATAGGCTTTTTCCTTGTAAATTTCCCTTCCGGTAAAGTGGTAGGCTGTCTGCAACATGGCCACTATATTGGATGAATTTAGTTTTCTATCTCCTACCATCGTTGGAAAACCGTTGACATATTCCGGATTCCACCTGCCCCAGGTGGTAGGCTCTCCGTCATAATCAATCAGGTACCAATCGTTTTCAACAATATGCTGCATTAATTCATCCAGTAGACGAATCGCCTTGGCCCGAATGGCTTCATTATCTACTAGCTCGGCAATTACCCCAAATACAAATACGTGTCCGATGGCTTCATCACTGCTTGTCGTGGCTTTCCAGTCCCATTCCGGATCGGAAGCATGTTGCCAGCGCTCAGGGTCTGATAGCCGCTCGATGTAGCCACTTCTCTCGAAAGATCGGGAAGGAAAACCGGGTACCGGATTAATGGTATAGAGCCGCTCCATGGCATCCAGAGACTCGCGCACATTTTGCAAGGCTTCGGCCGCTCCTGTCACCGCATACCGGAACGCTTCACCACCCAAATACATGGAGGTCCACAAACCGTCGTTATCCGAGTCACCTAACCTACCTGTATCCACATTGCCCTTTTCCATCCCTACCAGGGTGGCATTGAAACCATGACGAATATGCCGGTCTCTTACCTGATGATCGAAATACGCAGCCTTTTCTGCGAGCGTCTGATACGTAAACACCAATTTGCCCAAGCCCTGTTCGGTTAATAACAAAACTTCGTTTTCACCTTTTTGACTGACGTGGATGACCTCCTCACCCGGAACCCACCGTTCGCCGTAATAATAGTTGAACCCTCCATCTTCTTTCTGCATGAAGGCTCCCCTTTCGGAACCAAACCAAAGCAATCCGTTGATTTCCGAAATGTCGGTCAATTTGGGAGAAGGTAAGGCTTCATTTTTGGTACCCCACATTTGGTCTTCCCCCAGGTCCCACTCAAAAAAACCATCTTCTGTGCCGATAGCCAGCCGGTCCTTTCCCGGTCGAAATGCAAAGCAGGTAAAACGCTCTCCGGTGGTAAGGGTTGAAAGTCTCTGTTGTGATATTGAGAATACACTCACCGCATTTGAGCTCAAAACATAAAAAACATTTCTTTCTGAGTCAAATGTAATATCCAACACGGGAGAACTAGTGGCCTTGCCCTTCCAGATTACTCCCTGAGGCCCTAC
>JAWLFL010000318.1:2864-4168 GCA_041685605.1 Cyclobacterium sp. | reverse complement strand
TGATGCTGATGTTTGGAATAGGGATTTCCATGGCTGTCACGCCCATGGTGGCAGCTGCGGATGGGGAAGGAAAAATAGGAAAAATCGGAAAGTTTCTAAGCCATGGGTTTGTTATCAATGGCTTTTCTTCTCTGGTGCTGTTTTTGGTCATTTTAGGGCTCTCTCCAGGATTGAGGTGGCTGGGTCAGCCAGAGGAGGTGGTTACTTTGGCGACTCCTTACCTGTTGATCATAACTTTTTCGATGGTTCCGTTTATGTTTTTTCAGACCTACAAGCAATTTATTGAAGGCCTCTCTCAGACCAAACAGGCCATGTACATTACGGTCTTTTTCAATTTATTCAATGTGGGCCTGAACTGGCTGTTAATATACGGGCACTGGGGCTTTCCTGCGTTGGGACTGAATGGTGCGGGCTGGGCCACGCTGATTTCCCGCATCCTGATGGCAGTAGCCATTTACCTGTACGTGACCCGGTCTGAAAGGTATGCCCGTTTTCTGATGGGTTTTAGTTTGAAAAATCTACGTTTTTCTATCCTAAAAAGAATGCTGCGTATCGGCATCCCAACTGGCTTGCAATTCGTGTTTGAAGTAGGTGCTTTTAGCACGGCAGCCATCATGATGGGATGGATTGGTGTAAATGCCCTGGCTGCCCATCAAATTGCCATTAATCTGGCATCTATTAGTTACATGATGGCTTCGGGCTTGTCCGCAGCCGCCATGGTTCGCGTGGGCAATCAGCTGGGCAGGCGCGATATCGGAAAATTGCGACAAGTCGGCTCTTCTATTTTCGGGATGGTTGTGGTCTTTATGCTTCTATTTGGGTTGGCTTTTCTGCTATTCAGAAATCAACTGCCTCTTTTGTATATTGAGGAGCGGGAAGTGGTCGAAATGGCCGCTAGCCTTTTGGTAGTGGCTGCTTTTTTTCAAATTTCAGATGGCCTGCAGGTAGTAGGGCTGGGTGCGTTGAGAGGGCTTTCCGATGTGAAGGTTCCGACTCTGGTTACCCTGGTAGCCTATTGGGTAATTGGATTGCCCCTGGGATATTACCTGTCTTTTCATCTGGGATGGAGTGAACTGGGTATCTGGATAGGGCTTTTGACAGGCCTCACCTTGACAGCGGCCATGCTGATTTACCGGTTTCACTCCTTAAGTTTGCGATTGTACCGTCAATCGCAAAGCAAACTTTCCGAATTGGTATAATTCAGAAACCTATAACGTTACGTTTTCTATGCAAGCTACTCATTGTTACATCATTACCGGAACAAGTAAAGGCCTCGGCAAAGCATTGGCTGAACGGTTGGCCCG
>JAWLFL010000318.1:0-2764 GCA_041685605.1 Cyclobacterium sp. | reverse complement strand
GGACAAGAAAATTTCAGTAACCTGGAGAAATTTCAGTCCTTCAAGTCTGAGGGAAGCCTCAGTTCACCCGAAGATATCGCCAAAAAAGTAATTTATTTGATGGATCACTTTCGGGAATTTCCAGCGGTACTACAAGATGTCAGGGAATTTTAGGAGCCTTATTTTTCGGGAAATCGTATAGCCAGAAGGAAGCATTTCCGGATTGAATTTCCATCCAGCAGTCAGTTTTGAAATAAAACCCGAAAACGGCCGCGGTGGGAAGATTTTCCAAATCCTCCCCCAGGTGGTTTATCAAATCGGTAAATCCAGGGTTATGGCCAAATACAAAGAGGGTTTTTATCCGATTGGGAGTTTGTCGGATGTTTTCCAGGATTGCCCTGGCAGAGGCATGATAGAGACCGAGAGTTTTTTCAAATTCAGGTCTTTCCTTAACGAATACATCCAGGTAGCTTTCGGCAGTTTGAACGGCGCGAACAGCGGTTGAGCTAAGGATCTTTTCCGGGATTATTCGGTTTGCATGCATCCTTTTAGCCATGCGTGGAGCATCTCTTTCTCCTCTTTTTGCCAGTGGGCGTAGGTGATCCACTAGTGAGGGATGGTCCCAGGAGGATTTGGCATGGCGGCATATAAGTAGTTTTTTCATATGGTGTACCGATCTCTTTTACCGTAAAACTTTTGCAAGGTACCTTTGGTCAAAATTGATATATTTGTCAGGAACCAGTAACCTAATTTAAATGAATATTTTGATTTTACGAAAGCCAGCCTTTTGGGTAATGGGTTGGTTTCTGATAAGTTCCTGCCAATCCATTTCTGACGATCAAGAGGCAGCGGGTACCGATTGGCCAGTCTACCTGGGGAATAAGGGAAGTGCCCAATACTCGTCTCTGGACCAGATTAACAAAGAAAATATAGGCAATCTGAGGCTAGCCTGGGAATTTCGTACGGGAGATCTGTCAGGTAGGGGGAACACTCAGATTCAGTGCAATCCCCTGGTAATTGATGGGGTTCTTTTTGGCACCAGCCCCAGCTTGAAAGCATTTGCTGTTGATGCTGCTACCGGTGAGCTCGTTTGGGAATTTGATCCACGCGAAGATTTTGAGATTGGAGGAAGTGTAAACAGGGGCTTAATGTATTGGAATTCGGAACAGCAATCCCGGCTTTTTTATTCGGCAGGACCGTATCTATTTGCCCTTGACCCGGAAACGGGGCAACTGATAGCTGGATTTGGTGATGGGGGAAAAGTAGCCCTGACTAAAGGGTTGGGAGATTGGGCACAGGACCGCTATGTGATTTCATCGACCCCTGGGGTTATTTATAAGAATAAATTGATCTTGGGGACGCGGGTATCCGAAAATTCCGATGCAGCCCCAGGCTACATTCGCGCGTTTGACGTGATTAGCGGAGAGATTGAATGGGTATTTCATACCATTCCCAAACCGGGGGAATTCGGGTACGACACCTGGCCCGAAGATGCTTATTTGTCGGCGGGGGGAGCTAATAGCTGGGCAGGGATGAGCCTGGACGAAGCCACAGGAATTGTCTACATTCCCACCGGATCCGCTGCATTTGATTTTTGGGGAGGAAATCGCAAGGGAGAAAACCTTTTTGCTAATTCATTGCTGGCATTGAATGCCGAAAACGGAGCGCGTATCTGGCACTATCAAACGGTGAGACACGATGTGTGGGATCGGGATTTACCCGCTCCCCCTAATCTGGTTACGATAGAAAAGGAAGGTAAAACCATACAGGCAGTGGCTCAAATTACCAAAACGGGAAGGGTCTTTATTTTCGACCGGGAGACCGGGGAGCCGGTTTATCCCATTGAGGAAGTGGAAGTACCGCCTTCCAGTCTTGAAGGGGAGGAAGTATGGCCCAGGCAGCCTTTGCCTCAGGTTCCGCCCCCATTTTCCAGGCAGGTTTTTACAGAGGCCGAAGTCACTGATATCTCTCCGGAATCAGAAGCTTATGTTCGAGAGAAGATCCAGGGCCTGAAATTCGGGCATACCTTTATGCCTCCCAGCAGTGAGGGTACCGTTATCTTCCCCGGCTTTGATGGAGGAGGAGAATGGGGTGGTGCCGCATACGATGAGGAGACGGGTTTATTATACGTGAATGCCAACGAAATGCCCTGGATATTGACCATGGTTCCCACGAGTGGTGGTAAGGTTTCACCAGGTAAATCTGCCTATTTTACACATTGTGGCATGTGTCATGGTTTGGATAAAAAGGGCGACCCATCCGGGACGTTTCCTTCGCTCATGGAAGTCGGCCAGCGCTTAAATGAAAATGAAATACTCGGTATTATTGCTAAGGGAAAGGGTAGGATGCCCGCTTTTCAGCACCTCAAGCCGGAAACCAGGGAAGCCTTGGTCAATTACCTATTGCAACCGGAAGGGGATCAGGATGCGCATACGATCGGCGAAGATTCCAACCTTTCGGCTGTTCCCTATACCACGACCGGATATAACCGATTTTTCGATCAGGAGGGATATCCGGCGGTCAAACCTCCCTGGGGAACCTTAAACGCCATTGATCTCAATAGGGGGCAAATTGCCTGGTCGGTCCCTTTGGGAGAATATCCCGAGTTGACTGCCAGGGGAATTCCTCAAACCGGAACGGAGAATTACGGAGGACCTGTAGTGACCGCGGGAGGGCTGGTTTTCATCGGTGCCTCAAAAGACGAATACTTTCGGGCCTTCGATAAAGATTCGGGTGAGGAGCTTTGGAAATACAAGCTCCCCGCAGGTGGATACGCCACACCAGC
>JAWLFL010000317.1:2335-4170 GCA_041685605.1 Cyclobacterium sp. | reverse complement strand
ACCGCCGAAACCTCGGGAAATGACAAAGCGAATTTGATGGCCAGGGCAGGCAGGTCAAATTCACCGCCATGGGTCAATGTCCCATATCTTTTGATGTGTGCCTCCACTGCAGCAAGTGGTGCAGGCAGGTCCCTTCCCCTGTCGCTCAACAAGCCCTTAAGCAATACCGACCTGATGATGATGCCCACCCCATTTTCTTTGGCTTGCACAAACAAATCAGCCTGGCGTTGGTCCATCAGGTTAAAGGGCAATTGGATAAGGTCCCAAACCCCGCTGTCAATAGCAGTGGCCGTTTCTTCTACGGAATAGGTAGAGACACCTATGGCCTTTACCATACCCTCTGCTTTAAGCTCTAGAAAGGTTTGGCCGATTTCTTCATGTCTAAGGATCTCTATATCTGCCTGGTGAAGCATATAAATATCCAGGTAATCGGTACGCAGACAGGCCAGGCTTTCTTCCAATGAAGCCAGTATTTTGTCTTTAATTTGCTTTGGTTCCGGTAGATTGCCTTGTTCATCCCTGAGGTGCCTGCATTTGGAAGCAAGTACTACCTGGTCTCTTTTGGATACAAAGGCTTTTCCGATGAGGGTTTCACTATTGCCGTACATACGGGCAGTGTCAAAAAAATTTATCCCCCGGTCCAAGGCATCATTTAACAATTTGATGGCCTCCCGCTCATTCAGCATGTCTTTGGCAGAATTAACCCCCAAGCCATAAGGCATCCCGATTTCCACCGCCCCAAATGCAATTTCGGATACTTCTATGCCGGTATTTCCCAAAGGCCTTTTGTTCATTGTTTTTGGGAGGGGTTATAATAATCAGGCCTGTTTTGAGCTTCCTTTGCATCCTTCACCTCGGCCAACAACTGTTTACAATATTGGGTAAGCCCTATTACATCCGCTCCCACACTTACAAATTGGTAGCCCATCTCATGTAACATGCCTAGCTGCTTCGTCCCTCCGGTGGTTCCTGCAAATTTCCCGTGTTTGGCGGCTGCGGCGGCCACCCTTTTCCTGGCCTCCTGAATTTTTGGGTGGTCCATGTCACCGGGTGCTCCTATGGCCTGACTGAAATCGCCAGGTCCGAAAAAAAGCATGTCGAAGCCATCCACCTGGGCAATGCCTTCCACTTCTTCCAACGCTTCAGGGTCTTCGATTTGAAGGATAATGAAGCGTTGCCGATTGGCATCTTTGAGGTATTGCTTGAAATCTGCCGCCGTGTAGGCCCCGTCGGCATTGCCTCCATCAATGGCCCGCATCCCCTGTGGATGGAACCGGGTCATCGCCACTACCTTCTCGGCATCTGCTACGTTCATCACATGAGGCACCATGATCCCGCTGGCATCCAGCTCCAGGGGTTTGACATAATCGCTGTAGCTGCCCCTGGGCACCCTTACCAGGGTGTCTTTGTTCTGGGATTTGGCTGCCCAAACCTGTGCCGTAAGGATGGACCAGTCATGGCCGATGTGCTCCTGATCCAGCCAAATGCAATCGAATCCGGCAAGGGCCGCCATTTCCACCACCCGGGCATCTGCCAGGTTTACTTTAAAACAGGACACATTTTCGCCGGAGCGTAATTTTTTCAGCACCAGGCTGGATTTCATGGGAACAGTCATATCGGTTTTTGCTTGATCAAATGTAAGGTAGTAGCCAGGCAGTAACTATTACTTTTATTTGGAAAGATGGTACTATTTTTCATGGCCTGTACGGACAAGTGAACCGCCTGAACACCAAATTAAATATAAAAAGAATGAGGGTGGGTGAGCAGCCTTCCAACGTGTCTTTCCGATTATCCGGTAGATACAAATATATCCACCTCAGCATCATTCCAGTTCT
>JAWLFL010000317.1:0-2235 GCA_041685605.1 Cyclobacterium sp. | reverse complement strand
AAATATAAAAAGAATGAGGGTGGGTGAGCAGCCTTCCAACGTGTCTTTCCGATTATCCGGTAGATACAAATATATCCACCTCAGCATCATTCCAGTTCTTGCTTCTTTCGTCATACACTTCAAAGTCAAAACCATAAGCTCTCTTGATTTCAGAACGCCAGATGTGCTCCCATGAACCGACCATACAATCGGGCATTTTCCCTTTGGCAACTATTTTAAGGTAATGCTGTTCTGGTACTTCAAGACTTTGTAGCCCCTGCGGCGTAACTGTTTGCGAAAGAACTTTACAGCCTATAAAGTAAGAAAAAGGTTGGGAATGATCCCCTTCATAATCAAAATAAACGGCATAGATTTTATCCTCCATTTTGTTAGGAATTTGACGAACATATTGGCCTTCTTCGAACTTCTGCCACAAATTGCCGCCATCCACCATTGACTTTCCATTTTTGTTGGTCGTCTTTTCAGGAAGTTGGAGGCCAAGAAGCTTAAATCCGGGAATTTTCATTTTTTCTCCTAATTTCATTGTGGTTTGTTAAATGAATTTTGCCAAAATTAAATAGCAATAGTACTTGCCACATAAAGAGTTTAATTACCAAATAAAGCATTGGGCTGGTTCCAGCGGATTTTCGCCACATAGACACTGCCATCGCTGCCGTGTTTTTCTACGCCCTCAGGCTGCATCCATTCAGACACGGTCACCCAGGTTTCCTCCGGACTGACCGCTGTAACGCCGAAATTGCCCAGGCGGGCTCCTCTTTCCGGAACCAGTATCCGTTCGGTATTGCGGATCACCACCAGCTTTTCGGGATCCACCCTAGCCATAAAAAGCGGTGCCCTGTGCCGGAACACATGGTCATTCCCTGCTCCCCGCCGGGTATAAACAAGGTAAAGGCCTTCGCTATGCGTCACCCAATGCTGCTGGGTATTGTAATTCCCTAAATCCGTTCCATCATCAAATTTCCAGGACTTTATGGGCGCATAATGCAGGCCGTCATCACTTTGAGTGACAAATCCCTGTTTGTCATTCCGAATGGTGAGATAGTATTTGCCCTGAAAACGGGTCAGGGAGGGTTCATGTAGTCCCCTGCTATCATCGGCGATGGACAAATCATTGCCCTGCTCCAGAAAGCGAAGCTTTTTCCCATCAAAAGCACAGCGCGTTACCGTAACCTGGGAATTGCTTCCCGGAGGCATAAAATAAACGGGCAAAAGAATATTTCCATCCGCTTCGTCCCAGCGCTGCACGCAACCGGCTCCGGCATTTTGAAATTTCTCATCGTCTCCCATATCCAATTTTTCCCAGTCGGACCATTGGTTTCCCTGGGGATCATAGGTAGAAAATGCGGTATGCCGGGGTCTTGGGTGGGCCACTTTCCAGTCCCTGGTATAGACAATGGTATGCCCGGTGCCCAATAAAGTGTTGCTTTTTTTATGCCAGGAGGGCCAGAAATCACTGGCCGCTACGGGGCGCTCCTCCCCTTCCAGCTGCTCGGTCCGTGGGGCCAACGGAGGAAGGGCTTGTGGATCGGTCCAACTTGCACCCCCATCCTCAGAATGCATGCCGAACATCCCCTTAAACACATCACTCCCCGATAATTCCAGCGTATTGAGGGTCATCACGATTCTGGGCATCCCTGCTTTTCCAGCTCCGGGGACAATTCCCGCTCTTGGATGCACCCAGCACTTTTCCCCATCAAACAAGCGGGTAGGCACCTTCAGGTCAAGGTGATATTTCAAGGTGTCCTGGCCCGGAGATAACTTCCCTGTACTTCCAAAAAGGTCAAGGGGAGCGAAGCCTGAGAGGGTTACTCCTGCGATCAGGCCATCCTTTAGAAAGGCCCGTCTGCTGTCGGATTCATTGGGATCCATAAGCTCAGTTATTTTGGTGAAAACGTTAAAATACATTATTTATCCATTACCTGAAAGCCTGTTTTTATTGGTCAAATTAAGGATTTCGGACAAGGAATCAAGCCCGAACGATTACTTTTTTATCCTTATCCACCTTTATTGCAATTTGGTAACGACACCGATTAGCAACCCTGATAGTGAAAGTCGATTCCCGACCTCTGGTTTTTTAAGGAAAAGTGTTGTCGGAAGGGGTTTCACGCCGAGACCGCAACGAAGGCGCGGCGAACGCAGAAGAATGCAATGCCCGAATATATGTCCTCTAACGGTTCAGTATATGCAAAGTACGCAGGTTGGAGAGATTCTCGTTCGGCTTTCGATGAAACTTAT
>JAWLFL010000316.1:0-4172 GCA_041685605.1 Cyclobacterium sp. | reverse complement strand
GGATACCGAAAAGGCAGTAAGAAAATATGTAGTGTACCACTGATTTTTTAAAACACTGACTAACAGGATATTAATTCACTAAAGGGCCAAGTTGGGTTAAGTGGGTGGCACCTGCCCCTGGATTTAGGGGTGAATGCTCAATCAATTAATTGACAAGAGATACCCTAAAAAACACATAAACAGGCGATTGCAATTTATATAACCTAGGGCATCTGCCCCAATAATAGGAATATTAGGTCAAACGACCTAATGATTGGTTAAATTTAAATCACAAAATTTTGCAGATCTGACTATTATTGGAAAAATCAATGGGAGAGGACCGTTTTCTCCTGTACTAAATCCTTGAAATCCGAACTTAAGCCCGGTTCTTGAGGGGTTTTGTACTTTCCTCCCACCACCTGAGCAGGAAATTTAAAATAGTCCTTTAGATGAGGAATGTATTCCAGCAAAATTGCCGGATGGCCAAGCGAAATATGATTAAAAAGCACCAGGTGCTGGTGAATCTGTCCCATATCCCCTACATGAGGCACTACCGGAATGGAATATTTCCTCGACAGTAGGCTGATCAGGAGAAATTCAGATACGCCACCCACTCTAGCGGCATCCACCTGATTAAAAGACATGCAGCCAGATTGGATAAAATTTTTGAACATGATTTTGTTGGGTACATGTTCTCCAAGCGCAATTGGAATCGGCACCTCCTTTGAGAGCGTGATATGGGCCTGAATATCATCGGGGTGAGTAGGCTCTTCTATCCAGTAGGGATCAATTCCAATTAGCTTTTTACAGGTAGAAATGGCTTTAGGCAGGTTCCATTGCTGATTGGCATCCAGCATAATGGTCGCTGTTGCCCCTGCCGCCTTGCGAACCAGTTCTGCCCTGCGAATATCCCTGTCCTCCTCTATGGAGCCGACTTTCAATTTTATGGCTGTAAAGCCCTGATCAATCGACTTTTTAATATTGGTAGTTAACTGTTCATCCGAATAATTAAACCAGCCGATGGAAGTGTCATACCCCGGATAGCCGGTTTTAAGGATGCCCATCCGGTTACTTTTTCCAGGCACTTGTTTTTTCATTAGCTGAATGGCTTCCTCTTTAGTTAGGATTTCTTCGTAATAGGAGAAATCCAGCGTATTGGCCAGCTCTTCCGGAGATAGTTCTACGAGCAATTGCCACAGTGGCTGGCACCTGGATTTAGCCCAAAGGTCATAACAGGCATTCACCACCGAGGCCAGGGCCAGGTGAACTACTCCCTTGTGGGGCCCCAGCCACCGGAGGTTGGGGTCTTCGGCCATCTTTTTGTAGGTGGTTCCAAAATCAGCCATAAGCTCATTTATTTCCCGGCCTTCAACGTGGCGAACCAAATAATCGATGGCGCCACAGACGAGCCTGTTCCCAGCACCCAGCGTAAAGGCCAGCCCAATTCCCTCCAACTTGGTATCCGTTTGTAATTGGCAAACGGCATAGGCATAAATGGGAGTGGAATGAACCGCGTCAGAGCCGGCTCCATTTTCCAAGGCAAATTGGACATCCTGAGATCTTCCGGTTTTTATAAGTATTGATTTGTTCATTTATTTTTTATGTTTAGGTTGCTGCCCGGTAGTTGATAAACGTATCTAAGGAGCTTGCAACGCGTCGTTCTTTTCAGCCCCGGTTAGTTGAAGGCCAATCCATTTTGTTCATTCGATTCATATAATTTTTCTACCAAACGCATGGTTTGGAAGGCATCTTCCACCGCAGTGGGAAGCGCTGCCGAAGGGGTTTTAAAGTGGTTCTGCAAGGTGGCCATGGGGCCAATAAATGCATTTGGAAACCAATCTCCAGTCAACGGAACGTCCTGCCAGCCCTTATCTTTAGCCTTTTTGCTGTAATATTCAAATGTCGAAGGTCTGCCCTTGGGATAATCAAAGGATACCCCGATTTTTATCTTGATGGCACCCTGAGTCCCTTCTATCTTAAGGTACGATTCCTGGTGCTTTGATCCGTAATCGTGCCCGTGATTGGTAAGGATACGGCCTTGCCTAGACTTGTCGTAGTCCAGAACGATGGTACTTCTGGTTGCCGCCAATGAGCTATTATTCGGGTGTTTGATCGTATTAGCATACACCTGAGCAGGATTACCCAAAAAGTCCCTGATAGTATCCACGTAATGGATGCTATGATATAAAATCTCCAGCCTCGGTTTGTTTTTCAGGAATTCCCATAATTCCCAGGGGGTATAGACACATACTTTAAACTCCATATCAAACACTTCCCCGATCAGCCCCTGACGAATCACATCTTTAGCCGCTAACATAAATGGGGCATGCCGAAGTTGAAAATTGACTGCAGCCACCAGCGACTTTTTTCGACAGAGGTCCCGAATTTCGCTCGCTTCCTTCAGGTTCTCCCCCATGGGCTTCTGTATCAACACCGCTGATCCATCGGGTAATTGCGGTAATATTTCCAGGATCTGTTCGGCGGGTACGGCCAGATCAAACACAGCTCCTACTTCCCGGGCCTTACGGATTAGCAAATCCAGGGAATCATAAGCCTCCTGCACCATACCAACCGATTCCGCCAGGGATTTCGCTTTGCCAGGAGATACATCATAGATACCAGCGACCGGGAAATTAGCCATGGTGTAGGCAGGGAGATGGGCATCGCGCACAATGCCGCCTGCTCCTATGATAACAATAGGAAGCGGGTTCTCAGGAATTACCGGGCGTTGGTTAAAATGCATGTCTAAGAATAAATTAATTTTTCAGGTATGCGATTTATTTTCTTATTTAGTAGAAAGTCCAGTACAAAATCAGCATGGTCAGCAATAAAACCACACTCAGCCAATTGACAAGTGGGGAAGGGCTGCGTACCTTCAGGTAAAACCCGGGGAAAATGACCTGGTCTTTTTTATCAAAATAGGAAATAGCGGCATAGAGCAAGGAGGAGAAAATGAAGAACAGATAGGTTTGCTTTAGCCAGTTGATACCCAGCCCCTCAGAACTGGAAATGTAATTCGAAATCCCTCCAATGGGCAGGTACTTTTCCACAATAAAGACCGAAGCAGCGAACAAACTGCCGATCAATAGCGTGTAAAACGCCGCATTTGCCGTTCCCCTGGATGATAAAATCCCCAACAGGAAAACGGCTACGATAGAGGGAGCAAGAATGGAAAACATTTGGTTGATCAATTCAAATAGGGTCCCCAAATTTCCCAGGAAAGGAGACCAAATCACGGCTGAAAGTAAGACTACCACTCCCGTAACCCTTCCGATAAAGATTTTTCTGCTGTCAGGTAGGTTGGGTTTTAGTTTATTGAATACGTCATAAACAATCAGCGTGGAGCAGCTATTGATAGCCGCAGCCACACTGCTCATAACTGCAGCCAGGAGGGCCGCCACCATGAGCCCTTTCAGTCCGATCGGCATTAATTGGGTTATCATTACCGGCAGGACACTTTTGGTGTCATTTCCTATTTCTTGCCGAAACAAAGCAAAGGCTAAAATACCTGGAATTACCATGATGAATACGGGAAGGATTTTTAGGAAACCTGCAAATAAGGCACCTAGCTTGGCCTGCTTTTCCGAACGGGCACCTAATACACGCTGAACAATGGTCTGATCCGTACACCAATACCAAAGGCCCAAAATCAGGTGTCCAAACAGCATGTCGGTAAAAGAAAACCCCGTTTTGGCCGTATCAAAACTTACAATTTTCAAGCGATCCGGGTTTACGGCTACTTTAAGTTCCTCATAGGAAGTAATGCCGATTTCCGGCAATCGGTAGATGGCCAGTAGCGTAATGGTAAATGAACCGGCAATTAATATGACCGTCTGAACCGCTTCCGTAATCACCACGGAAGTCAATCCTCCAACAATCGTATATATCCCCGTCGCCAGGGCAATGATGAGGATGGAAACCGGAATGCTTAGTCCGAATACATTTTCAAATACGACGGCTCCGGCATATAAACTTACCCCAATGTGCATAAAGAGCGCCGCCAGGATACTGAATATGGCCAAAACCACCCGGGATCGGGAATCATAACGTTTTTCCAGAAACTGGGGTAGGGTAGTGATTTTGGTACGCAGGTAAAAGGGAATGAATACAAAGGCAAGGATGAGGAGTTCAATTCCGGAGAACCACTCAAAATTTCCCCAAAGGATGCCATCCGTAAACCCGGATTCGGCCAG
>JAWLFL010000315.1:0-4174 GCA_041685605.1 Cyclobacterium sp. | reverse complement strand
AGAAATTCCGTGGAGCGGGCTGTAAAAGGGACAGCAAACCATAATGTTAAAAATCTGGCCAACATTCCCTTGACCCGGCAATCTGAAAAAGTGCTGAAAATAACGTATTTAGAAGCGAAAATATTTAAAAGTCAGTTAATAGGAACCGAACACCTGCTGCTTTCGATCCTGCGGGACGAGGATAATATTGCTACTCAAATACTTCAGAAATTTGATGCCACCTACGATTCGGTAAAAGAAATGCTGGAATTTCAAACGGATCAATCTCCCCGGTCCGGAACCGAGGCAGATGATTCGGATGAGGAAGGATCCAAGTTGTTTGGTTCTTCCAGCGGGTCTACCGGAAGTTCGAAGGGTTCGGCTGAAAAGTCCCGTACGCCTGTATTGGACAATTTCGGTCGCGACTTAACCCGAATGGCCGAGGAAGATAAGTTAGACCCTATCATTGGTAGGGAGAAAGAGATTGAACGGGTAGCGCAAATTCTTTCCCGAAGAAAGAAAAACAATCCCATTCTGATCGGTGAACCGGGAGTGGGTAAGACGGCCATTGCCGAAGGCCTTGCCCTGAGAATCATACAGAAAAAAGTTTCCAGGGTACTGTTCAATAAAAGGGTGGTAACCCTGGATTTGGCCTCTTTGGTGGCAGGGACCAAGTACCGTGGTCAGTTTGAAGAACGTATGAAAGCGGTGATGAACGAATTGGAGAAGTCACCAAACGTAATCTTGTTTATAGATGAGTTGCACACGATTGTGGGTGCCGGTGGTGCTAGTGGCTCCCTGGATGCTTCCAATATGTTCAAACCTGCTTTGGCAAGAGGAGAGATTCAATGCATTGGGGCCACAACCCTGGATGAGTACCGGCAGTACATTGAAAAAGATGGTGCCCTGGCCCGAAGGTTCCAAATGGTGATGGTAGATGCTACCTCTCCTGAGGAGACCGTGCAGATCCTGGAAAACATCAAAGACAAGTACGAGGATCACCATAACGTGAATTATACCCCCGAAGCCATTCAGGCATGTGTAAACCTGTCGGACCGGTATATTTCAGATCGTTTTCTGCCGGACAAGGCCATTGATATTCTGGATGAAGCCGGTGCCCGGGTGCATATTAACAATATCCATGTGCCGGAAAACATCCTGAAGCTGGAAGAAGAAGTAGAAAAAATCAAAGTAGAAAAAAACAGGGTAGTCAAGAGTCAAAAATACGAAGAGGCTGCCCAGCTCAGAGATAAAGAAAAGAAACTTCTGGAACAATTGGAAAATGCAAAAGCCAAGTGGGAAGAAGATAGCAAGACCAAACGGTACACAGTAGAAGAGGATAATGTAGCCGAGGTGATTGCCATGATGACCGGTATTCCTGCCAGAAGAATTGCCCAAAATGAAGGAGCTAAATTGCTCAACATGGGCGAAGAGCTGAAAGGGAAAGTGGTCGGACAGGATGAAGCCATTAAGAAATTGACCAAAGCGATCCAAAGAACGAGGGTAGGGTTGAAAGATCCCAAGAAGCCCATCGGTTCTTTTGTATTCCTGGGCCCAACCGGGGTGGGAAAAACGGAATTGGCAAAAATGCTGGCTACCTACCTGTTTGACAAAGACGACTCGCTAATCCGTATCGACATGTCCGAATACATGGAGAAGTTCTCGGTATCCAGGTTGGTTGGAGCGCCTCCGGGCTACGTGGGGTATGAAGAAGGCGGTCAGCTCACGGAAAAAGTTCGAAGAAAGCCTTATTCTGTCGTTTTGCTTGATGAGATTGAGAAAGCACACCCAGATGTATTCAATATTTTACTTCAGGTACTGGATGACGGCGTACTGACGGATGGACTTGGTAGAAGGGTGGACTTTCGAAATACAATCATTATCATGACATCCAATATTGGTGTCAGGGATTTGAAAGACTTTGGTGCGGGCATCGGTTTTGCTTCCAAAGCCAAAGAAGAGAACATGGATGAGGTGATGAAATCCACCATTCAGAATGCCCTTAAAAAAGCATTCAGTCCGGAATTCCTGAACAGATTGGACGATGTGGTTATTTTCAATTCCCTTACCAAAGAACATATTCATCAGATTATTGATATTAATCTGAAGAAATTGTTTACCAGAATTACTGACTTGGGCTACGACATCGAGTTGACAGACAAGGCTAAAGATTTCCTTTCGGAAAAAGGCTACGACAAACAATACGGTGCCCGACCCCTAAACAGGGCTATTCAGAAGTACCTGGAAGATGCGCTGGCAGAAGAGATTCTAAAAGGCGAGCTTTCGGAGGGAGACGTAATCATAGCAGGTTATTCCGGAGAAGGGGATGAACTGGAAATCAAAGTAACGAAGAAAGAAAAGGCCGATTAATTCGGTAGAAATTTATAACGATGAATCTATTTGGGGCAGCCATTTTGGCTGTCCTTTCGTTTTTATTTAAATGGAGCCGGTTTTAAAAACATGGAGGGGTTTTTGTTCGTAAAAATAAGCTAAATCAATGGTCGATTGATTCGTTTTTTAATCAGATATTACCCAATTAAGCGGTGAGTTGCTAGCTTTGGTGTAAATGAGAACAATAGCTGGTGAACGCTTTGTCGCTTATCCCGCTTATCGCGATTAACAAGAAAGAAAATGAGTATTTTTATTGAAAAATTGATGAAGCTTTTCTTCCTGTTGTCAATCATTCCCTTTTTGCTATCCGAAAAGCTTCAGGAGAAGTATGACCTAAAAATCAATCCTCAGGTAGCCTATTCTATTTTTACCGGGCCGAAAAAGATTGCCAGGATTGAGGAGAACTTTATTGACGAAACCAGTGGCATGGCGGTGTCCCGAAGGTTCCCTGAGTTGATTTACGTGCACAATGACAGCGATGGAGCTCCCGAAATATACGTGTTGGATACGCTTGGCAAGTATCAGGGGAAGATTCGGCTGGAAGGTGTGGTTAACCGGGATTGGGAAGACCTTGCTATGGGCCCGGGTCCCAACGAGGGAGAATCCTATTTGTATATTGGAGATATTGGGGATAACTTCAGCAAATACGAAGAATTGATTATATATAGAATTCCGGAACCGAGGGAGGTAAGTGCAGAATGGACGGTCGTTCCTGAAAAGATAATGCTGAGGTATCCCGATGGTGCCAAAGATGCGGAAACCTTACTAGTAGATCCGATCAGTGGGGATTTATTTGTGTTGACCAAAAGAGATGCCCTCAACACGCTGTACAAAGCGTCGGCCACAGACCTGAACGATGGTGATACCCTGGTATTGGAGAAAGTGATGGAATTACCCATAATGCTGTCGGTAGGTGGGGATATATCGGAGGATGGTTTACAAGTGGCTATCAAAAACTATTGGGTAGTGTATTACTGGGAGAGAGCACCGGGGATGTCCCTGGAAGAATGCCTGATGCAAAAACCCCGGCTCCTACCTTACGATCCCGAACCCCAGGGCGAGGCACTTGCATTTAGCCCTGACGGAAATACTTACTTTACCCTTAGCGAAAAGAAATTGCGGGTGGACCCGGTTCTTTACCGTTACGAGAAAATGCAAAAAACAGATTGAAATTGACTGAATACGAAACCCCAAAAGGCCTGTTGGCCAAAGCGTATGATTCCGGTTTTGAACTGGCTCACGATTCCTACCAATCCCTAAGCAGGGCCACTGACGGCAGGTTGTATTACGTGCTTTCATCTGAATCACTGGAAAAAGGAGGGCAGCTTTTTCGCTTTGATCCTGTGACGGAGCAAATTGACCGCTTGGCTGATTTGACCGAAGCTTGCGGCGAATCCAAGCTAAATGCCATCCCTCAGGGCAAAAGCCATGTGCCCTTTTTCGAAAGCGGAAAGAAGCTGTATTTTGGGACCCACGTAGGCCACTACGAAATGATTCAGGGTATGGAACGGTTACCGGAAAATCCTCCCAATGGCCTGAAATTGTATCCTGGAGGGCATTTTTTATGCTGGAATATGGAAACGGAAACGCTGGAAGACCTGGGAAAGGTCCCCAATGGAGAAGGGATTCTAACCCTGGCCATGGATACCCACCGCAACCAATTGTACGCCCTTACCTGGCCCTACGGGAATTTCATCCATTTTGATCCGGAAAGCAAAGAAATCATACAGTTCGATTCCATCTTTGAAAAAGGGGAAGCCGGGTTTCCGGGCAAGGATTACCGGGTATTGTGCCGCTCCATGCT
>JAWLFL010000314.1:0-4176 GCA_041685605.1 Cyclobacterium sp. | reverse complement strand
GGCTGAATCTGCCCCAGCCAAATTGCCTGTCCGCTCCTCCATCATTTTAGACCCGTCCCGTCGGTGTTCCCGATAATCGGGACCAATCGTGAGGGAGGCTCTGCAGGCTTACGGCCTGCGGCCATCGACGACTGTGGTGTCATGATTTTTTATTCTTGAGAAATGAATTCTGTCCATGAGACTATTTGTGTATTTTCTATCTTCCCTAATACTACTGGCTTCATCTTGCCTCATTAACCAATTGATCGGTTCTATTTTTTTAACCGATAATCTCATTCCTATCTTAATTACATTTAAAGATAAAGATAAATTAGAAAAAATGATTATGTGAATAATCCAAGCCACTGTTTAGTCCTTAAAAAATTACTGTTGAATGCTGTACCGTATTTGTACCGGCAATAAGTTAACTTATTGTAAAATAAGCAATTATACTTTCTGTATCCAAATAGGAAAGTATAAATCATTATAAAAAGCTACAAGCAATGACTAATAAAAGCCTCTATCACAATTGATTAGAGGCTTTTTTATTATTGGAGGGTTCAATTCATTTACCTATTTTCTCAAATTCCACACTTGTGAGGAAACGGGTCCAAGCCAAATAGAAATAATCTATTAAAAATTTAGGCGATTAGTGGGGTTAATTTAAATCAAAGCGTTACTTTTGTTACAGGAGCGTTGTTTTTAGCACAATAGGTATGAATGTACCACGCGAAAAACACCTGCCTGAATGGCATAAAATTCCCGAATTTCCATTTTTCAAAGACAGGAAACGCTGGTCCTATGTCAATATCGAAGACGAATTGGGTTTTGCAGTCATTGATTTTACGTTTTAGACCTATGGAACAACTATGAGTGGGAAGGATGGAAGGAAAATCGCCTCGGAGAAGATTTAGGTTGAAATTAATCACTTACTTTTTCAAACACCAGGCGGTGATGGTCCCAAATTTCTCGTTCGAAAGCAACTTTTATAGGGGCTACTTTCAAGTTGCTCAGGCGTTTACGCATGGAAGGGTCAGTGAACAGTTGAGGGACAAGTTGAAGGTAGGCCCAGTACTTCTTCCAGCCAAAAGATTTCAGTTTTTGCCGCCAAACTTTGATGGTTTCAATGTAGTCCAGCCTCCCACTATGTTCCGTAACGAGCTTAAAATACGGAGCTGCATTTTTTATGATTTGCTCTTTTCCATACGGGATCCAGGAACCGGGGAATTCATTCATAATCAGCGCTAACAAATATTCATTAGAATCCTTAGGTGCATGGATATCGGCACTGTCAATGTCTATCATGCCTTTATCAAAAACCATGGATTGGATAAAACATCGCTTGCCCACCGGAAGTAGACTGCTGACAATTTTAAAAAAGTGTTGATAAACCTCATCCTGTTTACCCGCCCTATACTCATCCACTGAACAAAAATGTTCGAATGCCCCAACCGAGGCAATGGCATCAAACTTTCCAAAGGTAGCCGGGCTTAGGTCGCGGTAATTACAAATATGTACATCAAGGCCATTGCGCTTACAAGCATTGTATTGCCCTTCCGAAAGTGTAATGCCAGTTCCTATTGCACCCAATTCTTTGATATAAGTTAAAAATGGCCCCCAGCCCGAACCGATATCCAGTACCCGATCACCCGCCTTTATTTCCAGGTATTCAGCAATAAACGTATGCTTATTTCGCTGGGCCGCTTCCAGTGAAAGTGAAAAATCCCCATCATACTTGGCCCCGGTAAAATCAGCCGTTTCCCCCACGCTCCACCTCCATATTTTGTCCATTTTGGAATAGGTATAATCGATATCCTGCTTGGTGGCCATATTAAATGATGTTTTGGTGGGTAAATATTTTTTATCTAAGCCATTGATGCTTAATTTGATAATTCATGTTTGGAGTCTATTGGTGAACCAAACGGTAAAATTATCACTGTGGAACAACGCCAATCAACAAGGTTTTTCTCGCTACACTATTTATGGTCCTATAACCTTCTTCAACCAAGTAGTGGTATGAACGGCTGACCATTTTATCGATCACATGAGGAGATCCGGATGCTGGAAAGGTTTTCAATGGACAGGTTCTTTTTTTACTGCTAAGTCCGTTCCAATCAAATTTACATAAAGATAACGATTAATTATAAATAGAATATTTCCAGCCACCTATTTTTTCCTTAAAAATTACTGTTTAATTCTGAAGTGCATTTGTACGACAAATAGTTAACCTGATAAATTAATAATTTAAATTGGCTATTAGGATAGCCTTATACCCTCTGTAAAGGCTTACCCATATTATAAATTGCGCTCTAAAAACCGTTGCAGTGCTGGTCCGCGCAGGTTTTTTCCAATTATTTTTCCTTCCGGGTCAATCATAAAGGATGCTGGAATAGCCGTAATGTTATACAATCTGCCTGCTTCACTATCCCACATTTTGAGGTCTGATAGCTGCGTCCATACCAGTTTGTCGTCGTTAATGGCCTTAAGCCAGGCATCCCGATCGCTATCCAGGGATAGTCCTACAACGGTAAACCCTTTATCTTTAAATTTATGATACTGGGAAACGATATTAGGGTTCTCTTCCCGGCATGGCGCACACCAGGCCGCCCAAAAATCCAAAAGAACGTACTGGCCCCTGAAGTCGGAAAGCTTGACTTCTTTGCCTTCCGGTGTCAAGGAGCTAAAGTCCGGCGCTTGCTGTCCGATACTTAATGGTTTTATCTCTTCAATATGTGAGGCGAAGGATTGCACATCTTGATTGTTTGGAAACTTTTCCCGGAATTCTTCCATGTGTTCAATGATTGCTTCCTCATGTGCTGTCGGGTCAACGGAGTACAAAGTCATCATTCCATAAAAACCGGCCAGATTATCTTTGTTCTCCAAAAAAAACTGCAACACCTTCTCTGATAACTCGCTGACATACCTTTCATTCTTGGCCATCAAATCATTCTGTATCGATAGCATCGTTTCGCCGCTATCTATTCGCTTTTCAAAATCAGCATGTAATTTAACCTGTTCTTTATCAAATTTTTGACGAATCGCATCGAGCTTTTGTAGTTTAGCCGATGTTTCCGAACCCTTTACCGTGTAATGGTCAGGGTTGGACAGGTCCACGTTGAATTCGACTTTTTCTCCATTTTTTAGTACCAGCATAAATGATCGCTCTCCCACCAATAAGGTATATAAAGCCTCATCAGGCGTACTTTCTTCGAAATAAAACCCACCATTACTCTCTAATTCGATAGCGTGGGTAGCCGTTTCTCCTTCTAGCAGCCGTACGCTTTCAAGTTCTCCTGCATTTTCTATGCGTCCGGTCAAAATAAATTTATCTTGAGCTACAGCCTTAGCGCTTTCCTTTTCTGCGGCATTGCATGACATGAGTAAGATCAGGATAAAAGCTTTTATTAAAATTATTTCTGATTTCATTGTATTAATAGTTATTGGTCGCTGATTAATCTTTTACATTCATCGTCTCTACGCCACAACTTAGAAAGGAACATGGTTTTAAATCCAAATCAAATGCTTTCAATGGTACC
The DNA here is from genome assembly GCA_041685605.1 of Cyclobacterium sp. GTDB lineage: Bacteria > Bacteroidota > Bacteroidia > Cytophagales > Cyclobacteriaceae > Cyclobacterium. Next base: position 661 of record JAWLFL010000314.1, on the reverse strand, counting down.
TACACTTTGCTCCTATTATTCAATTACAACCATACTTCTTCGGTAATCATATTTTTGATTTTTCGGCTGTTTTGTTAAATCTTTCTATTGCCTGGTCATTCTCCAAATAACCGACGGAAAGGGTTTCTGGATTTTCAATGCTTGCCCCATGCAGAGGAAGAAGACCCTTTGAAGTAGGTGGGTAGTAATAAAAATTGATTGTAGCTTTTCATGCTTCAACTGTTGAAAATAGAATTTGATTCCGTTTTCCCCGAAGAAATTTTTCGAATAATTTTGTCATGACGAGAAAGATAAAAAGAACAGGGACAGGATTTACCCGCTTTTATATTCCTAAGAGTCAATATCCTTAAAGGACAGCTGATTATATATCTGCTTAAAATCAAAAAGTCCTTATGATGAATTTTTGAGCAATCAAAAGTAGAAATGAAACGGGATTTTTTGAAAGTGGGCTTCAAAATGGGGAAACCAACAAACGGTAATTGTGCCTATTTCTCTTTATAAAAACGAAGTGCGCGTTCCTGTCGCACTCCCTCCCATGGGTCGCTGATCGATGAAATATTTCAAATGGAAGGAAAAGGAAAGTCTTTTTCTTACTTTGTGATGGAATCAGATCAGGTTACAAATGAAAAAAATAGGTTTAATCGGTGGCACTTCATGGCAT
>JAWLFL010000074.1:8349-17232 GCA_041685605.1 Cyclobacterium sp. | reverse complement strand
CCAAAGGTATAGACCACCAAATCTAGATTTGGGAGTTCCATATTGGCCTCATAGCAGGCCCTTTTCAATTCTAAATATTCACTCTTCATATTTTTAGGGGTTTTTGAGAAGTATGATGTGCCGGATAAGCACAGGCTCCAGAAGGTATTGATCCCTGTTTTCCATTCCCTGTATTTGCTTTACGACGTCCATGCCCTCCAGTACCTTTCCAAAAGCTGCAAACCCTTGTCCATCCGGATGGCGTTTACCGCCGTAGTCCAGTTCGGGCTGGTCACCGATGCAAATAAAAAAGCTGCTTTGTGCTGAGTTTGGATCAAGTCTTGCCATGGAAAGGACACCATTTTTATGCAGCATTCCGGTAGACCGGGTGGTTTCTATGGGGATGGGGGGCAATAGTTGGTCCGCAGAAACGTTTCCTCCTTGTATCACCTGTATCTGAATCGTCCTATCGGCCTCATTCCCGGGCGTACAAACCCTAAAAAATGTGGAGCCATCATAGGCCTCTTTTGCTACGTATTGGAGAAAATTGGCCACTGTTTCAGGAGCTTTATCCGGATAAAGTTCAACGATTATGGGGCCTATTTCTGTTGATATCCTGCATGTTAAAGCCGATTGGGCAGCGCCATGGAAATAGCTGAAATAGAGCAAAAAGATAAAGCAAACGGACTTATTCATTGAGTTTCTGGAATGATCAATTCAATAACTACTTATGTTTTCTCAATATCCAAAAAAAGGATTGCTTGGGCAATTAATTTTGGAGCAGACTGATGGCATTTAATATAATTTCATTTCAAGAAAACATTTTAATTCTGGTACTCCCCATTTCATCGTTTCTGTAAAATTCTTTTCTGATTATTTTTATTTCCAAAAATAAGGTGTAAATATTACATTTAAAACCCAAACAGGTTCTATGAAAAGTTTTCCCCAATACGAAGTATGGTTTATCACAGGCAGCCAACACCTGTATGGCGAAGCCACCTTGTCTGAGGTAACCCTGCACGCCCGAGAAATAGCTGCGGCTTTGGACGCATCGGAAAAAATAGCGGTCCCTATTGTTTTCAAGCCCATAGTCACCACTTCGGCTGAAATTTATGAAGTAATCGCCCATGCCAATGCACAAAAAAACTGCATAGGTCTCATCACCTGGATGCACACCTTTTCTCCGGCTAAAATGTGGATTAACGGTCTGAAAATTTTGAATAAGCCCTTGCTCCACCTTCATACCCAATTCCGGCGTACCATACCCTGGGAAACCATCGACATGGATTATATGAATTTGAACCAAAGTGCGCATGGGGATAGGGAATTTGGGTATATCTGTACCCGGATGAAGCTGCGAAGAAAGGTAGTGGTAGGCCATTGGAAAGAGACATCGGTCCACCAGGAAATCGATTGCTGGTGTCGGGCAGCTGCTGGCTGGCACGATTGGCAGGGGGCCCAATTTGTACGGTTTGGGGACAACATGCGGCAAGTGGCCGTCACCGAAGGGGATAAAGTGGGCGCCGAGATGCAATTCGGCTTTTCGGTAAATACACATGCGGTCGGTGACCTCGTCGAGCAGATGAATCGTGTTGATCCGGTTTTAGTCGAACGATTGGTGAGCTTGTACGAATCAAGCTACACGATGGATGAGAAATTGAAGGTAGCTGGTAGCCATCGGACTTTCCTGAAGGAAGCTGCGCGAATCGAATTAGGCTTGAAGCAGTTCCTTGAAGCAGGAAACTTTAAAGGATTTACCAATACCTTTGAAGATCTTTACGGCATGCACCAGCTTCCGGGCATTGCCGTTCAGCGGTTGACCTGTCAGGGTTACGGATATGCCGGGGAAGGCGATTGGAAAACCATGGCGCTGGTTCGTGCCATGAAGGTCATGGGAACAGGCTTGCCAGGTGGCAATGCCTTTATGGAAGATTACACGTACGACTTTCAGGAACAAGGGGGAGTAGTCCTGGGAGCACACATGTTGGAAGTAGATGAAAGTCTGGCGGAAGGGGAAATCCGGTGTGAAGTTCATCCCCTGGGAATTGGGGGAAAAGCAGATCCCGTCAGACTGGTCTTTACGGCGGGTGGAGGAAGCGCGTTAAATGCATCGCTGGTAGCTATGGGAGATAAATACCGATTGGTAATTAACGAAGTTCAGGCCATCAAGCCCCCACGAGACCTCCCAAACCTGCCGGTAGCCCGAACCATGTGGCAACCCTTACCGGATTTTAAAACAGCCTGTACAGCCTGGATTCTGGCAGGAGGGGCTCACCATACCTGTTTTAGTCAAAACCTACCCGCAGCGATCCTGGAAGATTTTGCCGAAATGGCAGGATTGGAATCGCTGCTAATAAATGAGGAAACCAACTTGAGAGGATTCAAGTTACTGCTGAACCAACTAAATGTCTGAGAGAGTTTCCTGGGAATGGTTCTATGTGTTTAGGAAGGCGAGCCCCCAAAACGACTGGGGGCGTATTACGCTTCCTCAAACGGAAGCACCATGAGAGGGGTTTGGCCATCGTGTACCAAATCATTAATAAAGAATTTCCGAAAAAGTTGGTCGTTTAGGGTTCGGGATCCTTTTTGCAAAACCAGGTAATCGTCGGGAAATTGCCGGTACCTTTTTTTGATGATTCCAAAGGCATCCGAACCTTCGTAAATTTTGACGGTACACTTGTAGTGCGTAGAGAAATTGGCTTTTAATTTATCCAGGTAGGCTTCACTATCGGTTCGTTCCTGCTTTTCCGTCAGGATGGTAAGCAGTTCAATTTCTTCGATAGAATTTCCAATCGTATCCAGCAAACTGAAAAGGGCTTGCTCGTTTAACGGGTACTTTACGTGACAAGCTAATGCTAATTTGGTGGGTATGGCCTGCTCAATGGACTTGGGCAGGGCAATGATCAGCCGGTTTAGATGGTTGATTATATCGGTGGCAGTACTTCCGATCAATAGCTTTTTCAGGAAGCCCGTTCCCTTCAGGCCCAATAGCAGCATGTCTTCAGGGCTTGTTTCTTCTGACAGAAAATGGGTAAGCTGCCTATCAATTGCCAGAAAATCAGCTTCCCCACGGGGTACACCTAATTTTTCCAATGCCTCAGAAAAGGCTTTCTCAGCTTCTTTTTTCTCGAAATCAATTATCTGATTTTTACTGGGGGAATTGGCAAGGGTGGGAGCTAAACCTGGAACTTTAAAAATGAATTTCAGGGAGACATCATACGATTTTCGCCATTCGAATGCCAACTTTAATAGGGTTTCCGTATAGGCTGAAAAATCAATAAGTACGATTAATCTCTTCATATTCAGGTGAAATAATAAGCGTTAAATCAAGAGACTAAAGTTAGTGATTATCCGACAATTTTCCACCTACGCCTGGTAAATCTGGCCTAATAGAAATTATTGATCCTCATACCATTTTTCGTCAAAGGTATGTGTGGATTCAAATGCTGCCTTCAAGACCCTAATGACCATCCAGATCATTAAAATTGGAGAAAGGGAAAACATCATGAGGATAATCGCCGTGTTAATGTTTACGGCAACTGCCACTACATATATCAACAAAAATCCGGTTACTATTGCTACGGGAGTTAGGGAATGGTCCATTTTTTCTTCCTTTTACCCTTAAAACACATTAACGGAACGATTTGTTTACCAATCGGTTACTTTCTGAAAAAAGGATAAATTAGCCATTTGCAACTCTGGGAGCCCAATAGGTGCAATAGGCAGCAGCCTCTACCGGCCCTTTGAACAACTGACAGCCTCCGCATTTTCTTTCGGCGGTAGGGGGAAGGTATAGCTGGCAATTGTCACAACGGTTGTCAGAAACCGGTGTAATGGCCTCATATCCCAACTTTTTCCTTTTTTCCAACTCTTCGTCGCTAAGCCCGGTAAGGTCGGTACAGTCCGTTACTCCCTCCAGCTCGTATTCTTTCTTTGGTGGTGCACATCGGGATAATAAATAAACCAGAGAGGTGGATCCGAGTAAATACTTTAGGAGATTTCTACGCGTCATGCAGGAAGTAAATTTTAGGAAAGACCGGCGAGGTCCTTCGGGTGTGGGTTTCGGTTTGATTTTATTTTGATTCGAGTTGGGAAAGAAAGGATGATAGGTATTCGTCAGGTTGATCGGAAGACCTTTTCAGCCCAGCTTTTAAGCCGTCCAGCCCAACCGGCTTCCAATTTTCCTGTGCGTTGCCGGAAAGGGAGGAAAGCAATTCCACGTAGGATTGGAAGGATTCTTCGTTTCCTTTTGCTCCCTGTATATGAGCGACCTCCTTGATGTAATCCATTTTCCAACTTTCGGGATCATCAAAAAAAGCGTGCTTTTTATCCAAAATCTCTAATGTTTCGGGATCCGATCCTGGGTTTGAACTAAGAATTGCCATTCGAAACCATTTGTTGTCGCCTTTCTCCATCAGGGATGCTGCCATTTGTTCCCTGGCAAACGAGCTTTCGTAATTGCCCAGGCTCAAAATGGCCTGTAAGGAAACCATGGTGGAGGGATCCGTAGTTTTAGCGGCTATTGCTTCTTCCATTTCCGGATAGGATTCGGCCAAAACCAGCGCATTCTTACGCACCCCTGCGTGCTCGCTTTGTAGGGCGTTGGCAACCAGCTCTTGGGTAAGTGCGTCCATGGATGCTAACAGGTACAAGGCCAAAACCCGGGCCTCGGGCATCTCTTCCCCGGCCAAACTTTTTAGGAAGGGGATATATTCCCGCTTTGGATCCTCCAGTATTAGACGCTGGGCGGTTGTTCTTCGCCATCCGTTTTCGTGCTTTAATTCACTCACCAATGTAGCCGCATCCATGGATGAAAAATCAGGAAGGGCATTCAATTGCGACGTTTTACCCTTTGGAAGAATCCGGTAAATTCTCCCTTTATCCTCGCCGTTCATAAAATCCATTTCCTCTTTTAAATCATCCGGTATGGAAACGGGAGTCTCAATATGTTGCCGGTAAAAATCTACCAGGTAAAGGTAACCATCCGGGCCAACGGTAAAACCTACAGGCCGGAACCAGGGGTCAGTCGCGGCAATAAATTCCCGATCCTTTTCTTCAGGTGGCCTTCGGGCAATTTGGGTGGGACCTTGGCTATCCGGTATCAGCAGATCCCGGTGTACCAGGTTTCCAGCCACATCGCCGGTAAATACATTTCCACTGAATCCTTCTGGAAAAGCTCCTCCGTTATAAACGATTCCCCCCGAAGCACCCGTAAAATAGTCGTCCGCATGTTCTACCCGGTCCAATTCCTGCTCCTGGTATTGCTTATTGCGCCGCATGGTTCTTTCTGCTCTCCAATAAGGGGGAGGAGTCATTTGGAACATTTCAAAATCATGATCGGAAATATTGTGGTTTACGGACATGCTGGATAGGTGACCGTGTCGCTCCAGATACCTTCTGGGGATAACCGCCTGCTGTATATGCAAAGTGTTTTGGGTAAAAAACTTATTGCCCCAGTTGTCAAAGGTCATCCCAAACTGAGCGGTGCCGCTTTCTTTTTCAAATTTATCCTTGTCCAGGCGAAATCTAAAATCCGCGCCCTGTAGGTTTAGCGCTGCTGCTTCCGGTTTTTCGCTATAGGTTACTTCGCCTCGTTGGCCGTTATTGGCAGCATAAATCCAATTGTCTATCCCCAGGCGTAGATTAGTTATCTGAGCCTCGGAGTTGTTTTCAAAGAAACCGGAAAAGAGTTGTTCTTTGCTATCTGCCTTGCCATCTCCATCGAGGTCTTTCATGTAATAAATGTGAGGAGCGGCGGTGACCAGTAGCCCACCTTTCCAGGGCATCAGGCTGGTGGCATCGGCGATCCCTTCCGCAAACACGATGGAGGAATCAATGGTGCCGTCCCCGTCTGTATCTACTAGCTTTTTTATGACGCCACGGCCTTCTCCCGGCTCCGGTTTGTAAGGGTAATCCGGCATTTCCACGGCATAAGCCGCGCCGGTTTCATCAAATACCAGATCTACCGGATCTTTGATATGCGGCTCTGCCGCAAATAATTGAATGTCAAACCCTTCATGTATGGAAAAGGTCTCCATGGATGCTTCAGGGCTCAGCGGGTCCGCATATTTATCTTCCTGGCAGGAGCTCAATCCCCAAGTCAGAAGGATGCTCGCCAAAAGGGAGGTGGCTGTTCGTGTCATTTATTTTGTGGGTATATTCGTACAGTAAGCCAATATCTTACATTAATTGAAAAAAATAAAATTATTGTAAGATCAAATGAGACGATAGTATCAATTTTTACGCAAGCGGAACATACACAGGATCGCTTACTCCGATGAATTTTAATTTTCAGGTTCGAATCCGAAGAATTCATCCAGAAAGGCATACGCCTCTTTTCGGACGGCAGGAGGGAAGTCATGTCCCGTATCCGGATACCGAACGATCAAATTCGCCGGAAACCCGAGCCAGGTATATACCGGTTGGACTTCGGCTATGCCGGCTTTTACGCCATCCACGGCGAAATTGCTATCCTGAAGGGGGGCATTTGTGAAAACCGGTCTTGGAGCAATGGAAGCAATAATATCTGTAAAATCAAATGGAAGATGGGCATCCGGGAGTAGTTTTTTTATAGCGGGCATGTACCGTTCTTGTGCCCAGGGACCAAGCCTTCCACCATATCGTTCTGTTCCCGCCTCCCCAATGTCATAATAGGCAAAGGGAGTCCAACCACAACTGCTGACCACCGCCTGAATGCGCTCGTCATGGGCCGCAGCAAAAAGGGCATTGTGTCCACCCAAGGAATGCCCGATCACCCCAATCCGGTTTGGATCCACCTCCTTCATCTGACTCAATACATCCACACAACGCAGGTGATTCCAAACACCAAGGAGCGTGCCGGAGGGAAATCCATCCTTGCTAAAATCATGATCCTTTTGCTCCCCGAAGCTCGGGTAGTCTGGTGCCATGACCACATAGCCCCTCTCTGCCAGCTCCCGGGCAATCCCCCTGTTTTCCAGGGGGCCTTGTCCATCCACGATCTTTTTACCCAGTTCACCTGTACTATGTAGCACCAACATGGCCGGACGGGCTGAGCTATTTTCCGGAACGTACAAATAGGCGGTGACCTCGTTGGTATCGTCAGAAGCAAAACGGATACGGTACCGGGTAAATCCCTTTTCTTTAACCGTATCCAGGTAGGTAAGGGAGGGCAAGGCAAGGTTCTCCCGGGAAGGGAGAGTGCCCATGACTGCCGCCATGTTATTTTTCCAGGCCCTCTTTTTATCCTTCCATTCATCCAGTGTTTTGACAGGGACGGCTTTTTCATTTTGGAGGATATAGGGACTCTTTTGGGCGTTTATTGGTACAGGATTGTGAAGCAAATTGTTTATGGCTTTCATCAGAATAGGTTCGGCTTCCTGGGTTACCGGACTGACGTTTATTTCGTAACCATCTTCTTCGTAGGCAGCTGCCGTGCCAATATAGAAAGGCCCGTAATCCCCATAGGCGGCCATGGCTACAAAAAGGTCCGGTCGGTCTGCTTTGGCAGCCAATTGGTATTCTACAAAAAGCTCACCCGGCAGGTGAAGGATGCGGGCATTTCCAATGGAAAGGCAGCTAATGGCTATCTTTTTACCTTGCTGCTGTCGCCGGTACCAGGCCAGTTTTTGCAGGTTATTGGTGAGCCATCGGGCATTTTGATGATGCATTTCCCGAGCAATTTCAGGAACGTTTTCATTGGCAGGTAGCAGTACCGCTTCTTGCTGCCAATAGACAGCGGCGGGGTTGATTTTCGATTTGACGGTATTTTGCCAGGCTTGTTCCATGCCCGCAGCCAGCCTTTCGGCTAGGATTTTCCGGTTGATTTTTGCTCCGTCATTGTACTTGCCAGCGGTCACATTTGCCCCGGCTCCATTAAAATGGACATGCAAAGCCTCCGGAACGGCAAGTTGCCTTAGGTAGCGGGCGATTCCGGGAAAATCCGGATTGGCGATCTTGGTTAGGTAGTAACTTTGGGGGTGCACGGCATAATAGCTCAGCACGGCCAGCGGCTCCTCTTCGTTCCAAAAGCTGATTAACGAAACTTCCGGATCGATCAATCCCTCCGGGTAATCCCTGATTTTTGGGTCTTTGGTAGAAGACGTCCGGGAATAGCGGATTTTCCCATCGGGTCCTTTGATGCGCCGGTTGGAAGCTACCTTCTCTACGTTGGCATTCCCTGTACCAATATGGGTGAGGGGCTGGGGAGACTGCATGGCCTGTTGAATGGCATGGTCCAGTCTATCCAATAGTACCCTGTCAAAGGAACTGTCAAAAGCTTTTGGATCCAAGCCGGCATCCTTCAGAAGTTTTTCCGCCCCCCAATCACTAATCGGCGCATCGTGCTGATGCACCGTATGTACGGCTACTCGAGAGGGGAGGGTGGAGGCTGCTTTGGCCAGCCTGGATTTAAAGGCATCCTGACTTTCATTAGCAATACCAATCCAGTCTACTGCGCAAAGGACGATGGGCAATCCACTGCCTATGATGACGATTCCCCGGGCACGAAGCCCCAGGTCGTCCTTTTTTTCCATGGGATCATAAGCCAGCAGGCTTCCAACAGGGGGCGTGGCATCTACATCAAAAACGGCCAGGGACAAGCCGCTTTCGCTACTGTCCTCGATTTGCTGGCCCATTCCTGGAAGGGTAGAAAACAGCAACATCAGCAGGCCCGGGATCAGGTGGGAAGCTGTAAGCAAAAAAGGTAACTTCTTGTTATTCATCGGTTAGTTGGGTTTGCTGGTAAATCCAGGAAATCATTTCTTGTTGGGATGCCCATCCGAAACGGTTGAACCCTTTAGGAATATACTGATCAGGCTTGTGTTTGGCCCCCATTTGATGGGAAATTTTTTCCAGTTGCTTCAGGCTGCTGCTGATGTCTTGCAAGTCTGCATGTCGATCCTGTTCCGGGCTGATTACCAGCAG
>JAWLFL010000074.1:0-8249 GCA_041685605.1 Cyclobacterium sp. | reverse complement strand
TTCTTGTTCTGTTTCCAGGTATCAAAATCATAGGCATAATACCGCTTGTTTTCCCAGGTATCCTGCGACCTGCCAAATTGAATGTCCAGCCAGTCCACGTAGGATTCGATATCCCGTGCGGCAAGGGCATGTTTGCCATCCCGAAAGCGCAAGCTTACTTTATCGGGAACGCCGAGAAAGGTATATACTTCTTTAAGAGACTTGTAATTTTGCTCAATCGCCCAGGGGTCGCCACCACCTGCTTCCCGAATGGAGGAACTTAATAATAAGGCGTTTGGGGCGATCAACGCCATAAGGGAATTTTGATCAATGGGCAATTTATGTTCTCGACCGTTATAAAAGCGCAACCTTGGGTGAAACCACTGAGGCCGGATGGAATTGAGGTAATCGATGGATTCGTTCGCATGTCTTTCATCGGTGTAGCGGTAAGGGATTTCCCCGCCAGTTCCGCCACTGCTGCTGATCACTGCCGTAATCCGCGGATCGAAAGCGGCCGCAAACAAGGATAATTTGGCATTTCGCGAATGACCCGTCAGGGCAATTTTTTCTTTATCCACCTGGGGAAGGGAATACAGGTAATCCACGGCCCGATGTGCTCCCCAGGCACGGGTCATCAGGGCAGACCAATCGTATTCGGGATACACTTCCTGGTAATGGATCGTTTCATCGAAAACATCTGCCCCGGCATAAATCACTCCCAAATAACCCCTTCTTACGGCTATTTGCACCCAACCCCGGTGGTTCCATTGACTCATAAAGACCGGGTGGGGCCCGGGTCCGGGCGGAAGGAATACTTCCAACGTCAGCCGGGCTTTAGTGTGTTCGCCAAATTTGAGGACCACCGTTTGAACCTTGATTTTGCCTTCCATTCGCTCTTCGGTGATTTCCCAACTCAGGTTTTCTGGCGGGTCGGGAAAGGTGCCCGAAAGCAGGTGTTGCACCTGTTGGCTGATGACCTCTCTTTTGGATTCCCACTGAGCCAGCGTCGTTATGGGAGTAGGGTTATTTCCTTCATTGATGACCAGTAGTTCCGGAAGAAAGGGAATATCCGGCATTAACTCAAAGTTGGGGGGAAGCTCACCAGTTCGTTTTTGCCAGGCACCCCAGGTGCTGTCTTTGAAGCTGAGCCGCTCAAAGGAGGAAAAAACGTTTCGTGCCCTTTCGTTTGGAAGGGGATGCGGGCGGTTGATTTCCAGCAGCTTTTCCAGATAGGCCTTTCGTTGTAAGCTGTCCTCCGTTTGAGTCTGAGCAGCAGGCGGATTAAGTAGTAGGAAAGCTGGTAAAAGCAGGAAGATTGAGGGGAATAAAACGAAATGGCGGGAGTTTTTCATAGCTATAAGGTACGGATATACCTTCAAATTTGTCATTATATAGTTGAAAATACCAAATCTTAATTCATTCAGCGGTAGAAATACTTCCTGATCAGGTAAAATCGCAAACGTTCGACGATTCCATTCCTAAAATCTAAGAAAAATGGCATTGTGAATGGTATTATTTAAGAAACTGCTGAATTTTCGGCAGCTTTCCCATGTAAGAACTGGTTATAACCATCTTTTCCCATTTCTTTCTTGAAAGGAATGGGAATAATAATATCTTTGTCGAAATTTAAAATACATATATTTCTTTAATAGCTGATATGGAACAATTATTTCTCTATATGGTCCCTTTTTTGGGTGTTGTTGGGCTAGTGGTGATGGCCGTAAAATCTGCCTGGGTGACGAGGCAACCTACCGGTGATAAGAACATGGTCGAATTGGCCGGTTACATTGCTAAAGGAGCCATGTCGTTTTTGAGGGCTGAATGGAAAGTAATGATTTACTTTGTCGTGATCGCTGCCATTATTTTGGGATGGTCCGGAACCTTGCTGGAAAATTCCAGTCCAGTGATCGCCATCTCATTTATAATAGGAGCGGTGCTATCTGCATTTGCCGGCTACCTGGGAATGAAGATAGCTACCAAGTCCAATGTTAGGACGACAGAAGCGGCGAAAACCAGTCTTGCCAAGGCCCTTAATGTGTCTTTTACGGGAGGCACGGTAATGGGGCTTGGAGTGGCCGGATTGGCGGTTCTGGGAATGGGAGGCTTGTTTATCGTCTTTTACCATATGTTTGTACTTTCTGCAGGAGGGGGTGTAAATGGACATGAAATGGAAACGGCACTGGAGGTGCTGGCAGGGTTTTCCCTGGGAGCCGAGTCGATCGCCCTTTTTGCCAGAGTAGGAGGGGGGATTTATACCAAGGCCGCCGATGTGGGTGCTGATTTGGTAGGAAAGGTAGAAGCTGGCATCCCGGAGGATGATGTGCGAAATCCGGCTACCATTGCCGATAATGTAGGAGACAATGTGGGCGATGTGGCCGGTATGGGTGCCGACCTTTTCGGGTCTTATGTGGCCACCATTCTGGCTTCCATGGTCTTGGGAAGAGAGATTGTAAGTAACGATAATTTTGGAGGGATTGCCCCTATATTATTGCCCCTGGTGATAGCTGGCTTGGGCTTGGTTTTCTCCATTGTGGGAACCCTTTTTGTAAAAATAAAGTCCGAAACAGGAAACGTGCAGGCAGCCCTGAACCGGGGAAATTGGATTTCAATTCTATTGACGGTAGCGGCCTCTTTCTTTGTGATTGATTACATGCTGCCTGAGGGTGATCTGGTTATGTCCAGGTTAAATTCCATTGCTTTTACCAAAATGGGAGTCTTTGGAGCTGTTTTTATCGGATTGATCGTAGGTGCCCTGATGAGTATCATTACGGAGCATTACACGGCTATGGGTAAAGGCCCGGTGAATTCCATCATTCGCCAATCCTCCACCGGTCATGCCACCAATATCATCGGAGGTCTGGCAGTAGGAATGCAATCTACCGTTTTTCCAATTCTGGTATTGGCAGGGGGTATTTTTACTTCTTACATGGCAGCCGGATTGTACGGAGTGGCGATTGCAGCCGCCGGAATGATGGCCACCACGGCCATGCAACTGGCGATTGATGCGTTCGGCCCCATTGCCGACAACGCTGGCGGAATAGCCGAGATGTCCGGATTGCCAAAAGAGGTACGGGAAAGAACCGATATCCTGGATGCCGTCGGCAACACCACGGCAGCCACAGGTAAGGGCTTCGCCATCGCCTCAGCAGCACTAACAGCCTTGGCGTTATTTGCCGCTTATGTAGGGATATCAGGTATTTCCACCATTGATATTTACAAGGCAGACGTGTTGTCCGGATTGTTTGTAGGAGCCATGATCCCCTTTATTTTTTCTTCCCTGGCCATAGCGGCGGTAGGAAGAGCAGCCATGGACATGGTCAATGAGGTAAGGAGGCAGTTCAAGGAAATGCCCGGAATCATGGAGTTCAAAACCAAGCCGGATTATGAGAAATGCGTGGAAATCTCCACTAAAGCTTCCATTCGGGAGATGGTGGCTCCCGGAGCCATTGCCTTGGTTTCTCCGATTATCGTGGGCTTCCTTTTTGGCCACGAAGTATTGGGGGGCATGCTGGCAGGAGTGACCGTTTCCGGGGTGCTGATGGGAATATTCCAGAACAATGCTGGAGGGGCCTGGGATAATGCCAAAAAGTCTTTTGAAAAAGGCGTGGAAATTAATGGCGAGATGTATTACAAGGGTTCTGAACCCCACAAGGCCTCTGTTACCGGAGATACGGTAGGAGATCCTTTTAAAGATACCTCTGGACCATCCATGAATATACTGATTAAACTCACCTCCATTGTTTCCATCGTTATTGCTCCCTATATCCCCCTGGACAGTCCCTTGGGCATATCGGATAATGCGGGTGTGGATGCCCTGCCTAAGGTGGTACAGGTGCAACAAGAACCGCCCGCATCAGTCGAAACGCTGGAGGTGAATTAATTCCTTACGTATTTATATTCAAGCATTTCAAAAGGCCGCCTCGCATTCCGGGGCGGTTTTTATTGGCTCCTGAGGGGCTACCCCCTCTGTTGTGAGATGTTTTGGTTTCCAGGGGTAAATTGGTTAAAAAAAATTATATTTGGTTTTGAAATGGTATTCTATTTAAAAGTAGTTGCCTGTCTGAGTGGAACTTGAATCCCACAGGTCATTTTCGATCCTAACTTCTTCCCATGAAGCATCGTACTTGTTTCCCTTTGATCGCCTTGGCAATCGTTTTATTGTCTGCATGCCCTGTTTTTGCATATTCCCCGATCGGGCAACCGGATGAAAGGCAAAATACAGATTCGATTAGGGGAAAGGTCATTATCCTGGATCCCGGTCATGGTGGTACGGCCGCTACGGATTCTTACCGCGTAGGGCCTACCGGTGAGCGGGAAGAATGGGTGAATTTGCGGGTCGCTTTGTACCTTAGAGATATGCTGGAAGAAGCGGGAGCAGCGGTGTTGCTTACCCGTACCGAAGATGTTTTTGTGCCGCTGGAGGAGCGAAGCCAACTGGCCAGAAAAAAGGAAGCAGACCTCTTTATTTCCATCCATCACAATGCCACAGCAGATCCTTCGGTGAATTTCCCCATTATTTACTTTCACGGTTCGGCTACCGAAAATAGGGGCAGCACACATTTGGGAAAAGAAATAGCCATTTCATTGCGCAAGCATTTGTTTAATGGGCAAGGTCCCTATAGCCTTGTATCCGACTATACCATTTTTTCCAAATCAGGGGCCAGCGTTTTGCGCGGCACGTACGGGATTCCGGCGGTAATTGGGGAGGCTACTTTTTTTACCCACCCCGAGGAAGAACGAAGGTTAAAGCGGGAATCATACAACCGCAAGGAAGCTCTTGCCTATTTTGAAGCGATATTGGCCTTTTTTTCGGAAATCAACTCGCCCATATTGGAAAAACAACTGCCTTTAGAAATTCCTGCTTTTGAAGTGTTTCAGGAAGCAGAGAGAATGCGCCCGGAAGCCTTACAATGGAAGGAAAACTTTCAGGAGGCCAAACGCCTGTACGAGACAGGTAGCCCCGAAAATAAGGAGCGTGCCCTAAGCTTATTGGATCTCAGTGTAAAATCGTTTCCCGATTCCTACCTGGCACGGGATTGCCACCTGCTACGTGCCACTATTTTGGAAGAGCAGGGCAAAGGGGATGCCGCTGCCATGGAATTAGAAAGGGTGCAGGCTTTTTATCCTGCATATTAGGTAGTTCTATTATTCAATTCTTCTTCCAGTTGAATCAACACCGTCTCCAGGACAGTGTTGGTCTCCATGATTAAAGGAGACAGTTTTTCAGGCTGCGGCTGATTTTCAGCCAGCTCCTCTATCTCCCGGATAATGGGACGTAGGATTTCAATTTTGATGTTGTCGATACTGGGCTTAATCTGGTGGGCCAGGTTTTTGATTTCGTCAAAGTCTTTCTGATCAAAAGCCGTATTCAGGCCGGATATGGTGATTTTTGCTTGTTCGATGAAAAGTTTAATCATTTCGACGATAAAATCGTCACTCCCTCCGCTAATCTCCTCCAAATTAATCAAATCGTAGAGTTTTCCCTGGTTGTTTTCCATTATCAGTTAGGTCGAATGTTGCCACAAATATACCATTTGTATTGGTTTTACCGAATGTTGGAATTTCATCTTTTTTCGAGGCTTGGAAAGAAATTTTGGCTTAAATTGCGGCCGTAAAAAAAAATATGCACGCTATAATTTTTGTTCATGTCAGATTTGAATCACTATTCAAAGATTGCCAGTGAGTTAGGTATTCGGGAAAAACAGGTCAGCAGTACGGCGGCTTTGCTGGATGAGGGAGCCACGGTGCCATTTATTTCCAGGTATCGAAAGGAAGTTACGGGAACCCTGGACGAGGTACAGGTTGCGGCTGTCCGGGACCGATTGCAGCAACTGAGGGATCTGGGAAAAAGAAGGGAAGCCATCATCAAGTCCATTGAGGAACAAGGTAAATTGACAGCGGAGCTGACCAAAAAAATCGCTGCGGCAGAAACCATGTCTTTGCTGGAGGATATTTACCTACCCTACAAGCCCAAACGAAGAACCAAAGGAACGGTAGCAAAGGAAAAAGGTTTGGAACCCTTGGCGCAACTCCTTTATTCGCAGGACAATTCATCTCCGGAAGCGGCAGCCAAATCCTATGTGGATACTGAAAAGGGTGTTAATTCTACTGAAGAGGCCCTACAGGGTGCCCGGGATATCATGGCTGAATGGATCAACGAGGATGCAGAGGTAAGAAAGCAATTGCGTCACTTGTTTATCGAAGAGGGGAAATTTGTTTCGAAAGTTATACCTGGAAAAGAACAGGAAGCAATAAAGTATTCTGATTATTTCGATTGGGAAGAACCCATTAAAACCGCTCCATCCCACAGGATTTTGGCCATGCGACGTGGGGAAAAAGAGTTGTTTTTGATGCTGGATACCGGTCCTGAAGAAAGCCAAGCCCTGCTTCTGATTGAAAAAAAGGTGTTGAAGGGAAACAATTCCAGTACCGAGCAGGTAAGACTGGCTGTAAAAGATGGATACAAACGACTGCTGAAGCCTTCTATGGAAACGGAAGTCAGGGTATTTGCCAAAAAGAAGGCGGATGAAGCGGCCATCAAGGTATTCGCAGAGAACCTAAGACAGCTGTTGCTCGCCTCCCCCTTGGGAGAAAAGGCCGTCCTGGCCATTGATCCGGGCTTTCGAACCGGATGTAAAGTGGTATGCCTGGGACGACAGGGTCAATTCCTTCAGAACGAAACCATTTATCCCAATGAGCCCCAGAAGAAAACCCTGGAGTCCGGTGCCCTGGTAAAGTACATGGTAGAAAAGCATGGCATTGAGGCTATAGCTATTGGAAATGGAACGGCAAGCAGGGAAACAGAAGCTTTCATCAACCGTCTGGGCTTACCCAAAGAGGTACTCGTGGTAATGGTCAATGAGAGTGGTGCTTCAATCTACTCAGCCTCCGAGGTGGCCCGGGAAGAGTTTCCTGATTTTGACCTTACGGTTCGCGGGGCAGTCTCTATCGGAAGGAGATTGATGGATCCCCTGGCAGAGTTGGTGAAAATTGATGCCAAGTCCATAGGGGTGGGTCAATACCAGCACGATGTGGATCAAAACGCCTTGAAAAATTCACTGGATGATACCGTTATGAGCTGTGTGAATGGCGTGGGAGTAGAGGTAAATACGGCATCAAAGCAACTGCTGACCTATGTGTCCGGACTTGGCCCCTCCTTGGCTCAGCATATCGTAGCATACCGTAATGAGAACGGACCGTTTAAAAGCAGGGAAGAAATTAAAAAAGTGCCCCGGTTGGGAGACAAGGCGTTTGAACAGGCAGCCGGTTTTCTCCGGATTCGGAACGGCCTGAATCCGCTCGATGGCAGTGCCGTCCATCCGGAACGGTACGGACTGATCAAGCTGATGGCAGATGACATGGGAGTTTCGGTCAGCACGCTATTAACAGACGATCAACTTGTCCAAAAGATACCCCTGGAAAAATACGTAGGAGGTGAAGTAGGTTTGCCTACGCTAAAGGATATTCTGGAGGAACTGGGAAAACCAGGCCGGGATCCAAGGAATAAGTTTGAGGTCTTTCAATTTGAGGAAGGCATTAATGAAATCAAAGATCTGAAGATAGGCATGGAGCTGCCCGGGATTGTCACCAACATTACCCAGTTTGGTGCCTTTGTGGATGTAGGCGTGCATCAGGATGGATTAGTACATCTGAGTCAACTTGCGGACCGCTTCATCAAAGACCCCAATGAAGTGGTGTCGGTGAATCAAAAAGTGAAGGTAACGGTAATGGAGGTGGATATAGCCCGCAAGCGAATCGGGTTAAGCATGAAGGCAGACCCGTTTGGTAAATCACCCCAGCCGGGAAAGCGGGATAAGCCCTCTGGTAAGAAACGCGCTAACAAGCCCCAGGAGAAAGTCAGTATGGAGGATAAACTTGCCTTATTGAAACAAAAATTTGGCAAATAGTTTTTCTCGATTTAAACCCTGGTGAAACGGACTTTTTGAAAAAAACGATGAATTAAACAGGTAAAAATCAAATCAGTCAACGGATTGGACTTAGCGTTTCAACGCCTGCCCCATTCGTATTGATATCCGGGCTAATTTTAGGTTAAACTTTGTACCCATGATCGGAATAATCGGATCATGGGTATTTTTGTTTCCAGCTGACTTTTAATCAGGGTATTGGCGTATTTTCGCTTTGCTGCTAATTTAGATATTTTTCATAATAAAGATGGAATTTAATTTTGTATAAATACATTTTTTTAAAATTTTGATCTAAAATTGGCTATAAATAATCGTACAGATTAAAAAAAGACCTAAAAATCAATT
>JAWLFL010000313.1:0-4216 GCA_041685605.1 Cyclobacterium sp. | reverse complement strand
CAATCTTTCCGGCTTGTCCCAGCAAATTCGAGCCCTTTTCAGAAGCCCGCTTTTCGTTTGGGTTTGCAAAGGTAGTAGAAAATCCGACCCTGGCAAAATATTTTTCATCTTTTCTTAGCAACTTCCAACTCCTCATCCCTTTCTCGCGTCGCTTCCCCCGTTTGGGATCACAAAGATGACCCGTTTTTTTGAGCTGGCAATGAAGAAAACAAATAAAAGTGAAAGAAAAGTTCAATGTGCCTGACAATCAGCTAAAAAAAGTTAGCAAAAGTTTTCACCCATATAGTGGACTCAGTATTTGAAGCCCGGAATGGCCCTATCATGCCTTTTACCTAATTTATAATTGCGAAACGTGTACCGCACCGATACCTCGTGCGCCCCACCGGAATTTCTCCACCCCAGTCTTGATACGGTAAAATCATAGCTGTATCCTACCTGCAAATCATTGGGAAGGGAAAACCCCATCAGCGCAATCAAGGCTTCATTATTTGGAAGGGCATGCTTGGTGGGCAGTCCTCTGTACCACAACCCGACGATCACCGGGGCATAAAACAATTCAGCCCCCAAATCCAATTGATCAAATTCCCCCTGTCTTTTATAATTAAAGGCCAGAGAAAGTGTCCTTTCCTGTAAAATATTGTTAATAACATCTCCAATCGCCGGGCTAAACAAATCAAACGTAACCCCGCCATGAACCGAATACCGGATCGGTAACCGATTCTCCTCCATTTGAAGAAAAGAGGTGTAGGGCTGGGTCAAATGGTGTGCGGCAATACCCAACCAAAACTTATCATCGTAATAGTACAGGCCCGCGTTGATATCCTCATGCGATCTCTGGCTGACTTCCGTGACCCAATTAACCCCCTCTCCGACGACTATTCCCCGGTCTATATTCAATTGAGTTCCCAGTATAATGCCTTCTACGTTGACATTCCGATTTACAAAGCTGGCCTGTACACCTGCGTGTAAATAGCGTTCTTCCCCCAAGCGGACCCGGTAGGAATAAGTAAGCCCCAGGTCGATGTTTTGCATCTGTGCAAAGGTATCCCGGGTTCCATTTACAATCACCCCTACACCGCTATTCCTGTGGGCAATGAAATGGTCAAAGTAGGCAGAAAATGTATTGAAGCTATGATCCAAACCCGGCCATTGGTTTCGATAATTCATCCCCACCCTGGTCCATTCCGTACTTCCGGTAAAAGCCGGATTTAAATAGATAGGAGCGGCGTAAAATTGAGAAAATTGCATGTCCTGTGCCCCAAGCTGTTGACTAGACAGGGCTACAACCAAATAAACCGTTAGCTGAAGTAGTTTCTTCATCTGATTAACAATAATTTTCCAGACCGGGAAACTATTTCTCCCCTGGTGGTTTCAAAATCGGCCCGGTAGGCATAGGTTCCCGGAGGCAGGGGGCTGCCGTCTAAGGTGCCATCCCAACCGTCTCCATTCATATCTGTAGTTTGAAACAAAAATTCCCCCCAACTACTGAATATCTTGAGGTCCATCGAAGCGATTCCCTTCATTTTAGGCATGAAATGCTGATCCTCAGAACGCGTGGGAGTAAATCCGGTAGGAAACATAACCCGGTACGTTCTCCTGATGGTTATCGGCATCTGATAAGTGGACTCACACTCAGTACCGGTCATGACCGTAAGTGTCACTATAAATTCCCCCTTCTCTCCGAATACATGGGAAGGCGACCGTTGATTGCTTTCCGTGCCGTCCCCAAAATCCCAGGACCAGCTCTGTGGAAGCCCGGCCGATTGATCCAAAAATCGAATCCGGTCATCGGCAAGGATTCCATCCGCTGATTCCTCCTTAAGGCCGGTAGCATTGAGGACGTAATCAAAGTAAGCCTCCAACGGTTCATCAGGTACGCTAACCCTAAACGTTACCGGATCCGACCAACAGTCGATTTCCCTGGGTTTTACCCTTAAAAAATAAAGTCCCTCTTCTGCAATACCCGTAATGCCTTGGTTTTCGAAAGTTGCTCCTCCCTCCGCTTCCACCTGATAGTCGTATAGCTCCCCATCAAAGTCTACGATGTAATCCCTTACATCGGGAAATACGTCTGGCTGACAGGCAAAAATCGAGGCCGCTATTTCGAGATCCGGAAATTCAGGGTAATTTATTTGACTGGTATCCGTCAACAATGGGCAGCCCTGGAAGGACTGTACCTTTGCAAAATAGTCTCCAGACTCGGTTACCACTAGTTCGGGTTCGGTCTCTCCTTCCATGAGGTTCCCATCTTTATACCATTCGTAAGAAAGAATAGGGTCCAACGAATACACACTCAGGACCAGTTCTTCTTCCGGGCAAGCCTCTACAGATTGAAGGGGGAGGTCATTGATCATGAGGGTAATCGGTTCGGGGGCTTCGTAGACCTGCAGGTTTATGGCAGATCCGGATGATGTTTTCCCATAATTATCCGTGACCGTAAAAAAGGCCTGAACTGCTGATCCGTTAAATCCTTCATTGGGGGTGAAAGAAAACTGTCCTCCTTGCCCCAGGTATTTAAAGGTCCCCTCCTGAAGTTCCAGCGTTCCGCCGGTTACTTCACAATCTCCTTCCAAACAAGGATCTGCGTTTTGTCCGGGAATGGCTTCCTGAGATTCAAAAAACCGCAAACAGGATATCCGTGAATTTTCGTTCGGCAAACTGACTTTTTCTGGCGGCAATTCGAGAAAATTTTCTTGCCCCAGGCACACCGTTAAATCTTCTACCGGCTCGGTAGTTGGAAAGGCAAGGTCATCATCATCCGCCACTTCTATCAGAAGATTTCGTATTTCATGAATATTTGTCTGCCCACCGGTAGCGGCTGCAAACCCAATTTTGAGCGTTTCGGGGGCCGGATACGGATAGCTCACATTCTCCAATAATGATATTTGCCTTGGATTTCCCTCGACTGTAGTAAAGATCATTTCCACATCCAATTGGTATCCTATTCCCATATCATCCGGTGTTAATTTTACCAGCACTTTCCGGTAGCCGGGATTGTCGGGGTCCGCTATTCGGCCTGTGCCAATACCTCCCGAGCTGATTGGAAAACGTTGATCAGCGGGCAAACCAAAAACGCCCCCTTCATTGGTTTTGACACCTGCGATAAATTCGTAGCCGTTCATCCCCTGACCGGGGCCGCGAACAACGATGCTATTTGGGTGCAACACGGACGATTGGCCTGGGAAACTTCCCCTTTTACCTTCCGATGTATTACCGAAATTCCCAAAACTGTCAAATCCGATTCCCATGTAAGCCCGGGTCATACCATTCCCTCCCAACCGGGGAGCGTAGCCCAAAGAGCCGCCAAACCCGCCCGGAGAAAATCCGTTACTGGCTCCATCAAACAAAAAAACCGTCAGACCGTCTGCCCCGTCTCCTCCATAACTGAAATATTCAAAGGAAGCCTTTACCCCAAAACGGGAGGAAAAAGGAATATCGATGTAAACGTATCCACTTTGATCCATTACCGCTTCTGTAAGACGCAAGGTACCGTCAAAAAGCTTGGCATTCCCACCCAGAACGGTGTACTGTCGTTGTATTTGCCCCTGAAACGATTCGCAATAGGGAAATCCCTGCTGCCCATGCAGCCTAGAGGAGGCATGAAGCAAACAAATCAGGATTAGGAGAGCGACTGGTTTGGGCATGATAAATCAAAAGAAAATAAAGAAGAACCCTTTAATTCAACCAAAATTATCCTTTGCAGTCAGATATGCATTTCGGCTATCAAAAGGTTTTACACCCGATACCCATAATGACCCTATCGACTCAGCAAGAAAACCTGGGTAATTCTAGATCCGGTATTAAGATAGGTAAATAAAAATCAAATCAAAAAAGGCTTCTTTTTTATGGTAAAAAGAAGCCTTTTTTTGCGTATAAGATTTGGGAAGAATTATTTCAAAATGGTTTTTTTTCTGTCGGGTCCTACCGAAACCATTTTTATGGGTACTTCTAACAAGCCCTCCAGGTACTCCACGTAATCCTTTAAAGGTTCCGGGAAGTCATCGTATTTCTGAACGCTGTCCAGGCTGCAATTCCAGCCCTTTAGGTCCTGAAAAACCGGCTGCAATTCCTGGCTGGTACCGCTCAATGCCAACTGGTCGGTGACAGTGCCGTCCGGAAGCTCGTATCCGGTACATACTTTAATTACCTCAAAGTTATTTAGCACATCCGCCTTCATCATAAAGAGCTGAGTCACGCCATTGATCATGATGGAATA
>JAWLFL010000312.1:0-4228 GCA_041685605.1 Cyclobacterium sp. | reverse complement strand
GCGAGTTGAAATTCGCCCGGCCCGGTAGGAAAAGGTGCCCAATCTTTGGTCCTCACCCATACGTGGTACTTTCCTCCCTCTGAAAAATGGACCGTGGTCCGGGCATCTTCCACAGGTCTGCCCATTCCATGGGCCATGAGGTATGAGGAATAGAGTACGTCAAAGGACTGTTGGTCGATTACCCAGCCTCCAATGTCTTCAAATGATTCTGCTTCTACCAATACCCTATTTTGGGCGAAGGACACCAGGGATATGCCTAGCAACAGGCTACAGGTTAGGATGATTCGTTTCATGTTTTGGGTTCGTTTATAGTAATTATCGATTATTTTTCAATGCTTTTTTTACCTCTTTCTCAGGTTTGTTCTGGATCTCCAGCACTGCGAGCAATTCCTGCTCCCACAAGCCTTTTCCCAGATAGGTCAATATCATTTCTTGCTGCGCCTTTCCCAGATTTTGCTGTTTTCGCAACACCTCAAATAACCTCTTTCGCTGGGCAGGATTGCTTTCTTCTAATTGGGCCAATAGCTTCATTTGGCTTTCCGGCTTCAATTCCAGCGAAGCCATCTTTTCCAAAATATCCGTTTGAAGGCGGTATGGAGCTTGTTCGAAGGTTTCCCAGAGCCAGGTCTGCCGTTCCTGAGCCTGAAACATCTCCGTCGGTAATTCTTCCAGTAGATGGGTAGCCAGGAAAATATTCTTTCCCCTGATCATTTGCAGCAAGGGGCCCGCAAAGCGGGGATCATTTTCAGCACCCTTTTCCTGAATTTTTTCCAACGCCCAGTATTGGTAAGGATGATGGCCGCTCTCTAAAAACCGGACTAAGCTCTCATCGGTATACTGATCTTCTGTATGGGCCCTTGTCCTCTCAGCAAGATTGCCATGGGCCAGGTGCCAAAGGGTGTAACAGGAATAAACCGCTCCCGATATCACTTCATTCTGAATGGTTTTGGAGGTCGCACCCGTTACGGCATCTACCCCATTCGATTCTGCCGTGTTGGTGCTCCCTACCAAATCCGTGATGGAATAATCCCCCAGAATGGAATTTTCATTGCTGAGTATGGCTTCCAATTGGTCATAATCCTCCTCTTCAAAGGGAATATGATCCAGCTTGGTCAGGATCTCGCCTTCCGGCATCTCAAATTGCTGAAAATTACCCAACAGGTCCCAGTAAAAATTAATATACACCGGATAGCATTTATTGGTATGACATACCGGCGTAAAAATTTCGGCCAGGTATTCCCTGGCAATCCCCTCAGCATCTTCTATGACAAACAGCTCGTAACGAATGGAATCGGTTTCAACCACCTCAATCAAGCGCTTGTTTTCCACCTGATCCTTCTGCGGGTCTTGTAAGCTCGCGGCCATTCCGATCAACAGTGTTAGACTATAGGTCAATATTTTTAAACCAGGTTCAACCATTATTATTCAAAAACAAATAAGTGCCTTTATTCATAGGTAAATAGGGCTGTAGCAGTACATTTATTGTTCGCCACCAAGCGAACCCACCTGGCCTCCAGCTCCTCTGGAAAGGTCTCCAGATGTGTTTGACCCGAGGCTACCGTAACTTCTTTCCAATCCATCCAGGGACCATGGCCTACAGGTTCAAATTGAATGGTAAAGGTAACTTCCTCCGAAGCGTCATGCTGAAGCTCCAACTTCCGCTGATCATAAAAGGCAAACAAATACGGGTCGGATGGTACCCCTGCTTCTACTGCCGTACCGGCCCAGGGGCCTCCCTTTCCTACCGGTTTGCCTAGTTTCCACAGGTCATCGATCACCCCGGCCCAAACCGCCAGTTCGCCATCTTCCGAAAGAATGATGTGCTCATTGGCCTCCGCTGCCTTAGGGTCCACCCCTGTCAGGAGCAACATGCCCCTGTAGGAGGCATAATCATTGATGCGCAATTGATGGGAGGCTACGGGCCTGATCTTGGCAAATCCGTCGGCATTTTCTGCCGGCAATTCATAGAAGGTACCGTGACAATTGAATAAATCCCTTTCGGTGGCTACCTCTCTGGCAATGCGCAGCTTTCCTTTCAGCGATGGATCCGTAAAGGTTGCGTCTCCTTTGGGGAGTCGCCAGCTCCTTCCCTGATCATCTTTTATCAGTACGGATGCCTCATCCACCTCGAACACCTTTTCCGGAATGGCAAAGCCTTCATTGATAAATGCCTCGGTTTCGGAATCGTTCACTTTGACCAATTGAAGCTTCTCGTCCATTTCATAATAACCGGCATTTTCAGTGCTTTCTCCCTGATAACGCCTCGCAGCAATGCCCAGTTTCCTTCGGTTATCTCCTAATCCGTACAACAATCCACCCGTAAATTCATCTTCCTCAATGGAATGAATCCCCTGAAAAATATCCTTTTGATAAGCAGATCGGCTTTCCGGATTGGAAAAAGCTAAATGCACGGTGGCCCGGGTAGCGGCATCGCTTTGGACCCGGATCCACTCTCCAGCCGTTTCCTGATCGAAGGAAAGCCAGCTACTTTCAGCACCGTCCAGAGAAACTTGTTCCAGTTCTTCCCATTCTCCATTACCCGACCGATCAATTTCAAGGGTGAAATTTACTGCCTTATCACCCTGGTTTTGCAGCCATACATTTTTCTCCTGCCAGCCTGAAAACAACATGGGTTCGGAGGGTTCATTGGCATCTACCTGCTCCTCCAGCCAGAGGGCACCGTTGGCGGTGGCCGGTCCCAATTTATCCGGCATATCCATATCGGTAAACCAGAGATTGGAGTTGGATTGCCCTGGTCCTTCTATATTTCCTTTGGCACTTCGCTTGTTGAGGAATTCCCGTTGGGCAGAATCATCGCAACCGAAAACCAGCCCGTCCTGCCAGCGTGTAAAATCACCGATGACCTTCAAGTAGGCCGATCGGGGCCGGATACCGGCAGTCTGGCCCTTTTGGAAGGTCTCTGGAAATTTCCAAAACATCCCGTGCATGGTCATCAGGTAATCCGGTGCTTCCTCCGTGCCCACATCCCGGATGCGGGGCCATTCGGTGTTCCAGCCATGGGCCCCATCATAGCTGTGACTTGCCTTAGGAAGTCGAAAAAACTCCCAACCTTCGCTGGCATCCCGCACACCCAGAATCACCGATTTGTGATCCCATCCGGTGGCCCAAATCGGGTCGGTATCCGGATTTGGGTTACCATAAATTCCCCCCGGGCCCGTCACTTCCACAAATTGATTTCTTCTGATCAGGTGCCAATCGGCGCCATCCCATTCGTACAGGGCTCCAGCTTCTATAGAAAAATCTTCAAGGGCTTCCTGACCGGTCTCTCCGTTGTTTGAGTAGACCATTACCCCTTGTCCGGAATACAGCCCTTTCCCATGGGCACCCAACAGTAATTCCGCTTCCTGCGCCATTTCCCCTTCTTTCCGGGTTACATTCCCGTCTACATGCAAGGTTTTGGTTTCCAGGCTGTGCACATCCACTTCGTAAAAACCCTCTTCCATGGTTCCGTAATAGATCATATTGGCCGGATCCGTCAGATGCCTTGCATTTCCGGTATGGCGGCCCGGCATGGTCTCATACGAGATGGCTCGCACATTACCGGTTTTGTCAATGGCATACGGCCCGATAAAAAGCTGCTCGCTTTCCTTGTGTATCATCCGGTTGGCCGGAGTTCCTCCAATGCTTTCCTCCCGGGTGGTAAAACTCAGATCGGGGTTGATCTCATAGAGTTTATCGGAGGAGCCAAAGGGAAAATGGGGACCATAGGTTACCACCCAAAGCTTATCCGCCCAGGGCACTACGGCACCGGTGCCACATTCACCTTCCTCATTGTAATAAGCCAGGTGGGGATAGATGCCGCTGATAGACCGGGGTACCTCCGATTCAGGCGTATCGTCTGCCCTATTACATCCAGAGAAAAATAAGCTTATCAAAGCCAGGAATACCATCCATTTTTTCATTATCATCTCTTTATTAAGTTAATGAATCATTTCTTATTTAACTAATTATTTAATAATTTATGTGCTCGTATTTTTTGTTGGGCATTTTGAATCACTGGTTTAAACTTGTCATTTTTCGCCAAATTATCAATTTCATCCGGATCTTTCTGCTGGTCATACAACTCAATGTGATTAATCGTATTTAACAAACTATCATTATAAGTTTCAATGTATCTATAACGTTTTGTGATGAATGCTAAATTGGGTTTTGCGCCTCCGTAGGTCCCCAATCCTTCGTATACAAATCCCTCCCGCCAGTCATAACG
>JAWLFL010000311.1:0-4232 GCA_041685605.1 Cyclobacterium sp. | reverse complement strand
CGATACTACCTGGGTACCTTATGATCAACTTTTACAAGCGTATGCGAACGCTGAATTTATCATCATTCCTCTAAAAGAAGAAATAAAAAACAAAGGAAATACCTACGGATTGACGGTGTTGTTAGATGCCCTTGCCGTGGGGAAGCCAGTGTTGATGACCCATCATTCCTTTCTTGACATTGACCTGGAAAAAGAAAAAATCGGCCTTTGGGTGAAAGACAATACCCGTTCGGGTTGGGAGTCGAAACTGAAGCAGATGATTGGCCCTGAAACGGATTTGGCCCAAATGGGGAAAACGTCCAAAAACTTACATATTAATAAATATAATATCGATTATTTCGCTCAGCAAATGGCGAGTCTTTTCAAGAAGGTTCTTCATAGTAAGAAGGCCAATTCCTAAGCTGGATTATGGCATCCTTCCCTTCAGCGACCATAAAATCATTTCCTTTTTGAGAGATCCAAAAACTGCCTGTATTTTTACCGGCTGGTAACTTTTTTAGCGAGTTTCACACTTTTAATTAGCCGTGAATTTTGTACGCACCGCTATCCAATCTAGCATTACCGTTGAATTAAAAAATCCCCTGGATTTTCGATCCAGGGGATTAAAAGACGAATCACTTTTTCCAACTTAAGGATTCACGATCAGCCTTTGTTTACTAAGGATGGTTTGATCATTGCTGACGCTAATTAGGTACATGCCCTGAGACAGGTTGTCCAATGGAATGGTATACTGATCGCCTGAAGTTCTGATCCAATCTAGTTCGAACTGGCCAACTAATTGACCATTCATATTGTGGATAAGAACCCTTCCCCGGCCAATTTCCTGTCCCAGCACCAAGGAGGCTTTGTCTTTAGCAGGGTTAGGGAAAACCTGCATGTCATTTTGTTCCGCATTTTCTAGATAAAGGTCCATTTCTTTATATCCTCGGCCAAACATTTCTTTATACCCTCTACTAAACATTTCTCTGTAGCCCCTGAGGTTACTTCCATTGATGGCGTTTTTGGCTCCTTCTCCGATGATGGCAATGCCTGATATACTGGCTCTGTTTTCCTTTGCAGTTAATCCCAGATTCAGAATTCCGTCTGTAACGGTGATGTTTTCAAAGGCCAATAAGGTAGGAGCGTTTCCGTTTTCTACATAGATATCGAAGCCTTCTTTTACCATTTCCCCTTCCAAAGCCAGGTCAAACACCCTTCTTCCAGCTCTTGCATATGGGCCTCCATGACCAAACCACAATTCGTTATGCATGGTAAGTACAGTATAGGTGCCATTGGGGACAGGTATGGCATAATTCAGGTTATCAGCATTTCGTTCTGTTTGGAAAAGTTTTTCCGCAGATGCGTTGCTATTTTCGAAACGATAAGATGATTCATTGTAATAGGCCTCTGTATTTTCTTCAGCGATAAAGAGGTCATCATTAATCGACTCGTCGGTTTTCCCACCGGTATTCAGAAAGAACACGTGGTCTGTTCCGGTTTTCTCCACGGTCACGCTATTTTCCTTAAAAATAGCCAGTGCAGAAATGGATGCCCTGTTGGCACTCGCCACCATACCCAGATTTAGCACCCCATCCTTTACAAGGACCTTTTCAAAAGTCAGGATGGTAGGCTCGTTGTTATTTTCAACGAATATATCAAAATCATCTTTCGCCAATTTGTCTTCCAGAAAAATGTCAAAGACTCTATTTCCTGCTTTCGCATAAGTCCCTCTATGACCATGATTCAACTCGTTGTGGTAGGTTTTAATGGTGTAGCTGCCGTTAGGGACCGGAATGCTGTAGTTCAATACCTCCCCATTTCTTTCTTTTTGGAACAATTGCTCCGTGCTTGCATCCGTATTGGTATAGGTAGAAGAGGCACTAAAGTAGCCCAGGTTATAGTCGGCAATGAATTCTTCTCCCTCATACTGAACGTTTCTGTAGTATCCGGTTTTTAATCGCATAAATGGTTCGAGCGTTACCGATTCAGTAGGAGTTGATTCCGATGAACTGCTCTCTGAAAAGATGGCCAAGCCACTGATACTAGCCCGGTTGGTAGAAGCATTCATTCCTACTTTTAGGTTGCCATCAGTCACCTCAATGGACTCAAAAGTCAGGATAAGGGGTTGATTACTGTTTTCAACAAAGAAATCCAGGTTTTCTTTGACCATTTTGTCCTCAAGAAGTATGTCAAAAACTCTCCTTCCTTTTGTGGCGGAAGGGCCTGCTTGTCCAAAGTACAATTCATTATGGAATGTTTTGACGGTATAGGTTCCATTTGGGACCGGTATTTCAAGAGCGAACTCCTCTCCATTTCTTTCAGTCTGGAATAAAGGCTCCTGGAACTTGGTGTTGGAATAGGTGTATGTTTTTCCGGAAATATGGCTGTTTACCACCTGCTCTCCTTCAAAGTCAGTTCCTCCGTATACTATTTCCTTTTGAGTACCCAGATTTACGAATAGGCTAAACGCTGGCTCCAGGTCGCTGATAGGGTTCTCGGCAGTTTCTTCCTCTGTAGGAGTAGGTTCGGCTATAACCTCTTTGGCGGAAACCGACACCACTACTTCATCAGATAAACCCTCGCCATTTTCATTATCCAAAGCCTTTAATGCCAGGGTAAAAGCTCCTTCCTGAGCAGCAGTCCAGGTAAATTCAAAAGGAGAATCCGTAGAGGATGCGAAGGAATTTCCGTTCACCAAAAGGTCAACCCGCGCGACTTCTCCGTCCAGGTCTATCGCTGAACCAGACACCACCATGCTTTCCCCAGTATTGATTTCCGTATTTTCAAGAGGTTGGGTCAGGGTGATGATGGGCATGACGTTTTCCTTCTTGACCTCAAGAGCGACGCTATCTGAGAAAACCGTCCTTCCGTAAACATCTAAGGCTTCAGCATAAATAAAGTGCGAACCAAAAGGAACATTTTGCCAGGTACAAGCTAAGGGGCTCTCTGTTTCTTCTGAGATCAGTGTTTCACAATAGTAGTAGTTAACTTTTTCTACTTCCAACTCTCTTCCTTTGTCTACAGTTAGCGTAATGGGAAGATCATCTCCCTCGATCATACCGGAGCCGTATTCAGGAATGATTACCCTGGCTTCTTGTATGGGTTCAGGTTGAGCAATTGATTCCTCTGAAGTTTTGATTAATAATACAGATCGAAATGGTTCCAGCTCAATGCTTCCGGAATAGCTTTTATTATTCATGTCAACATATTCCCCGGGTAGACTGACCGATTTTTTTGAATATCCTTCATTGTAAGCAAAAAATATCTTGTCATCAGGATTGGTCACTTTCAAATCGGCCTCGTAAACGCTCAGGTTGTCCATTTGAAAATCGGCGTATCCCACATTTTCGAATTTGAACATCAGAACCGTTTCGCTTGAAGTTACTACCGGACTCAGTAGGATCTCGAATTCGTTTCTTTCGCTTGAAAATTCCACGGTATTAACGGCACTGATTGTTCTCCAGGGAGAAAATTTCTCTCTTAAGTAAGCTTTGCCTGCAAAATCCTTGTTTCCGATTCCGCTAAAACGAATCAAGTAATTGGTTCCTTCTACCACTTTTCCGACACTCACATTGATTTCAAAGGTTCCGGATCCGGTTACGCGTAAGGCACCACCATCCAATTTGGAATTACTGACCCATGAAGTTTTTCCATTTTTTACGGTAACATAATCGGCATCCTTATCAAAACCCTCGTTATCGTATTTGTTTTGTCCAATTACGCCATTTACTTCGTAGGGGGGAATGGTCACCGGTTGAATTTTGGAACCGGCATCCTTTCCGTAGAGTGCTTTCCATCCATCCAGATCCAACACTTTGGTAACCTCATTACTGGTGCCCATATTGTATTTGTTGATGATACGGTAATTATCGGTCAGAGGATTTGCATAAACATTATTTCTAAAATTTGCCATCTGCCCCAAATCATTTTTTACGGAGCTCAGATTTAGATTGTTCTGCTCTCCATTTTGAGAGAAAAACAGGTTGTCTTCAATGGTGTTGTTGCGAATATCCGCACCCATATAGTCGTTTCTAAAGAATAACTGGTAGGTGCTGTTGTAAATGGTATTGTGGTGAATGTGATTTTGCCTGGCATTATGCAGGTAGATGCCTTTGCTGGAAATATTGGCGATGGTATTGTAGGCCACTTCCACACCACTGGTATTGTCATCCAGGTAGATGCCCTCGGACTGAGGTTTGGCCAATGCAGATCGTATATTGGTTCCTTCCACTACGCCATGTCCATTCAGGATG
>JAWLFL010000073.1:0-17406 GCA_041685605.1 Cyclobacterium sp. | reverse complement strand
CTTCCCGGATGAATTGACCACCGGTTCCAGTATCATGCCACATAAAAAGAATCCGGATGTATTGGAGTTGGTCCGTGCAAAAACCAATCAAATCCAAAGCTATCCTCAAAGTATTCTGATGTTGTTAACCAACCTGGGCACGGGTTATCACCGGGATTTGCAGTTACTAAAGGAAACCGTTTTCCCTGCTTTCGAGCAGTTGGTGGATTGTCTCAAAATCAGCCGGTTGATGCTTGAAAACATTTCCGTCCAACAAGACCTACTGGATGATGAAAAGTTTGCCTATCTTTTTAGCGTGGAAGAGGTCAACCGCCTGGTACTTGGGGGCATGCCCTTTCGGGATGCTTATAAAAAAGTAGGTATGGATATCGAAAATGGGCATTTTTCTCCTGGCAAGCGTGTGCAGCATACCCATGAAGGAAGTACTGGAAACCTTTACCTGGACGCTATCAAAAACAAAATGGAGGGTCTGGCCATTGATTTTCACCCTGCACTTCAAGCTGAAAACAAACTATGGGAAGGGTAGGATTAAATAGAGTCCTGAATCAGGTAAACCATCGCGGAAGCTAGCAAATAGCCTCCCAGAAAGGATATAAAATAAGGCCAAGTCAGATCGTATTGCCGGTAGAGGGCGTTTCTGGCCGAGCTGGTGAATTGATTGAATTTATCAGACCTTTTCAACGGAAACATGGACAGGAACAGAAGTCCATAACAAAGGGTAAATAATAGAAGCGCTACGAATGTTTGCATAACTTTTCACCGTTGAGACAAAGGTAGGTGCTCTTCCTGAAAGGACCAAAATACCGGACTGAAATCATGGAAATATATTTGTGTGAATCCCAAAGGTTTGGGTATTCATTTCCAGACCTATTCAATCAATGCCTCAAATTGAAAATATTGAAGAAATCAAACCTCCGGTGACGCCGTTTGTATTTGTATTTCATTTTTGCATAGGTATAATTGGGAACGATCCGGAACGAAAGCACTATTATCAGTAACATCAAGAGCAGGGACCCAATAAATACCACATCAAAACTATAGCCAGCATCTACCACTACTCCGTAAATGGCTGGACCTACAGCGGAACTTAAAACCATAACAGAAGCGAAAATACTCCGCACCTTGCCAATAAATCCAGCCCCAAACAATTCTACCTGAAGGGCTGAAACGATTGCATTTCCAAAGCCTGCCGATGCGCCCATCAAAATCATGTAAGGAAATATGACCAGGGGGTCGCTGAAAATCCAGATAACCAAGATGGCCAATAGAAACGGAATCAGGTAAAACGGAAAAAATTTCCTTGCCGTGTACTTATCAATCAGGGGACCGGCAAATAGAATGGCCAGCGAACCCGAAATGGCGTAAAAGGTGAGCCCTACCGCCATCCATTCCAGCGTCCAACCCTTGAATTCTGCAATGGCAAACTGATAGAAAAACAAACCGGTAACGGTAAAAGAAAGCACAAATAAATTAGGTGCTAAAACCCAAAATGTTCTGGATTTCATGATTTCCCATTGGGAAACTTCTTTTTTGGATGAGGAACTGTCGGTAGGATTCGCCTCCTCGTGCACCACCAGTTTTTTCTCATCGATGAAAAAATACAAATACAAGGGTACAATGGCCAACACAATCAGGGCATTTACCAATAAAGATTCCCTCCATCCAAACAAATTAATCAGACCCACTACCATGATCGGCAAAGCTGCCTGACCGAACGGGTGTCCCAGGGATGCCAGGCTGATGGCCTTTCCCCTACCCTTTTGAAAGTACTTGGACATGCTGGTAATCGCAATGTGGCTAAATAGCCCCTGTCCGGCGATCCGAAGGCCAAAAAATGCAAGGGGCAGGAAATACCAATACTGATTAAAACTCATCAATACCATGGCCAAAATAAAAATAACCGTTGCCATCAGGGTGTATTTTACCAGGCTGATTTTATCGATGTACTTTCCAATTTGCGGTAAAATCAGAGCACTTGCAATCGTAGCCACCATGTAATACACACTGATTTGGGCATTTTGAAGGGTAAATTCCTCAATCAGGTAAGGTACATAAAGGGCCAGCAAATAGGTTTGCCCGTATCCGGAAAGACAAGTCATCAGCAAACCGAAAGCCAGGAGTTTCTTATTTTCTAAAACAAAGTTCAAATAGTTCATTAAATGCTTGTTTTTCGCTTCCGATAAAAAGGTTTTCCGGGCTCTTACAAAGATAATTTGTAAAATTAGGGATTAATAATTTTCTAAAAAACCAAATAAGATAAAATTGAAAGATAATTCCAAACCCTACGAATAAATCCGTTCCAAGCTACCTGATTCACCCTTGAAAGGAGGCAAGCCGATCCTTGTAGAAAAAACAAATCATACCTTCGCTAACCATAAAGCAGACCCTTTTGATGAAAGAGTCGTATTTTTTTCTTTATTTAGCCAATCAAAACCGAAAACATTCCAAACATGACCACCGGATTCCAGCATCTCCATTCTTTCCTGGCCTATATTGTTCTGGCAGGAATTTTATTTAGTTTCGTCCTTGCCCTCTATGGTGCCTTAAGTAACAAAACCTTCACTGAAAAGGACCGGAAATTTGGATTGATAGGCATGGTGCTTTTGCATATTCAACTACTGGTTGGAATCATTCTATATTTTCTTAGTCCCCTGGGTTTCTCCAACCTTAGCGGTGAAGCCATGGGAGATTCCATGAGCCGCTTGTACGCACTGGAACACCCACTGATCAATATTCTGGCTGTAGCACTGGTTACCATCGGTTACAGCAGAGCCAAAAAATTGACAGAAAGCCGGAGTAGGTTTCGAAGTATTTACATGTTTTATGGAATTGGCTTTATTCTTATCCTTAGCCGAATCCCCTGGAACGCCTGGTTAACTTAATCGAATTACATCTTGGATAATACCATTTTACTCGACCTGGTCTCGAAAAAAATGCCCTTCGGTAAATACAAGGACAGGTTGATTTGTGATATCCCCGAACACTACCTTATTTGGTTCAAGAGACAAGGGTTTCCGGAAGGAAAATTAGGCATCTGGCTTGAAACCATGTATGAAATCCGGCTGAATGGCCTGGAACATTTGCTGGATAGGTTAAAAGCAAAAAGGTAAGTATATTCAATATTGCCATATTGTTGCAATCATTGATAAATTTGGATACCTTTGTGTTCGTTTTCAGATTTCCATCATCCAAATTTATCCTGTGAGGATTGTAATTCTATCCTGTTTCTTCCTGATTTACCTGTCACTTTTTTCCCTGGCTCAGGAGAGGTCATTCCTTGCCATTGAGGGTACGGTAAGAAGTGAATCCGGTAATGGTCTGCCTGCCACCATTATCGTCCATGAATTGGGGAATGGAACAGCAGCAGACTTAGAAGGTAATTTCCGAATTGAAGGGTTAAATCCTGGAAATTACCATCTACACGTGACCCACCTCGGGTACAAAGCCCTGACCAAAACAATCCGGTTAACCAATGAGAACCTGCAACTTGACCTCAGGTTGGAAGAATCAGCGATTACGCTACAATCGTTAACCATAGAAGCCAATCCCTTCAAAAACGGACCGGTAGAACAGTCCCAGAGCATTGAAGTAGTGGACAGGGAATTTATGGAAAAAAACAACTCGGGCACTTTTGCCAACGCCCTGGAAAAATTACCGGGAATCAGCACCATCAATACCGGAGTGGGCATCAGCAAACCCGTAATCAGGGGAATGAGCTTTAACCGCATCATGGTTAACGACCGGGGAATCAAGCAGGAAGGCCAACAATGGGGTGCTGACCATGGTTTGGAAATCGACCCCTTCGACGTGGACCGGGTAGAAGTGGTAAAGGGTCCGGCCTCTCTCATTTATGGTTCGGATGGCATGTCAGGCGTGATCAATATTTCCCCAGCTCCACTACCTCGGGAAGGAAACATTCAGGGCCATCTGATCAACAGCTACCGCACCAATAATGCCATGAGAAGTCATTCGGCCATGGTGGAAGGAAACCAAAACGACTTTGTATTTAAAGCGCGAGTGACCCTCCAGGATTTTCAGGATTACCGGGTGCCGGCAGACAGGTTTGTCTACGCAGGTTTTGAATTACCGGTTTATGATTACCGATTAAAAAACACGGCTGGTAGAGAAAGGCATTTTTCCCTCATGACGGGATGGCGAAAAAACTGGGGAAAATCCACTCTGACGGTAAGCCGGTTTCAGCAAAAAGCGGGCATTTTTACGGGGGCAGTGGGCATTCCGAACAGCTACAACCTTCGGCATAATGGGAATTATGGAGACATCGAATTTCCCAGACAGGACAATACCCATCTAAAAGTTATTTCCAACACCACGATTCAATTGAACGAAAATTGGTTGGAAATCGATTTGGGCTACCAACGGAATGAGCGAATGGAACAATCCCTTCCCCATATCCATGGGGTGGGGCCCACACCGGAGGGGAATTTGGCCCTGGCCTTATACCTCAATACCTTCACAGCAAACGGCCGGTTCAATTACCATATCAATTCCAAACACCAATCCATTATTGGATTTCAATCCTCGTTAATGGATAACCAGTTTGGAGGCTTTGAATTTCTATTACCTGCTTTCCAGTCCTGGAATGCGGGCTTTTTCTATTTCCACGAATACCGGTGGAAAAATAATTGGATAGTCAACGCTGGCCTGCGACTAGATGGAGCCCGTCATGCAATTCAATCGCACGAACAGCCGGTATACGATCAATCCTTAAATCCTACCGGGGAAATGGTACAGCGAAACCCGGATATTGAACGGGATTTTGCCAATATCAGTGGTTCTACCGGTTTTTCCTGGATCCTTAACGAGCGTAACAATTTCAAATTAAACCTGGGAAGCAGTTTCCGTATCCCTACTCCTATCGAATTGGCTACCAATGGCATTCACCATGGGAATTTTAGGCATGAAATTGGCGATGCCGGGCTAAAAAGTGAACGAAGCTATCAGGCGGATCTGAATTTTACGCATTCGTTAGAAAGGCTTCTGGTGGGAATTAGCCCTTTTATGGCCTATTATGAGGATTACATTTACCTGGCTCCTACCGGCAGGTTCTCTACCCTACCCGGTGCCAGTACCCTTTGGGAATACCGACAAAACAATGCCCTTTTTGCCGGAGCCGAGTTGAAATTTCAATGGGCACCAACGCAAGAGATACAGTTTTCGCTTGCAGGAGAATACATTTATAATCAAAACCTGGATACCCGTTTGCCCTTGCCGCTGACCCCTCCGGCGAGTGTGTTAAGCAGTATCGAATACTCCTTTCCAGAAACGTTCCGCTTCTTTGCAAACAGCTATTTCTACCTGGAATACCGACAGGTAGCCGCGCAAAATCGGGTAGATCGAAACGAGCGAACTACTGGTGGCTATGGCTTGCTCCAAGCCGGACTGGGATGGGAAGTCCCTATTGGCTCCAATCCCTGGAAATTTCGAATCAGTGGCCAAAACCTGCTAAACACGTTTTATTTCAATCACCTGAGCAGGTACCGTTTACTCAATTTGCCGGAGCAGGGTAGAAATATCAATTTCAATTTAAAGATTCCCTTCCAACTCAAAAGTAATTAAGAAATAAGCGCAAACTTTTTGGAACTCTTCTTCGTTTGTTTTATTATTGCAACAATAATGCATGTGCAATAATATTGAATTGATAACCATCTCCATAACTACCAAACAATTTATGAAACGAAACGGAATAGTATTACTGGCTTTTGTATCTACTTTATTTCTGGCTTGCGACCCCGTAAGTGAGTCTCCTCAGGATCTAGAGGCTCCTGTCATCGACCATGCCGATGGGCATGACGAAATCGAGCCCGAAAACGGGGAAGTATTCAGTGAAACCGCCGACCACACCCACGTTAGGTTTTCAGTAGAAGATCCTTCGGGGATCGGTCAGGTTCGGGTAAATGTACATGCCAATTTTGATGGCCACAGTCATGCCCGCATGAACAACGATTTTGTCCGACTGGATGTCAACGATATTTACAGCCCGGAGGCATCTAATCCGGATTTTCGATTTCCTGAAGGAACTACCCGGATCAATATCGATGGCCCTGGTACCGACATTTACTGGACGGGCACCAATTCCCGATTGACGGGACCGGTTATCGCCGGGTCATATGACGTGGGCATTGAGGCGACGGATATCCACGGTAACCAAACCGGATACGACGACGGAAGCAGCTACCTGGCCACCATTCAAATTCGCACTCCGTATGCCCCTTCGATCAACATTACCAATCTCCATGATGACGAATTGGAAGGCGAAGTGGGGATGCCGTTAAACGTTGAAGGCAGTATTAGCAGGACCGGACATGAATTGAGTGCTCCGATTTCCTTTTTATGGATTAGATTGACAGAGGAGCATGACGACCATGAAGGTGAGGACGATCACAATCACCGCCTCTCAGAGGAAGATTACTACGATAAAATGTGGGGAACTTCGGCATGGCTGGATGAAGGCAGTGGCCCGGATTTACCCCATGATGAAATGCTGGATCTTTCTAAAATTTTAAGCGGAGATAATGCCATCCAAATACCTTCCGGGGAAGATCACCTGGACTTAGTTATTCGTGCGGAGGATGTAAATGGTAATACAACAGAGAAGACATTTACGGTACATATAGAATAAGCAGTAAAAAAAAGCGCTTTCCCCAGGAAAGCGCTTTTTTGATTTTTAAGTATATAATGGTTTAGTTTAATTTCGTTCCGACCAGTCTACTTTTATTTGCGTGTGCGGCAAATCAATACGATACCTGACTAAGTCTTCTTTTATCGACCATAAAGTGCCTTTTATAGATTCCGTCAGTTGATCTGATTTTGTAGAAAAATCACCCATTTCGGAAAGCGAATTCCAAAATCCTTGCTGGCTGATAAAGAAAAATGCTACAATAATGATCAGGTACTTGGCGGAAAATCTCATATCCCATTTCGTTTAACATGTTATTAACATTTATTAAACAAAAATGTTTGATTCTTCAGGAAATAAACACGGACATTAAGGGATTTATTAAGATATTCAACTCATAGTAACCTTCTTACATAATATTATATTACACGACCTCTGTAAAAAATTATCAGATAGTGATTAATTATTCAGGATAATTAGGTGAACACAAAGCTATTTTATGGGTATTAAAATAATACAGCGAAGTATCGTTGGTGCCAATATTTCCGCTAACCAGAATGACATCATAGTCAGGCCCCTGGTCAGCAAGATGGATTTTTATATGCCCATCGAAATTTTTTAATGACTCAAAGTCCGGCTCATTGCCATTTGATAGTCTTCCAATAACGGTTCGACTTTGCAGGGTGCGGCTGTCAATGGGGCTAAGCAGCTGTGCAATCGTAGCATCTTCGTCATCAAGATTTCCAAAATGTAAGTGCCCCGTGTAAAAGTAAGGATCTTCGGAGGTTACGCCATCCAACTGGATCAATAGCTCCACAGCATCTTCCCTTAGCTCAAAGGTAGCGGTGCCTTCAAAGGCATATTCTCCAGTCTGATATAAAGGATAACTTACGGATTGTATTTCAGGTAAATTTTCTTCCGTTTGGCATCCTGCTAATGCCCATATTACAATTGCGATAAATGGAATATTTTTCATTTGATAGTTGTTTACTTACCAATTTTTAAACGAACAATTAAAATTATTGGTTTATGAAGAACTTAAAATTGTGAAAATATATGAGTAAAATCATTAAACGGGGATGAAAAGATTTTCAAAATTGATCAAGCAGCTAGATCAGACCAACAAGACCGGAGATAAATTAGGACTGTTGGAAGCCTATTTTGCCGAGGCTCCGGACCAGGACCGTCTTTGGACCATGGCGCTTTTCACCCATAAACGACCCAAAAGAACCATCAACAGCAAACAACTTCGGGACTTATGCTGTGAGATTGCCGGAATTCCGGATTGGCTGTTTGAAGAATCGTATCAAACGGTTGGAGATCTGGCCGAAACCATCGCCCTGGTTCTCCCTGAATCTCAGGAGCATTCCGACAGGCCCTTACACGGATGGATTGAGTTTTTGGAAGCACTCAGAAACCGGGACGAAATCGATAAAAAAGCGGCTGTCCGCCAAGCCTGGCAAACGCTAACCAAAGAGGAGCGCCTGGTCTTTAATAAGCTGATTACCGGCGGGTTCCGGATTGGCGTAAGCCAGCAACTCATTACAAGGGCATTGGCAAGCACCTTTGGCCTGGAAAAAACGGCCGTGGCACATCGGATCATGGGCAACTGGAATCCCTGGCAAACATCTTTTAACGATCTGTTGTTTCAATCGGATATTTCTGCAGATCTTTCCCGCCCCTACCCATTTTTTCTGGCGCATCCATTGGAAAAACCCGAAGATTTACCCGGAGAAAGGTCAGACTGGCAGGCCGAGTGGAAATGGGATGGTATCCGTGGCCAACTGATCCATCGGGGTGGGGAGGTGTTTATCTGGTCCAGGGGAGAGGAATTGGTTACGGATAAATTCCCGGAATTGGAAGCCATGGGAAAAGCCATTCCGGATGGCACCGCTTTGGACGGTGAAATCATGCCTTTTCAGGAAGGCCGGCCGCTTCCTTTTGGCCTGTTGCAAACTCGTTTGGGTAGGAAAAATGTCAGTGCCCGTCTTTTAAGAGAGGCACCGGTTTCCTTTATGGCTTACGATGTACTGGAATGGGAGGGACAGGACGTTCGGCATTGGAAACTTTCCGAAAGAAGAAAAACCCTGGAAAGACTGGTAGGATCTCATTCTGAAGCTAACCTATTACTTTCTCAGGTGCTTGCGGCCACTACCTGGACAGAATTAGCCCGAATCCGGGAACAATCCAGGGTGATGAAAGCGGAAGGATTGATGCTGAAACGAAAAGATGGGGTGTACGAAACCGGTAGAAAAAGAGGTGGATGGTGGAAATGGAAAATAGACCCCCTTACCGTTGATGGGGTGATGATTTATGCACAAAAAGGCCACGGTCGCCGGGCAAATATGTATTCGGATTATACCCTTGCGGTTTGGAATGGGGATGCCTTGGTTCCTTTTGCGAAGGCCTATTCCGGCCTGACCGATGCCGAGATGAAATCAGTTGATACCTATGTCAAAAAAAATACCCGAGAGCGATTTGGCCCGGTAAGGACAGTCAAACCCGGTTTGGTTTTTGAAATTGCCTTTGAAGGGATTCAGGAGAGTTCAAGGCATAAATCCGGAATAGCACTTCGGTTTCCGCGAATTCACCGCTGGCGAAAAGACAAAGCCATTGAGGAAGCCAATTCTCTGGAAGATTTACAGCATTTATTGGAAAAATATGGAAAGTAGCTGGGCAGAGAACTGGTTTCAAGAGAAAGGATGGACGGCGTTTGATTTTCAGAAATCCTGCTGGAAACACTACCTGCAAGGCCAAAGTGGCTTACTGAACGCTCCTACCGGCTCCGGCAAAACCATGGCCCTGTGGATGCCCGTACTAATGGAATACGTGCGGGAGCATCCCGACTCCTGGAAGAAGCCTCAGAAAAATGGCTTGCAGGTTATCTGGATCACCCCCTTGCGGGCCTTAGCGCAAGACATACACCAGGCCATGAGCCGGGTTTGCGAAGAAACCGGCCTGCCCTGGCGGATAGGAGTCCGAAATGGAGATACCGGAACGGCTGAACGCCGGAAGCAAAAAAATTCCATGCCGGAATGCCTGATTACCACTCCCGAAAGCCTGCACCTACTGCTTACCCAAAAGGATCACCCCCTGCTTTTTAAAAACCTGAAGGCGATTATCGTCGATGAGTGGCACGAACTGCTGGCCAACAAACGAGGGATTCAGGTGCAACTTGCCCTTAGCCAAATCCGCACCTTGACCATCCAGCCGTTAAAGGTTTGGGGCATATCCGCTACCATTGGAAACCTGGCTCAAGCCCATCAGGTATTACTGGGTGATGAGCAGCCGGAGCTTATCGTCCGATCCGCAATCAAAAAAGAAATCCAGGTACAATCGATCTTGCCGGACGAAGTGGAACGATACCCCTGGTCCGGGCATCTGGGCATCAGAATGATCCATAAAATACTACCGGTAATCGAAGCCAGTCAAAGCGTCTTGTTATTTACCAACACCCGCTCACAAACTGAAATCTGGTATCAAAAAATCCTGGAAGCCAAACCGGAATGGGCGGGCATAATGGCCATGCATCACGGCTCCCTGGATCCAGCCGTCCGGGCCTGGGTAGAAGCTTCCCTCCATGAAAAAAAGCTCAAATTAGTAGTCTGCACCAGCAGCCTGGACCTGGGTGTAGACTTCAGGCCGGTGGATACCGTTATTCAGGTAGGCGGTCCCAAAGGAGTCACACGCTTTGTCCAGCGCGCAGGCAGGGCAGGCCACCAGCCGGGAGCCCTTAGCAAAATCTATTTTATCCCAACCCATTCCCTGGAATTGATAGAAGCAAGTGCGCTAAGGCAGGCCATTCATAGCGGGCAATACGAGGATCAGGTTCCGTTGGAAAACTGCTACGATGTATTGATTCAGTTTTTGGTCACGTTGGCTTTGGGCGAAGGCTTTTATCCGGACCAACTGTTTCCGGTCATTCAGTCCACGCATTCCTTCCGATCACTGAGCCTGCGAGCGTTTGACTGGATGCTGGAATTTATCACCGTGGGAGGCAATGCCCTGGGAAGCTACGAAGAATTTTCAAAGGTGGAAATCCAGGCCGATGGGCTTTACAAGGTGAGTAATAGGAAAACGGCCATGCGACACCGCTTGTCTATGGGCACCATTGTCAGTGATCCCATGATCCAGGTAAAATTTATGACCGGAGGTTACATTGGTTCGGTGGAGGAGAGCTTCATATCTAAGTTAAAACCAGGGGACGTTTTTTGGTTTGCCGGCAGAAGCCTGGAGTTTGTACAAATAAAGGAAATGAAAGCCCTGGTACGCAGGTCAAAAAAGAAAACCGGAACCATTCCCCGTTGGATGGGGGGGCGCATGCCTCTTTCTTCCAGGTTGGCCGAACTGATTCGATCCGAGTTACAAAAAGCGGCTGATCAGCAGGAGGATTCCATAGAGCTACGGACTATTCAGCCTATTTTGGCCCTACAGGGATCCCTGTCCAAAATACCGGATCAGAAATCCCTGCTGGTGGAAAAGTGCAAGAGCAAGGAAGGGTACCACGTCTTTTTCTTTCCATTTGAAGGAAGGTTTGTTCATGAAGTGCTGGCAGCCTTACTAGCGTATCGCATCAGTATCAGTAGCCCAATCAGCCTGAGCATCGCCATGAATGACCATGGCTTTGAATTACTTTCTGATAGCCCCATTCCCATTGAAGAGGCCCTGGAAGAGGATTTATTTTCAGCCCATAACCTGATGGAGGATATCTATGCCAGTATTAATGAAAGCGAAATGGCCCGGCGGCGCTTTCGGGAAATTGCGGCCATTGCAGGCCTGGTATTTCAGGGCTACCCCGGGAAGGGTATTCAAACCAAGCATTTGCAGGCCAGTTCGGGTATTCTGTATGGCGTGTTTGAGACCTATGATCCGGACAATCTCCTTTTGGAACAGGCCAGACGGGAAGTATTGAATGTTCAGATGGAAAAAACCCGTCTTGAAAAGGTCATTGACCGCATTAACCGGCAAAAAATACAGTTGCTAACCACCCCGAGGATCAGTCCATTTGCCTTTCCGATCATGGTCGACCGTCTGAGTAGTAACAGTCTTAGTTCCGAAAAATTGGAGGACCGCGTGCTGCGCCTGCAGGCGGAACTGCTCGCTTAAAACTTGTTTAGAAGCTATTTTAAGTGTAATTTAACCTTTTATTTTGTTACCATAAACCAAAATCACGCCTTTATGAAATCATTATTTCTTTCCCTGCTAATGACCAGCCTTTACGTGGCCTGCATGGGCCAGACACCGCCCAATGGACCGGAAGTCACTGAGCCTGAATGGGACAACTACACCATCGAAACGGTAGTTGATGACCTGAAAATACCTTGGGGAATGGCCTTTTTGCCCGATGGCAGCCTGCTCATTACGGAGCGTTCGGGAGAACTGATCCATTTCAAAAACGGAGAAAAAACCGAAATCAGCGGAGTGCCGGCCGTAAGAGCCAAGGGGCAGGGCGGATTACTTGATGTGGAACTTCATCCGGATTATGCCAACAACGGCTGGATTTATCTTTCCTATTCCTCGGAAGAGGGACCGGGAGACGGAGGACACACAGCGATTAGTCGCGCAAAGCTAGATGGCGATCGCCTGACGAATCAGGAAGTGCTATACAAAGCCAGTCCCAACACGGAGAAGGGCCAGCATTTTGGATCCAGAATCGTGTTTGATAACGATGGATACCTGTTTTTTACCATTGGTGAAAGGGGTAATCGGGATGAAAATCCCCAGGACATTACCCGGGACGGCGGGAAAGTATACCGATTACACGATGACGGGAAGGTGCCGACGGACAATCCTTTTGTAAACTCCACCGGAGCAAAAAAGGCAATCTATTCCTATGGCCACCGAAATCCACAGGGGATGATCTTACATCCCGAGACGGGTGAAATATGGGTTCACGAACACGGCCCTCGAGGCGGTGATGAAATAAATGTAGTCAAAAAAGGGGCGAATTATGGCTGGCCGGAAATTTCGTATGGAATCAATTACAATGGCACCGTTCTCACCGAGGAAACTTCCAAGCCGGGTATGGAGCAACCGCTTTATTACTGGGTTCCTTCCATTGCCCCGAGTGGGTTTGATGTCGTCAGCGGTGACCGCTATCCTCAATGGCAGGGAGATTTGTTGGTAGGTTCGTTAAGCTTTGCTTACCTGGAAAAACTTACCCTGCAGGGGGATGAGGTAACGAAAAGAGAAAAAATCATCGACGGTATGGGCAGGGTGCGAAACGTGGTGATGGGGCCTGATGGCTATATCTACGCCGGTGTTGAAGGAAAAGGTATTGTAAGAATCGTCCCCTCTGCCAACTAATCGGATTCGCTTACTATAAAATGAACAGGGAGCAGCAGCAAAAAAAAGAAACGAATCGTTGCAGAAAGAATAAATAATGTCGAAAAACACCTATGATTTTATCATTATTGGCGGGGGTTCTGCTGGAAGCGTCTTAGCCAATAGATTAAGCAAAGACTCAAAAAACAAGGTTCTCGTCATAGAAGCAGGAAGGATGGACCATGCCTGGGATTTTCGTATCCACATGCCGGCAGCCCTTACCTATCCGCTTTCGAATAACTTCTATAACTGGGGTTACGCTTCCGAACCGGAACCTTACATGCATAACCGACGCATTTACCAACCCCGGGGAAAAGTGCTGGGAGGATCCAGTTGTATTAATGGGATGATCTATATCCGTGGAAATGCATTGGACTTTGAAAAATGGGGCGCAACGCATGGCTTGGAGGATTGGGGATACGCCCACTGCCTTCCCTATTTCAAGCGCATGGAAAACCGCTTAATCGGAGGTGATGACTATCGGGGAGAAGGAGGTCCTTTGCACCTTACCACCCCAAAATGCGATAACCCACTGTTTGATGCCTTTTTTAAATCCGTTCAGCAAGCCGGTTACCCACTTACCGAGGATGTAAACGGCTATCAACAGGAAGGATTTGGAAAATTTGATGCTACGATCTATAAGGGAAAGCGTTGGAATGCTGCGCGGGCATACATCCATCCGGTGAAGGACCGTGAAAATCTGACGATTTCCCTCAAATCCACCGTCTCCCGCATACTGTTTGACGGAAACCGAGCCATCGGGGTGGAATATATAAAAGGAAATAAAACGCATAAGGTCTACGGTGAGAAAATCATTTGTAGCGGCGGAGCTATTAATTCCCCTCAGGTTCTTCAGTTATCCGGCATTGGCAACGGTGCTGAACTGAAAAAACTGGGGATTCCGGTAATAGCAGACCTTAAAGGAGTCGGTGAAAACCTACAAGATCACCTGGAGGTATACGTGCAGTGGGCTGCCAAAAAACCGGTCAGCCTCTACCCTTCCCTGAAATTTTACAACCAGCCAAAAATCGGCCTGGAATGGCTTTTTAATAAAACGGGGATCGGTGCCAGCAACCATTTTGAAGCCGGAGGTTTTATTCGCGGTAACGATGAAGTCGCCTATCCCAACTTGCAATACCATTTTCTCCCCATCGCCATACGGTATGACGGCTCGGCACCGAACGAAGGACACGGGTTCCAGCTTCATGTGGGTCCCATGAACACGGATGTAAGAGGCCATGTGAAGATAAAATCTGCCGATCCCGGTGAATATCCCAGCATTTTGTTCAATTACCTTTCCACCGAACAAGAACGAAAGGAATGGATAGAGGCCATCCGCTGTACAAGGAGCCTTGTTAATCAACCGGCTTTCGACAAACTGCGGGGAAAAGAAATCTCTCCGGGTGGTG
Organism: Cyclobacterium sp.; assembly: GCA_041685605.1. Taxonomy (GTDB): domain Bacteria; phylum Bacteroidota; class Bacteroidia; order Cytophagales; family Cyclobacteriaceae; genus Cyclobacterium. The sequence continues at coordinate 3,036 of JAWLFL010000073.1, read as the reverse complement.
CTGTAGAAACGGATGAAGAAATCCTTGACTTTGTTGCAAGAGAAGGGGAGAGCGCATACCATCCCAGCTGTACTTGTAAAATGGGATATGACAATGAGTCGGTAGTGGATGCCAACCTGAAGGTGCACGGCATTGAAAACCTGAGCGTAGTGGATGCTTCCGTGATGCCTGCCATTACCAATGGCAATATTTATGCACCGGTAATCATGATTGCCGAGAAGGCAGCGGATATTTTGTTGGGCAATAGCCCCGAGCCGCCACAGCAGGTCCCCTACTACACCCATTCAACCGAAGTGGAAAAAAACCAAGTTTCCCATTAATGACGATACAACCCTTTTTTATGGATGGCTCCTGGGTAGCGGCACAAGCAGGCAACCAACGAACCATCATCAATCCTTTTGATCAAAAACCCATTGCGCTGGTCGCTGAGGGAGATCGTTCCGATGCCCGGTCAGCTATACTGAGTGCGCGGAAAGCATTCCAGGAAGAAAGCTGGAGCCAGATGCCTGCCCCGGAGCGGGGAAAGATGCTTTATGAATTGGGAGATCTGATCGCCGCCAACAAAGAAAAGTTGGCCGAACTGGAAACGCTCAACACCGGTAAAACCTATACCGAAAGCCTCTGGGACATGGATGACATTGCGGGCATCTTTCGGTATTATGGAGGCCTGGCGGACAAGCATGCAGGAGAAGTCATCGCTAGTCCCAATCCCCACAGCCACAGCAGACTGGAAAAAGAACCGGTTGGCGTGGTGGGCATGATCTGTCCCTGGAACTATCCCGTGCTGCAAGCTGCCTGGAAAATTGCTCCTGCGCTGGCTGCCGGTTGCACCCTGGTGATCAAGCCGAGTGAGCTCACCCCTTTGAGCACACTGGAATGGACCCGCCTGGCCGAGAAAGTAGGCTTCCCAAGGGGTGTTATCAATACCGTTACCGGAGCGGGTGCCACGGTCGGTGCCGAACTGGCAGAAAGCCATGAGGTAGACATGATTTCCTTTACCGGAGGGGTAGTCACGGGCAAAAAAATCATGCAGGCGGCTGCGGGAAACGTAAAAAAAGTAGCACTGGAGCTGGGAGGAAAAAATCCTCACATCCTGTTTGAAGATGGGGATTGGGAGACCGCCATCGATTTCATCCTAAACGGCGTTTTTTTTCATGCCGGGCAAATCTGCTCGGCCGGTACCCGGGTAATGGTTCATGCCACTATCCACGATGCGGTGGTGGAACGACTGGAAGCCAGAATCCGCAAGATACGGCTAGGAAACGGAATGGACGATACCAGCCAAATGGGTCCGCTTATTTCCGCAGATCAACGGGAGAAAGTAGAAAATCACGTTCAGACAGCCATCCGTGAAGGTGCAAAACTGGTCTGCGGGGGCAAAAGGCCATCGGGATCTGAATTCAGTCAGGGTTTCTTTTATGAACCCACCCTACTAGCCGACTGTACACCGGAAATGCGCATCGTTCAGGAAGAGGTTTTCGGACCCGTCGTGCATGTGGAGAAATTTGACAGCGAAGAGGAAGCCGTACGGCAGGCCAATGATACCATTTATGGTCTGTCAGGAGGATTCTGGTCAAACGATCCCGATCGAATATCCAGGGTGTCCAAAGCACTTCGTTTTGGCACCATATGGGTCAATGATTTTAACGTGTACTTTACCCAGGCTCCCTGGGGAGGGTACAAGCAGTCCGGCCTGGGCAGAGAACTGGGCACAACCGGCCTGGAGGAATTTCAGGAGATTAAGCATGTCTATCAAAACTACAACCCCGAACCCCTCAACTGGTTCGGGAAATAACCCCTTAACGCTATCGATACCACAAGCCTAGGCATTATCGTCACCGTTTTTTTTTACCTGATCATTTTACTCACGGGCTATTATGCCAGCAGAAAGGAATCGGGTGATCAAACTTCCCAGGGAATGTTGCTGGCAGGTCGGAAAATGCCCGCCTGGATAGGTATCTTTACGATGACCGCTACCTGGGTAGGAGGTGGATACATCATTGGTACAAGCGAGGCAGTGTTTGACAGTGCTCGTGGCCTGGTATGGGCGCAGGCTCCCTGGGGTTATGCCCTAAGCCTGATTCTAGGAGGCTTGTTCTTTGCCCGTAAAATCCGGAGTTTTGGATTCACCACCTTTATCGATGTATTTGAAAACAAATACGGAAAAAAAACCGCTGCCATTCTATTTATTCCTGCCCTGATCGGGGAAATTTTCTGGAGTGCGGCCATTTTGGCGGCCCTGGGAATCACTTTTGCCACCATTTTCGGACTGGATCTGGAAACCTCCATCCTCGTCTCCGCCGCCATTGCCGTAGGCTATACCATGCTGGGTGGACTATGGTCGGTGGCCTACACGGATGTCGTGCAACTGATTTTTATCATCATTGGCCTGGGGATCAGCATTCCTTTTGCCCTGGATAAAATCGGCGGAATGGATCAGGCATTGGAAATATACGATCAAACCATAAGTCATGGGTTTCAGATTTTTCCTTCCCTGGAGGCCTTTACCGGCAACGACCCTGCCTGGGGAAATGGTATTTGGGTATGGTTGGATTTTGCGCTGCTGCTCATTATGGGAGGTATTCCCTGGCAAGTCTATTTCCAACGGGTATTGTCCTCGAGTTCGGACCGGTCAGCTGTTCGGCTTTCCATCTATGGGGGGATTTGTTGTGCGCTAATGGCCATCCCTGCCGTACTTATCGGCCTGGCCGGTGTGGGATTTGACTGGAGTAATTCTTCGTTGGGAGCAGCCCCGGAAGCCACCATGGTACTGCCTTACGTTCTTTTGGAAATGACCCCTCCGCTGATTGCAGCACTGGGGCTCGGTGCCGTGGCAGCGGCAGTCATGTCCTCCGTGGATTCCTCGGTGCTCTCGTCCGCTTCCATGTTTACCTGGAACCTGTACCGGCCCCTGCTCCGTCCGGGGTGCAGCGACAAACAGATTAAAGCTACCATCCGCTGGGCCATTCTGGGAATCGGCTCCATTGCCACCTGGCTCGCACTTACGCTTCAAAGTGTATACGAACTTTGGTACCT
>JAWLFL010000310.1:0-4252 GCA_041685605.1 Cyclobacterium sp. | reverse complement strand
CATTTCAGGAAACCAAATCTATACTCATATCTTCGATCTGTTCCTGAATTCCGCGCATACAGTTTGTCGTATTGTGAGCTTTAAAGACAATACCATATTTGCCCCAACCAGCGATCTATTGCCACCGCGAATCACGAAATCAGGGATTTTTAATCCAAAATCCAATATTGTAAATAGCCGAACTTCGGCTAGCAATCAGAGAGTCGCTCGGTACTATGGTGAACTTCAGGCGTTCATTCGGAAGCTGCAGTTCATCTGAAAGGTAGCTAGCGATCGCTTCAGCCCTTCTGCTACCTATTCTGTCCACGACAGCGACGGAGGTTTCCTCCCCGATATAATTCAGACACTTCTTTTGCACCGGCAAGCTACGATCGGCTTCCTGGATTTTGGTGTCAACAAATGCGTTGAAAAGGGAATCACTCGTATCCACGTCGTAAAGCCGTTGCTGTTGCTCGTCGTTCGAGCTTTCTGGAATGGTGTCTCCCAAAAGGTAATTCCTCCAAGACTGCTCGATGGCATACCTTTCGACCTCATCGTACCGATCGGTGACTCGCTTAAATTCCACGTTAAGTTCCGGTTTGGCCTTCAAAATCTTCGCAAGGTCCTGTAGCTGCCGCTGCTGCTCTTCGGTCAATTTCACCTGCAACAATCCAAAATGAACTTCTTTTAATTTTTCTTCTTCAACTTGAAAAGAGCGGGCTAGAAGTCGGTAAGGAGCCGTAACTGCCTTCAATAAAATATTTTTAATTGTATTCCAAATCACCTTTCCAAGGCGGTAATTTGGATCGTTCAGGTCTCCGTCAACGGGAATATCCAGGCTTATTTTTCCGTCCAGGTCTTTTAAAAGGCTCACAGCAAGCCTTACCGGCAGGTCGTACAATGCCCCTACTGTAGTCCTTTCACCAAAGTTAAAATCTTCAATTTCGATTAGATTATTACTATCGATCATTCCGTCTCTGATGGTAGTTTCGCAGGTATACAACATCTTTCCAGTCGTTATCGGATGAGCAATGTAAAAATGGGTATAGGGAGCAAAGGGAGGAAGGCCAGTTCCATTAATCGAGTAGTGAATATCCATATCGGACGGATCGGCTGTATAACTTATTAGATCTCCTTTAAAAACCCCCGTACCATTCAGTACGGCTCCCATATGAATGGCAAATTTTTCCCGGCTTGAATAAAGGGAGTCCCCAAAAACATGAATCTCTGTGAGTTTATAACGGAACGGCTCGTGCAACGCATAATCGGCGAAGTTAACTTCGGAATTGGCAATAGCTACTTGCTTGATTTCGTAGATTGACTCCTGATACGAGTGAACAATGTCCTGAAGGTAAAAGGCGAGTATTGAAAATGGGTTGCTGTAGTCAATCTCCGACCCCCCCGTACTCCCCTCTGAATTAGTCGAATTAGCTACCATTAACCTAGAAAAATTATCACCTTGATCGTAGATTTCGTAGATACCATAAAGCCCGAGGGCCCGGATATGATCGACCGAATAGACTGCATCTTTCATCCGGATGGTGTCCACGGCCATTTCCAGTGACTGGACCGATACCAGTCGTTTACTGCTTGGATCAGTCATTTCAAAATCCCTGAGACCAAGGGTACCCGAAAGGTTCAGCAATTCTGTATCCTCCCAGCTGCCAAACAGATTGAGGTTTGCTAAAAAATGGCCGCTTACTTTTTCAAGATTAAGAAAGTCCATAAAGTAAGGCTCGACAAGCTGAAGGGCTACTTCATCCGCCTGAAAGCGTAGGGAATACGTAGATTCAGCCAGGCTGATGTCGACCAATGAACTGATCCAACCTCCAGAGGAAACCAGCATGTCAACATGCACCTGCATGGTGTCCATATTATCAGCAACCCGAGGAATGTCTACATTAATCGAATCAAATCCAATAAATGGAGCGATATCGCTGTGGTAATTCAATTCCCCCTGACGCAGGGTAAGGTTTTCCATAGTGAAACGCCACGAATCCGATGCATCTGCCGCCGAATTGTCAGACGAAGTTGCCATCAAATCGTCAAAATTAAACTGTTTTCCAGCCTGAATGATTTCTAATGAGAGTCCGTCTATAGTAAGCGACTGTATAAAAAGGTGCTTGTCAAAAAGTGCTGACAAAGAAATCTTAGCGAGAATTTCATCAACTGATAAAAAAACCTTTGAGGTATCTGATTCCTTTATTTCCAGCCCGGTAAATTGGAGCTTCCCAGAAAACCATCCTATCGAAATGTCGTCTAGAAAAACTTCCCTTCCCAACAATTCTTTGTCATTTTCTTCAATGTATCTTTTTAGGAAGCCAGGTGCGGTAAGAAGAACAATCGCCAAAAGCCCCAAAACCAGCCCAGCAATAATTGATAAAGTCCGAGACAATCTGTTCATTGTGCCAAAATACGATAATTGCGTGGAATCAGTAAGAAAAAATCAAGGTTTTTACACCCAATCGCCCATACCGGAAATTTGCATGATGCTAACCTTTGTCGAAAATAAGCTGTTCATTTAGTACTAGGGTTAATTCCAGGAAGAATTTTTTTTTAGACCTTTTACTGTAGTGGTGCTTCTCGGTATTCAGTGGTTACCGAATTGCGGGTCGTAATTAATAAAGACACAGTTCTGGCTTTCCCAGAAAGCCAGAACCGTGTCTTCCAATTCGGAATAGGCGTTAGAGCTCGATAAATTTCTTGTAATGTTCATACCGCAAGAAGATATCTCTCACGTAGTTGAACGGTTCTGCTCCTCTCACAAAGCCATTTCGAACCACCTCATCATGGTAATATTTTTTATCGGCTAGCTTCAAAATATACTCTTCTACATTTTCGTCCCATACATTCGGGTCTTTGCCGTGCTTTTCGGCCAAACGCATGGCATCAAATACATGCCCTGCTCCACAATTAAAGGCAGCCAACGTAAATTTGACTTGCTGAACAGAATCTTCTACCGCTTCAAAGTAATCGCGCATCTTGCCCAAATACTTCACCCCGCCACTTACATTTTGCTCCGGATTGAAGCTATTGCTAACGCCGACTTCTTTTGCCGTGGCCGGCATGAGTTGGATCAATCCGCTGGCTCCTACCCAGGATTGGGCCCGGGGATCAAATCGTGACTCCTGATACACCTGGGAACAGAGGAAACGCCAGTCCCATCCGATTTTGGGGGCATTGGCCTTTATAATCTCGTCGAATTGGCTGATTTTATTGCCGTTTTTGCTGTATAACTCGCTTTGAATCCGGCCCCGGAAGGATTTGGTGTTTTTGAAATACTTGTTGTAAATCACGTAATAATCATCGCTCTTTTTCTCTTCTGCTATCCATTCGTTGATGGCCTGAAGCAATTCCGGAGAATTCTGCCTTACCGCCCAGGCAATGCGTTGGGAAAAGGAAATCCGGGTATCTATATGGAGGATCGGATAATAGGTTTTGTTAATCGCTGCGATATTGTAATCAGCCACCGTTCGATCGATTTCCCCATCTACCACCATTCGGATGATTTCGTCGGTGGGTACGTTGCCGTCGATCCGTTTAATCGGAATGTCAGCACCGATCTCATCCTGCAGGTTTTGAAGCCGTTGCGAATAGGAGGTGTTTTCCCGCACCCAAACGGTATCATCCTCCAATTCCAGCGTATTTGAAATGACTTCCTTATCGATTTTGTAGCCGGGCAGGGAGCGCCAGTTGTCGGGCATCCGCTGTACCAGGGCCTGGTGGGTCACGTAATGATTTTCGGTGAAACTCACCAACTGTTTTCTCGGCTCCGTGATCGTCAGTCCATAAGCGATCAGGTCCCCTTCCCCGTTATTCAACATGTCAAACAGGTCATCGATGTCCTCGGCGACGGTAATTTTCAACTCCAGATCCAGGTGCGCTGCCAGGCGGGACAATAACTCGTACTCAAAACCCATGGGCATCCCTTTATACAGAAAATAGCTCGTAGAACTATAAATGGTGATAGCATGCAGCACCCCATCTTCTTTGATGCTCTCCAGGTCTTTTGAAACGTTATAAGGTACCAGATCCGGCTCGATCACTTGCTCCCCTTCACCGGGGCTTTGGGAACAGGCAGCCAAAATCAGTAACACAACAATAAATAAAGTATTCTTTCGTAGGTCCATAAGCTGTACAATATAGGGAAATAAATGAATGAAGCAAGGAATTGTTTAAATCATTGCCTTTTTTGACCCCGATAAAGCTGGGGTTTTAGGTTGCAAATGCTGTTTATGAACTGATTTTTTACTCCTGGGTTCGATAATCCTTA
>JAWLFL010000309.1:0-4271 GCA_041685605.1 Cyclobacterium sp. | reverse complement strand
AAGGAATTACCCCGATTATTGGAGCGCATCAAACTCTTACGACTGACTTCCAAAGACCTCATTGAATTAGTAACCCTCATTAAAAACAACGATCATGAAGCTCAAAACTAGCAACAAATTACTTCTTGGCTATGTGCTAGGTCTCTTTCTACTAGTAGGTGGCATCCTTGTTTTTGGATTTACTCATATGGACAATCTACCTGAAAGCAGAATTTCGGAAACAGCTGAAATAAACAGCGAGGTAATAGATGAATTCAGCGTATTGCACATGAGTGGCAACACTTCTTTACATCTCATCAGAGGGGATGCTTTCGAAATCATCAGAACCACCTATCCCAAGGATACTTTACAAGTAAGTATAGACTATGCAATCAGAAATGACACCTGTTTTGTAACTCAATGGGAAAGAAAGGGTATGAGTTATGCCAATTTGAAGGTTGCAACCATCGAATCGGTGATTGTGGAAAACAACACGAGCCTTCACCTGGATGAATTTAAACAAGACAGCTTGGCGGTTTCTCTTCACGGTGGCAAACTGGAAACAAGTAATAAAATGTTCAAGGTAGACAAGTTGGGTTTAACTGCCACCGGAGGATCCAAGGCCTGGCTTCAAGGAGGTATTACTACGCTTCAATTGGATGCTGTTGCTAGTGAAATACTGGTGTTTAATTACCTTGGAAGCATATCGGGTAAAATCCAACAAGGTTCCCGTCTGACCTTATTTAAAGGTGCTGGCAAGTTGGATTTTGAAAAAAGTACCGATTCCAGACTTACTACCAATTGAGTAGGCCATTGTAGAATTGAATTTCAAAATAGTTTCAATGTTGGTACTGCAAGACCTGCCAGGTTTTTTCCCAAACCTGGCAGATCTAACTTCAAAAAAGCCTATTAACTCAATAGAACAACAGAAAAATTGCAATAGTGCTAATTTGTTTAAGAATTTGCAATTTCTGTCGTCCGACTAATTTTCAGATTGGTCTTCAAGCAACTGAATACGGTCTCCACATCTTATTTGATTTCCGCAAAAAATGCTTCCAGGTCCAGTTCAAATCCCGTTACGGCAGAAGACCTTGCCCGATCCCCGGAAGTCATCAGGCGGGAACTGTGGTATTTGCCTTGGATCAGGGTGTAGATTAATAGTGTCTGTCCGGCTGCATCCATCAGCCAATATTCCTTTACCCCGGATTCTTCGTAAACCTCGTATTTATGTTGGAGTTCAAGTTGCTTGTTTCCCGGGGAGAGTACTTCCACCACCAGGTCTGGTGCACCGATGCAGCCGCTGTCATCCAATTTGTCGAGGTCACAGACCACGCAGATATCCGGTTGTACGACAGTAAATATTTTATCGTCTTTTTTGGATTTGACTGGAAGGCGGACATCAAAAGGGGCAATGTAGGCCTGGCAGGTTTTGCCCTTCAGGAACATGTTTAGTTCTGTATGAAGGTCTCCCGTTAGTCGTTGATGAATTCGGTTTGGAGCTGCAGCAGCCTTTTTGAATACTTTGCCTTTGATCAGTTCGACCATCTCCTCTAGGTCCCAGGACAGGTAATCCGCATAGGTATACCGCCCATAGCTTAAGTCGGGTTCTTTTACGGAAGATTTGGTCTTTTCTTTTTCCATACCTGAATATAACAAATTGGAAGCAATTTTTTCCATGTATCAAAAAATTCCCGCTTACAGTTGCTGGTCTAAATGTTTTAAATAATTATATGTATTTTTAATTTCCCCAATCGGATGGACCATCATCCTTCCAAAAATTGTATGAAATCTGTCCTAAAAAGGGGAAGCAGGTGAAGCATGCGAGCAGGCTGTATTTCCCTTATTGAACGTTACATCCTGTTTTCTTGGCTTCGATTGAGTTTAAGTAAGGGCCATTCCAAGTCCTTTTTATTTACGGAGAAGATTTCCCTGTTTTTACTGTTAGGAATAAAATGGAAAAGAAACTTTAGTTATGATAAGGAAGATTTGAAATGTTATGAAGCTGTGTTTAGTTTTATTTATGGGTTTGTTTACCGTGGCTCTTTACTCCTTGGTTTCCAATGAAGACGAGAAAAAGGATGAGCTATTGGAAATAGTGAAGGCATATGCGGATGAAATGATAAAAAATGGCCGCGATAGCTATGGGAATAAGCATTCGCCGCTCTTTGCCGCCGCACTTGAGAGGTCAACTATGCAACTGGGAACAACAGAAAGCTTTGGTGAAATTTTGGGAGTACGGGAAAGTGACAGGTCACTGGGAGGTGCCAATCCTCAGGAGGACCGATCCTTGTATGCCATCCTTTACCAGCTGACTGGTATTACTGCTGACGAAAAATATGCCCGAGAAGCGGATAAATCCTTGAAATTTTTCTTTCATAATTGCCAAAGCCCTGAGACCGGATTAATGGCCTGGGGAGAGCACCTGTATTGGGATTTTCACCAAGAAGCAGTTGGAGGAACAGACATGCATGAGATCAATGTGGAATGGCCATTCTGGGACCAATGTTATCGTTTGGCTCCGGATGCTAGTTGGCGTTTTGCTTTAAGTTTATGGGACAATCAAATCGACAGCAAGGAGACCGGTGATTATTCCAGGCATGCACGTTGGTCACGTCGCGAAACCTATCAGGGATTTGAATTCCCCCGGTATGCCGGGCAAATGATTTTAACCTGGACGGATGCTTATGTGCGGAAGGAGAACAAAGAAAAAATAAGAAGAGGTGACTTGATTCATGCGATTTCAACTGTAGTCGGTCGTATGGAAGACAATAGTAAAATAGCCGAATCCGGTTACCTGATTGCCGGAAGAGCGGAACAAGGTGATCATATAAACGTCGTATGGTTGAGTAATAATCTGGAGATGGCAAGATGTCTATGGGGTGCTGCAAAACAAATCAAACCTTTTGATAAAGAACTTGCCATCCGAATGGAAGAATTGGCCATGCAGCAGGATTTGGATTTTCATAGAACAGTGCACCATATCGCAGAGGGTGGAGGTTTTACGGTTACCCTACATGCCAAAACCGGAGAACCTAGGCACCGTTCCATGAATATTCCCTATACAGCAGTTTGGGCTACGGGTTACGGATATTCCACCCATGCCGATTTAGCAAATTTGCTTTATTCCAGGTATTTGCAATTGAAAGAAAGTCATCCGCAACTGGCAGATAAATACAAAACACTCATAGTGGCTGCAGCAGAGCAGTATCTTGCGGCAAGTCCTGATGAAAATGAACTGCAAAAACCCGATGCCTTTGCCAAAGTGGTGGAACACATGATCAATACCCATCAATTGACAGGAGAAGCAAAGTATCTTAGGCGAGCGGAATTCTTCGCCTGGTTAGGAATCGATTTATTCCTTTCCGATAATAATCCACTGCCAATGGCAACCAATCAACACGATCATTATGAAGCCATCACAGGAGGGCCAGATTTTATATATGCCCTTTTGCATCTATACCAACAGTACAATCTCTCTCAATCTGATGCCTGAGCTTGTCGAAGGCCACTCTCCTTCAATCTTTCTGTTAACACCGCAGCAGGTCATCTATGCTGGCCAGGGTGCTTTTTCCGAAATAAGTTTCTTCTCTACCAACTCCTCCCAAAATGCTTGTGGAATTTTTACTTGCATTGCTGCTACATTCGCCTTGGCCTGATCGGGATACCGGGTCCCGGGGATTACCGCCGATACTACTTCGGGGGCCGCAGAGAACTGCAAGGCCGCAGAGATCAGGTCTATCCCATGTCGTTTGGCAATATTTTTCATTTGACGCCGCTTTTCTTTAAATCCCTCCGGCATCTCCCCCCAGTAATTGTACCGGTCTATGCCTGCCAGGAAGCCGGCATTCAAAGGAGCACCTACCACGATGTCCACTCCTTTTTCGGCACATGCCGGAAACAAACGATCCAGGGCATCTTCATGATACATGAGCGAGTATTGGGTCGCAGAAAGGCAAACATCCGGATCGGCCACTTTGAGGGTCTCCAGTATGGGGTCTATGCGATTGACTCCCAGGCCCCAGCCTTTGATCAATCCTTCTTCCCGCATCTTCGTCAATTCGGGCATGGCACCTTTGGCAGCTACTTTGAAGTGCTCTTTCCAATTAATGTCTCCATTTTCAGGAGAAAGGTCATGGATAAAAACAATGTCAATGCTGTTAATGCCCAGCCGCTGCAGGCTGTCTTCTACGGATCTGCGCACACCGGAAGCACTGTAGTCGTATTCGTAGTCAAAGGGCGAGGCATCTTTCCAGGAATTGTTTCCGGGTGCCTGCCTTGCGGCTTTTAATAGT
>JAWLFL010000308.1:0-4276 GCA_041685605.1 Cyclobacterium sp. | reverse complement strand
TTCAGATCTCAGTATGATGAACAATGACTGGGGAATGACGGCCTATCCCATTGTCCCCGGCCACGAGATTATTGGTGAGGTGATCGCAGCAGGCAATGCTGTCAAAAATGTAAAGGTAGGGGACAAGGTCGGATTGGGTTGGTTTTCGGGATCCTGCATGTCTTGTCATGAGTGTATGGATGGCTCCCATCATCTATGCGCTTCTGCCGAATTCACTATTGGTGGCAGGCATGGTGGCTTTGCAAATTATGTGCGAAGCCATTGGTCCTGGGCTATTCCCCTGCCTGAAGGTATCGACTTGGACAAAGCCGGACCCTTGCTTTGTGGCGGAATTACCGTGTTCAATCCGATCATTCTCGCCGGAGTCAAAGCAACTGACAAGGTTGGCGTCATCGGCATCGGAGGCCTGGGCCATTTGGCCCTTAAATTCCTAAATAAATGGGGTTGTGAAGTAATTGCCTTTAGCTCCAACCCGGATAAAAAGAAGTCCATTATCGACATGGGAGCCACGCGGGTCGTCGATTCCACTAATCCAGAGGAACTGGCAAAAATCGCCGGAAGTCTGAATTTCATTCTCAATACGACCAATGTTACCTTGGATTGGAATTCGTATTTGGCCGTATTAGCTCCAAAAGGAAAGTTTCACAATGTGGGAGCGGTATTAGAACCGATGGCTATTCCTGCATTTTCGCTGATTACGGGAGAAAAGTCTGTCGCAGGCAGTCCTCTCGGAAGCCCGGCCTTGACACGAACCATGTTGGACTTCTGCGTACGTCATGCCATTTATCCGATTACGGAAGAATTTCCCATGTCTCAAGTCAATGAAGACCTGGAACATTTGGAATCCGGGAAGGCCCGTTTTCGAATCGTATTGAAAAACTAGCGGTTAGCAACATACAAGGAATAGGCAGTTGTCGTCATCAAGGGGTACGCCGAAAACCGATTTAGAGTAGGCAGCATGTAAACAAAGAGATTTACTATGAAATTGAAAGTTATTGGATTAGGTCTTGGAAGAACCGGTACCTATTCGTTGAAAACAGCACTGGAACAACTACAACTGGGTCCTTGCCACCACATGGAGCGTGTGGCGCAAAACATGCCCGTTCAACTGCCCCTTTGGAATGAGCTATTGAATCATCCGACCAACTTTGACGCTGTTTATCAAGGCATGCAAAGCGCCGTTGATTGGCCTACCGCTGCCTTTTACAAAGAACTTTATGCAACCTATCCGAATGCTCGATTTATTTTAACACACCGGAGCAAAGAATCGTGGGCAGAAAGCTTTGGTTCTACGATCTACAAACTGCTTACCGGTCGGGAAAACGCACCGGCACCCGTTCAGGAATGGCTCAATATGGTGGTGAAGGTGATTGAAAAAACAGGTTTCCCAATGGGCCTTGATTTCGAGGGCCTGGCAGAAAGATACGAAGCACATAATAAAGCAGTCGTGGCTTTAATCCCGCCCAAACAACTACTGGTATATCAGGTAAAGGAAGGATGGGAACCTTTGTGCGGGTATTTAAACGTAGAGTCCCCCAAAACGGCGTTTCCCCGCACCAATAACCGGGAAGAATTCTGGGATTTGGTAAATGCTGCCACAAAGCCAACATCTTGATTTTTGGATTGATTCATGGGTATTTATTGCTTTGGGCAGGAAAGATTCTTTATAATTATGCTTTGATGGGATTTTTGGTTTATTCCTTTCGGAATATGGCTCCCAAAAATCTTATCCTCACTGCAATTATTCTTTTCTGTATTGGAACTGCCTGGAATTATAATGATTTCCGAAAAGACCCTGAATGGTTTGCTAAGGTGCAACAAGCTGAGGTGGCTATTGCTTCGGGTCAGGAACCTTCAAAGGAACTGAAGGAGGCAATGGATTCATGGGACAAAAGAGAAACTGGAACTTCCCCGGAAGTCACGAGTAAATTTAATGGGGAAACTGGGGAGCATGCCGGTAAAATTAGAAAAATAAATCCCTGAATTGGGAAAGAAAATGCGCCCTTTCGTCCTTGATGGATTTCAGTTTTCATGGCTATGTGCGTATTTGAATCAGGTGTTAGTAAAGGACGATGTGAAAGGAGTGGAAGTGCTAAGGAAATACAATAGGTTGAATCAGTAACATCAAACAATATGAAAAAAATCTTAGCCCTTTTAGCTTTTGCAGTTTTACCCACACTGGAAGCTTTTTCTCAAAAGCGAATTATCGACATGCATATTCACTCCTATACCGAGAGTGATTTTGGCGAACGGGAGCCTGTTACTGATCACTATGGAGTCAAAGGGTCTGCTAATGCGAAAGCGCATCTTACAGAGACTTTTGCGGCAATGGAGCGATTGAATATTGTGAAAGCCATGGTCAGTGGAAATCCCGAAAGTGTAAGAATCTGGAAAGAAAATGATAGAGAGAACAGGGTGATTCGGGGTATTCTGAGTTTTTTGCCAGACGATCATGATATGGATATCGTCAAGTTTGAGCAAATGATTAAAGCCGGTGAAATTGAAGTTTTTGGAGAACTGGGTCCCTATTACAGCGGCACTACCTTGAGCGATTCCATTTGGCAGCCCTATCTTGAGATTTGCGAAAAATATGATATCCCTGTGGCGGTGCATACGGGAGGAGGCGATCCAATGGGAACCTACTCTTGGGCACCCAAAGCCAGACTCTCATTAGGTGATCCTTACCTCATTGAAGATGTATTGGTAAAATACCCCAAACTCCGTGTCTATTTAATGCATGCCGGAGGAGAAGATTGGCCAGAGCACGCCATTCGATTGATGGCCTACTACCCCCAACTCTATACCGATATCGCTGTATTGCTCTGGGTAGAACCCAATACGCAAAGATACGTGACGGATTTTCTCCGAAATATTAAGCATGCGGGCTATCTTGATCGGGTCATGTTTGGCTCCGACCAAATGACTTGGCCCTATGCAATAGAGAAATCTATTGATTTTTTAAACAGTCTAGACTTCCTCACTGAGGAAGATAAAGAAGGGATATTTTATGGAAATGCAGCAAAATTCCTGAAATTGGAAGCAGTTGGTAAAATAGATTGACTAGCTTTAATAAAAACCACAGAACATGGACCAGACGCATATTTTACCGGAACAAAAAGGACGCATCTTTATCGTAACAGGAGCCAATACAGGTTTGGGTTATGAAAATAGCCTATCCTTGGCAAAAAAAGGAGCGAAAGTGATTATGGCTTGCCGGAGCCTGGAAAAAGCCAATGCCGCTAAAGAAAACATAAAAAAAGAAGTACCAAAGGCAGATGTAGAAGTAATGGAAATTGATTTAAGTAGTTTAGATTCTGTGCGGAATTTTGCCAAAGCCTATCAATCAAAATATGACCGCTTAGATGTTTTGATTAATAATGCCGGTGTCATGATGCCTCCTTATACCAAGACGAAAGATGGCTATGAATTACAGATAGAGGCCAATTTCCTGGGACATTTCCTGCTCACTGGCTTACTATTGGATACAATCCTAAAAACACCCAATTCCAGGATAGTAAACTTAAGCTCCATCGCCCATAAAAATGGGAAGATCAATTTTGACGACCTGCAAAGTGAGAAAAATTATTCCGCATCAGCCGCTTATGGGCAGTCAAAGCTGGCATGCTTACTATTTGCTTTTGAATTGCAAAGGAGGTTAAAAAAAGCCGGGCATGATCAAACCATATCAACAGCTGCACATCCAGGTATTGCCACTACCGAGTTGGCCAGGCATATGCCGAAAATTGTTTATGGTATATTGAAATACACAGTTGCTCCACTTCTAACGCATGCGCCAAAAGAAGGTGCAAAACCTACCATGGTAGCGGCAATTGGTGATGCAGCAGGGGGTGACTATTTTGGCCCAACAGGATTTAACGAGTTCAAAGGAAAGCCTTGTAAAGTCTCCGGTACAGCATTAGCAAATGATGAAGATGTGGCAAAACGTCTCTGGGAAGTAGCGGAAGAATTGGTGGGAATGAAATATTTATAAAAGATGCCGTAAACCAACGCGCTTTGATTTTCTATCCTGTAGAAATGATCATTTTTTATCCGCCACTGGGATTGATATTTTGTTAGGTAGGTAAAATGAATTGAATAAATAACTTAAAGCTTGTCTTAAAAATTAAGTATTTCAGGCAAGACCACGCTGCATTAAAGTGTTAACTTCGCAGATTCAATTTGCTAGTCAAACCACCTACAATAAAAATATCAATGTAAATTTGTTTTAAAACTGACAAATGGAAGCATTACTTAACAGGATTGAGTTAAATCCCGA
>JAWLFL010000307.1:0-4324 GCA_041685605.1 Cyclobacterium sp. | reverse complement strand
TTTGGTGCTATTTACCCATATCTGCCCCACTCCGGAACGATCCTCGTTATGCGGAATCCAGGTAATAGGTGGGGTGACTTCCGGGATCGGATCCCGATGGGCCGTGGCAGGCACCCCGTAGTAATCCCCCTTTCGGATCAACATCACCGGAGTGGAAGGCATGTAGTGCCCTTGTTGGTCAGAACCGGTTAGCCAACCCTCTTCCGGATGAATACCCAGGTAGGGCCCCCTGAATCCCGAGGCAAACTGTTCTACAGAACCTCCGTCAGAGGAGATTTTCAAAACGGACCCGTCGTGATGAGAGGCAGATCGAAATCCCATCAGGGATTTGGGTGAAGAGGTCTCTGGCCCCATATCCAGCGCTCCAAATTTGGAAACATAGAACCCTCCTTCTGGATCGGCTACCATACTGGAGGCCCATTCCCTGGTTTCTATGGATTGGGCCATGGCATTGGAAAAATTTTCATACCGGTCTGCTACCCCGTCCCCGTTCAGGTCGTGAAGCCGGGTGATGCCGTCTTTTCCATAGACGTATACCTTTCCATCTACAATTTCCAAGCTCTGGGGTTCGTACAGCCCCGAGGCAAATCGGGACCATGCCAGGCGACCTAAGCCCTCCTCTAAGCCTTCAATGATCCATACATCTCCTTCGAAGGTGACCAGGGCTGCTTTATCGGCATCAAAAAACCCTATATCTACCAGTCGGACGTTTCGCTTCCAGGGATTGGGTACCGGCAGGGTAAGCCTGTCGGTAACAAAAGCAGCGGTATCCGGAGAAATATGTCCTTTGGTAAGCACTTCTTCGGTCCAATAAGCCGGACCACCCTGATCAATTGCTGGCATTTCAGCCTCAAATTCGGAGGTTGCCGCCTCAAAAGCAGCGAGATGCTCCTGATCTCCTTTCCAAACCACCAAGCCGAATTCCATGGCTTCCGCATGGGGAGCTACTTCTGCTACTAAATACCGTTCTTCCTGTACCGACAAGCTCACGCCGGAAACGCCCGCCGGAAGTCCAAGCCCCGTCATTTCTCCATCCCTGTGTATCAAGATGCTATTTTCCTTTTCCTCCACACGGTCTGCGCCGATCACTTCGGCTGCAACCAAATAAAGTGATCTGCCGGCTGGAGAGACATCAAAATACCTGGTAAACGCCGTCATGCCATCCCGAACCACGCTGCCAGGCAACTCATGGATCAAGGTGTTCCCGACAGAATAGGCCAGCACCGCCTGCTGACCCAAGGTATAAAGGCCTTCATAACGACCCATTTCAGCCGGTATGGGTCCCCATGGTGGACTCTGCGGGTGCGGAGAAGGTGTGCGTGGATCAGAAAATAACGGTGCTCCCGCTGACCAACCCGGGTAGCTGCCGGTTGCCACTTGGGGATCTCCTCCAATCGTAGGAATCTGGTTTCCCTTGTTGTGAAAATCATCGTAGGAGATTTGCGCCATGGTCACCATGGGCATAAAATCCCCGGTCCAACCTACCGTCCAACGCAGCATATCCGTGTCAAAGCAGGCATAGGCCTCATTCCCCAGTTGCAGGGCCAAAACACGTGCTGAAATATTGTTCTCCGGAAAACCTTCTCCCAGGGATCGGCCGTCCATTGAAGTAGTAATAAACGGAAAGCCGGGTTCTACAAAGGGAGCGAATGCTTCGTTTTCAAAATCAACCTCCGTTATCATCTTTTCTGGTACTTTTTCCTGACAAGAAAAAAACAGGATGCCAGCAATTAATAGTAACCTTGGTAGGCTTAGTATCTGGTATTTTGGGATATGATCGTTGGAATGGGCGTAATTCATGCTTTTCTGGACTGATTTTAATAGCGTTTTGCAATGTGCCTCCCAAATTACTGCCAAAAGTTTCAAATACAAAAATTTTAGGAGGTTGCAGGCTAGGATTGGCAGTGCTACAGGCCATGATTTGGGGGGCAACAGGGTCTCACCCAAAATCTCTTATTTATCTAGGTACCTGTTTTTAAGCAAATCCAGCATGTACACATTGATTTCCCATTGATTGGCAATTGGCATTTGGGTATGGGGAAGGGAGGGCATATAGGGAAAAGGACCGAACTCGGTGGTAATTCGAAGTAAAGTGCCCTGTTTCCGATGCCTTTGTACCACCCGATCCCACCAGCCGAGATGGGCTTGCAGGGCATCGCTCCATTCCGGGGCCCTCGGATCGTTTACCTGCGGTCCTTCCGCAAAACCTACCCTACTGTGAATATGATCGGTTCGGGAAAGGGCCAGGTCTACGGCTTCTTTTTGATCTTCCAGCAAAGATTCGTGCACGTTGCACCAATGCGAAATATCCAGGCAAATGCGGAGGTCAGGAATTTGTTGGAAATAGGTACTTGCTACCGGGGCTGAATACAGGCACTTGCCGCGATGGGTCTCGTGGGTAATGGGAATACCCGATGCTTCCGAAAGTCTTTGAGCCAGACTGAAATGTGCCTGGTTTTCGTTAAAGTTAAAATAATCCTTGCCCGTTTGACAGTTTACAGCTACCGGTTTGGCTGCCAACAGGTGTTCCAGGTATCGGTTATAAGCGGTTAGATTGGCGGCAGGATCTGCTTCAAAAGAC
This sequence comes from Cyclobacterium sp., assembly GCA_041685605.1. Classification (GTDB taxonomy): domain Bacteria; phylum Bacteroidota; class Bacteroidia; order Cytophagales; family Cyclobacteriaceae; genus Cyclobacterium. The sequence continues at coordinate 1,743 of JAWLFL010000307.1, read as the reverse complement.
TGGTAGTACTGGGCGATCAATTCCAGATCAAATTCCCTCAAGCGGTTTAACACCTCTTTCTTCTCTTTTTCTTCCAGCGGAAGGTCCATTTCCACCCCGTCGTATCCGGCTTCTTTTACTTTTTTACAAAATTCTTTAAAAGGCAGGGTGTTACCCCACAGGGGCGCGTAAAATTTGATCGACATTTCAGGCGTGTTATTGTTAGGAGATAATTTGTAAAGAGGAATCTCTTAAAAAAATCATGTAAAACAAAAGGATAAATGGGTTATTTCCCCAAGTGGGACAAAATGAATTTTGGGCGTATGGGTAATTGATCAATATCTTTGCAAAATCCTGTTAGATGCCCGATAGCGAACAATTTTGTTCGAATCGGAAATGCTACGATTTAAAAATCGGGGTCATAATGCCATTCGGGGCGGTTTTGGATGGCATGGAAGTAGAAGTGAATTGGTAAAGCACTACTTATATATTATGTGGAAAAACTACCTTACCATCGCATGGCGAAACATTAGCCGAAAAAAAAGCGACACCTTCATCCATATAGCAGGCCTGGGAATCGGAATGGCCGCCTCCATCCTAATCCTAATCTGGGTGCAGTTTGAAATGTCTGTGGATCGCTTCCATGAACATTCCGATCGGTTGTATGCGGTCTGGAGAAATACGGGAATGCAAGGAGAACTATCTACCTGGGATTATACGCCTGCCCCCTACGCCCCTGCCATGAAGGAACAATTTCCCGAAGTGGAAGAAGTGGCAAGGATTACAGAATGGGACCAGCAGCTTTTGACGGTAGGGGAAAATAATTTTTATGAAGAAGCTACTTTTACGGATCCGGGTTTTTTTAAGCTTTTTAGTTTCGAGGCCCTGGAAGGTGACCCGGTAGCTGCACTAAATGAGCCAGGAACGGTGGTGCTTACCGAATCTGTGGCTAGAAAACTATTTGGCGAGGGCCCTGCAATGGGCAGCATTGTCACCGTGGCGAAACAATTGGATTTTGAAGTAAAAGCAATTATCAAAGATTTACCGGAGAACACAGATTTCCCATTTACTGTGTTTTTACCTTTTAAAAAGATCGAATCATTGGGCTGGGTGGACGATTATTGGGGGAATAATTCCTACCGAACCTTTGTCCTTTTAAATGAACAGGCAGACCAGTCTGCTTTCAATGAAAAATTTGCGGACTTTACGGCGAGGAATTCTGAATTAGAAGCCATTTCAGATTTCCTTTTCCCCATGCGGGATCTGCACCTCTATGCAAAGTTTGAAAATGGTAGGTCTGTAGGAGGAAGAATAGAAATGATCCGGATGTTTGGTATCATTTCCATCATCGTATTGCTCATTGCGGCAATCAATTTTGTAAACCTGAGTACCGCCCAAAGTGATCAACGATCCAAAGAAGTAGGCATCCGGAAAATCTCCGGGGCGGGCAGGGGGATGTTGATCGGACAATTCCTGGCCGAATCCATTTTAATTGCGCTTGCTGCTTACTTGCTGGCCATCGTTATGGTTTCGCTTTCTTTTTCCTGGTTTAAAAATCTGGTGGGGCAGGAGTTGGCCAACCCCTTTAATCAACCCTTTTTTTGGGTAATTTCTGTCATTTATGTCTTTGTCACAGGAGCATTGGCAGGCGCGTATCCTGCATTCTTATTAAGTGCTTTCAAGCCTGTAACCATTTTTAAGTCGCAAATGGGGACAAAGCGGGGGCTTGGGTTAAAGCCCCGTGAGATCCTGGTGGTTTTTCAA
>JAWLFL010000072.1:0-17957 GCA_041685605.1 Cyclobacterium sp. | reverse complement strand
TTATTCCTTGGTGGAAATTACTCCCCAAACCCAGAAGGAAGTCAGGGAAGGCCTGGCATACAATTGGTCAGATTTTGAGGATGCCATGCAGATGGCCTCCGCTATCAGCCAGAGAGTAGATAAAATCATTACCCTGGATCGAAAATTTCGAAACAAAGACAACGCTTTCATTTGGACTCCCGCTGATTTGAAAAGTTACCTGATCATGAACAGTACGAAATAAAAGTACCACAGCCTGGAAAAAATTAGTGTGTATCCGTGTTGCAAAAATGATAGCACCCCAGATTACTCAGGTTAATACAGATTAAAGATTTGAGACTGGGTGAGTATGCCACTTCACCCTGATATCATCGCTGGCATAAATTGAAAAGAACCGCCCGAAAGCCATTTGCAATGGCTTAGCCGAGACATTTAATTGAACGAAATTCCTTACTTCTTTTCGATGGGTCCGACATTTCAAATTCCTCAGATTTCGTTTGTCAATGAATACTGGGGGGGCCGCATTCACCTATCCTCGGAATCATTCAGGTTAAGCGAATACTTTGTGCTTCGACCTCCTCCGGAGGAAAGAAAGACCTGTTTTTCGGCCAAATCCTGTAAATCTCTTGTAGCAGTGGCTTTTGATATCCTGGTAAGGGCAGTATATTTCCTGGCATTCATGCCTCCTTCAAATCCCTTTGGTCCTTCTTCTAACATCCGACGTACTACTTTTAGTTGTCTTTCATTTAAGAGAGGGGTATACCGATCAAAAAACCGGGTTTTCTTTAGGGTGAAATCAATTAACCTTTCCGCCTGCTCCTGCGCTTGCATTGCCATAGACAGGAAGTAGGAAATCCAGGATGTCACTTCATTGGATCGCTGTGCTTTCTGTAATGCATCGTAATATTCTTTTTTGTTCGCCTCTATTGCCTGCGAAAGACTTAAAAGAACAGGTCGCTTGAGATACTGAGATAAGGCTTTTTCTGATAAGGCACGGCCAATGCGGCCATTTCCATCCTCAAAAGGATGAATGGTTTCGAAGTATAAATGAGCGACGGCAGCACGCACCACGGGCTTTTTTATTTCATTTTTGCCCCCTGGTCCTGTTTCATTAAACCAATTGATAAAACCGGCCATTTCCTTGGGTACATTACTGGACGGTGGGGCCTCAAAGTGAATTTTTTCTTTTCCTAAAGCTCCGGATAGGACCAGCATTGGCTCTTCATGAGATCTCCAATCACCAACGGTGATACCTTTACTGCCTTTCATAATCATACGATGCCAGGAAAAAAGTTTCTCTTCCGTTAAGGCTTCGTGATACGTATTGCGCACATCCACCATCAGTGCGGCTGCACCTTGTGCCCGCAAATCATTCACCTGCTGCTGTCCCAGACCCAGCTGATTACGAATAGAGGAAACAACGTCCTGCCGGCTCAAATATTCGCCTTCAATCTCCGATGTTTTAATGGCCTCGGATACCATCAGATCAATAATGGCCTCTTTTTGCGTTTCTTTAGGCAAACCCTTCAAAAGGCCACTGACATGACCTGCTTTTTCGGAAAACTTAAAGAGCAGTGGTTCAACTTCGAGTAAACGATAGTGAAAACGGGGCCAGTCTTTTAGTTGCCAATTATACCGCATGAGCCGAATATTTTCGTTATTTGGCTCAAATATAATATAAATATGAGTTGAATAAAAAGCTCATTCGGCTCAAAAATAAAAATAAATCGATGTGGATTGGTGGTGAAAAAAGTTGCATCACATATAACACAGATTCGCACAGCGTAATTATTAGAGGATAAGTCAATTTTGGTGTCTAAAAAGACCTGAGAAAATCGGTGTGAATCCGCGGTGAAAAAGTGCGCCACCGATACCACAGATTCGCTGCAATGGAAAAACCCCGCCCGAGGAAGCTTTTCACGATCTCAATAGGACAAACGAGGTAGAAACCTTCAAGAGCTTATACACAGACTACCCAAAATACTTTTTTCAGGGAGTATTATTTAATATTGCTTTTTATAAAAACTATTTTGTAATTTTACTTTTTGTAAAAATCAATCTATGGAAAGTCTGATTCGAAAATCTGAACGTAAAGCCAGTTTCGTCAAAGGGAAAAAAAGAAGATACCTCTATGGACAAATTGATTGGGAGCAAAAACTGATCATTGTTCTTGGCTACAGGGGTTCTGGCAAAACAACCCTTCTTTTGCAGTACCTCTCTGCTATCCAAGGGAAAGGTATCTATTTAAGTCTTGATGATTTCTATTTCGAAACCCACCGATTAATAGAAGCTGTATCATCCCTTTATGATAGGGGATACCGCATTTTCCTATTGGATGAAGTTCACCGGTATCGCTGGTGGTCAAAGGATCTCAAGCAGCTTTATGACGACTACGAGGACATTCAGGTAGTTGCGACAGGTTCTTCCATTCTTGATGTTTCCAGGGGAAATGCGGATCTTTCCAGAAGAGCATCGGTCTATCACCTACATGGATTGTCCTTCAGGGAATACCTTAATTTCCAGAGAAACATAGATTTGCCAATTCTCGGTCTGGAAGAGATTATAAACCAGCACCATGTAGTGGCACCTGAACTTCTGGATACCTTTGATTTCCATTCAGATTTCCGGGATTACCTTAGTTTCGGCTATTTCCCTTATTTTTTAGAATCCAAAAATGCCTACCATCAAAAATTGCAGCAAACCATCCAATTGGTCATTGATACGGATATTGCACCTTTTGAGGAACTGCAGCATGCTACGACACGACTATTGAAAAAGCTGCTTTTCGTCTTGAGCGAAAGCGTCCCTTTCACTCCCAACATCCAGAAATTGTCCCAAAAACTGGAGACCCCTCGGAATACCGTCTTAAGACTTCTGGATATATTGAACCAGGCGCAGATACTGCTCCTATTGCGATCCTTTACCAAAGGGGTAAGTTACCTTCAGAAGCCGGAAAAGATCTATTTGCAAAACCCCAACTTTATTTACCTCTTTTCTCCGACGATGGCCAATATAGGTAACGTACGTGAAACATTTTTCCTCAATCAACTAACAGCAGTTCATTCGGTGACGGCTCCCAGGTATGGCGACTTTATGGTCGATGATACCTATGTATTTGAGGTGGGCGGAGCTTCCAAAACCGGCGAACAGCTTCAGGGAGTCCCCCAGTCTTACCTGGCACTAGATATAGCCGGGGGGAGTAATCGGAGAATCCCCCTTTGGTTATTTGGTATGTTGTACTAGGTGATCCCCCTACGGCAAATAGGATAGCACCACAAATTACGCAGATTAGCACAGATTAATTAAAAAAAATAGGTCAATTTTGATACCTAAAAAAATCTGTGAAAATCGATGAAAATCTGTGGTGAACCCAAAGAAAGGCCTACTTCTAATTAAAATCAGCAAAACCTATAAAAACGCCGGGGATTTACTAATTTTGCACCCAGTATGAACATGCAAAAAATAAGAAATTTCTGTATCATTGCCCATATAGACCATGGCAAAAGTACCCTTGCCGACCGGCTCCTGCAATTCACCAATACGGTGACCGACCGCGAGATGCAAGACCAGCTTCTGGACAGTATGGACCTGGAACGGGAGCGGGGCATTACCATTAAGTCCCATGCCATCCAGATGAAATATCCCTATCAAGGGGAGGAATATACCCTCAATCTGATCGATACCCCGGGACACGTGGATTTTTCCTACGAGGTATCCCGCTCCATTGCCGCTTGTGAAGGGGCACTACTGATCGTGGATGCCTCTCAGGGCATAGAAGCCCAGACCATTTCCAACCTCTACCTGGCCATTGGTCATGACTTGGAAATCATACCCGTCCTCAATAAAATCGACCTTCCTGGTGCCCAACCCGAAGTGGTGGCAGAAGAAGTCATGGAAATGATTGGCTGCAGCCGGGAAGACATTATCTTGGCTTCGGGAAAAGAAGGGATTGGCATCGAAGATATTCTCAATGCGGTAGTAGAAAAAGTCCCCGCTCCAAAAGGAGATGAAGAAGGTCCCCTGCAGGCCATGATTTTTGACTCCGTTTACAATCCTTTTCGTGGCGTGGAGGTATTGTTTCGCATATTTAACGGCACCATTAATAAGGGTGACCGGATCAAATTCGTCAATACGGGCAAGGAGTACGAAGCGGATGAAATTGGCATTTTGGGAATCCAGCAAAAACCGCAGCAAGAGCTTAGAGCAGGAAATGTAGGCTACCTGGTCTCCGGCATTAAAATCGCCAAAGAAGTAAAAGTAGGGGATACCATCACTCACGTAAAACGACCCTGCAGCAAAACCGTACAGGGATTTGAAAACGTGAAGCCCATGGTATTTGCAGGGATTTACCCGGTAGAAACCACCGATTTTGAAGAACTGCGGGCCTCCATGGAAAAATTGCAGTTGAACGATGCTTCCCTGGTATGGGAGCCGGAAACCTCAGCGGCATTGGGCTTTGGATTTCGCTGTGGCTTTCTGGGAATGCTTCATATGGAAATCATCCAGGAGCGCCTGGAGCGGGAGTTTGACATGACGGTGATTACCACCGTGCCTTCGGTGCAGTTTCGGGCCATGATGAATAACGATGAATTCCGGATCGTTAATGCCCCTTCTGACATGCCCGAACCCAATTTGTTCAAACATATAGAGGAACCCTTTGTAAAGGTAGCCATCATCACCGCCGCCGACTACGTAGGGCCCGTGATCCAGCTTTGCATGGACAAGCGCGGGCAGATCAAAAACCAGGTTTACCTAACCTCCGACAGGGTGGAACTTACCTTCGATATGCCTCTGGTGGAAATTGTATTTGACTTTTTTGACAAACTCAAAACCATTTCCAGAGGGTATGCTTCCCTGGATTATGAATTGATCGGTTTCCGGCAATCGCACATGGTTCGTCTGGACGTGATGCTGAATGGAGAGCCAGTGGATGCATTGTCTGCCATTGTACACCGGGACAAGGCTTACGAGTGGGGAAAACGACTTTGCGAAAAACTGAAAGAGCTGGTGCCCCGGCAAATGTTTGAAATCGCCATTCAGGCCGCCATCGGAACGAAGGTAATTGCCCGTGAGACGGTTAAAGCGTTGCGGAAAAACGTATTGGCAAAATGCTACGGAGGCGATATCTCCAGGAAAAGAAAATTGTTGGACAAACAGAAAAAGGGCAAAAAGCGGATGCGGCAGGTAGGCAATGTGGAAGTGCCTCAGGAAGCCTTTATGGCGGTACTCAAATTGGATTAGAAAGGTACCTATCCGGGAAAGGGTTCGTCTTTTTCCCCATGCAATGCCACCCGCAAGCAAACCAAATGAAATTGAAATACCCGACGGGTATGGAATAAAGTGAGCGCAAATGGAACAAAAAGAAGGATTTATAAAAATTGACGGAAAGAAAATTTCAAGTACCATAAAGGAGGAAATTGCTGCGGAAGTTGCCCTAATGAAAGGGGAAGGGAAGCGTTCTCCACATCTGGCGGCTATTTTGGTAGGCAATGACGGAGCCAGCCAAACCTATGTAGCGGCCAAGGTAAAGGCTTGTGAACAGGTGGGCTTTGAATCTACGCTGGTCCGAATGGAGGAAACGGTTTCCGAAGAACAATTGCTGGCGGAAGTGGAGAAAATTAATGCAAACCCGGAGATTGACGGGCTGATTGTACAGTTACCCCTGCCAAAACAGATTTCCGTTGAAAAGGTAACTGCCAAAATCCGGCCGGAAAAAGACGTAGACGGCTTTACCCCTGCCAATGTAGGTAGAATGACCCTGGGTTGGCCCGCTTATATTTCGGCCACTCCCAATGGCATTGTGCAACTATTGAAGCGGTATGGAATTGAGACATCCGGTAAACATTGTGTGGTCATCGGAAGGAGCCATATTGTGGGATCCCCCATGAGTATCCTGATGGCAAGGAATGATTATCCGGGCAACTGTACCGTGACCCTAACCCACAGCCGCACCCAAAACCTTCGCGAGATTGTTCAGTCGGCGGATATTCTGATCGTAGCCATTGGCAAAGCGGGATTTGTGACCGGAGATATGGTAAAAGAAGGGGCTGTCGTCATTGATGTGGGGATTCACAGGATTCCGGATGACAGTAAGAAAAGTGGATTTAGGCTGGTGGGAGACGTGAAGTACGACGAAGTCGTTTCCAAAGCAGCGGCCATTACACCCGTGCCGGGAGGGGTAGGTCCCATGACCATCGCCTCGTTGTTATACAACACACTTCTTGCTGCACAGGGTAAAATATACCAGTAAAAAAGTCGTTTTTTAGTAATCACCAGCGGTTCAATTACCCGCTCAATCAAAAATTATGAAAATAGAAGCAGACAGCAGGGTCAGGGAAGGATTCGTATTGCCATTAATGGAAGCATTTTACACCATACAGGGAGAAGGAGTGTATTCCGGTCAGCCTGCGTATTTTATACGCCTGGGGGGCTGTGATGTCGGATGCGTGTGGTGTGATGTAAAAGATTCCTGGGAAGCGGATAGCTGGCCCCTGGTGGAAATAGACCAGATTGTAGCCCAGGCAGCAGCCTATCCGGGCAGATTGGCCGTGATCACCGGCGGGGAGCCGCTGATGTACGAGCTGGGGCCACTGACAAGCAGATTAAAAGATCAGGGATTTAAAATCAATCTGGAAACCTCCGGGGCTCACCCTTTTTCCGGTACATTGGATTGGATCTGTCTTTCACCCAAAAAATTTAAAGCACCGGTGCCGGAAATGTATGCGAAAGCTGATGAATTGAAAGTGGTTGTATTCAATAAAAGTGATTTCGATTTTGCTCGCAAGGAATCCGCCAAGGTGGCTGCTTCCTGCAATTTACTTTTACAGCCGGAATGGTCGAAAGCGACACAGATGATGCCGCTGATCGTTGATTTTGTCAAAGAAAACCCCTCCTGGCGGATTTCGCTTCAAACGCACAAATTCATGGAAATCCCTTAGTTTATATGATGCGGCAGGTACTCCTATTCTCCCTATTTTTGCTGGCTACCTGCCTTCAGGTTTCGGGTCAGGAGTATTCCATTATTGACAAACGGGCGATAAAATATTTCGAAGAAGGAGAAGTCTTTCTAAGCCGAAAGCAATTTCCCGAAGCCCGGGAAAAATTTCAGGAAGCATACCAAAGGAGCAAGGATTTTTACGAGGCTTATATCCGCCATGCCCAAACACTCCTAAGCAGTGGAAGGCCAGAGGAAGCATTGGAAGTAGTTAAATTGGGACAAAATAGGCTTTTGATCAAGGATAGTGATTTTTACCGGGGTCAGTTAGGCTGGATTGAGGGGCAGATTTTACTGGAAATGGGCCGGTTTACGGAGGCCTTGCAAGTAATTCAAGACAGTCGTGCATTCTTTACATCGGAATTTCTGGAATCGGATCACTATCAGCAAAAAAAACAGCAACTTGAAATCATTGAAGAAGGGATCCAAAACCCCCTGAAGCTCCGGAAAGAAAAGCTACCATCGCCTCTAAATCGATTCCAGTTGCAGTATTTCCCGGTTTTAACGGCTGATGGCAGGCGGATTTTTTTCACCAAACGGGACGGCACATCGGTTCGGGACCATGAGGACATCTATTATTCCAATTTCGAAAATGGGGAATGGACCGTTCCGGAACCCATATCGGTGGCTATCAATACCCGGTACAATGAAGGGACCTGTACCATCTCCGCTGATGGTAACCTGTTGATTTTTACTTCTTGCGATACGCCGGACTCTTTTGGGAGTTGTGATTTGTACCTGACCGAACGAATCAACGGCTCCTGGCAAAGGCCCCGGAACATGGGGAGAAGTGTCAATTCCCGATTTTGGGATTCCCAACCCTCCCTATCGGCAGATGGGAGTACCTTGTTCTTTTCTTCCAACAGGCCTGAAGGAGAGGGAGGAAATGATATTTGGTATTCCAGCAGATTGGAAGAGGGGCAATGGGCTGCGGCCACCAACCTGGGCAAGGAGGTAAATACCCCTGGAGATGAGGTTTCTCCGTTTGTTTTCTTTAATAATACCGTTCTTTTTTTTGCGTCTGACGGGCATGTGGGCTTTGGGGGAAAAGATATTTATATGAGTAAGCTCGAAAGGGAAGGTTTCGGTAGTCCGGAGAATCTGGGCTATCCCATAAATGATCAGAAGGATCAGTTGGCCCTTTTCATTGCCGCTCAAAAAGATTATGCCTACTATACCGAAAACAGCTTTCATCAAGGTAGGGTAGACAGCTCTTTTTTATATCGCTTTGACTTCCCCGAAAGCATTGACCTGGGAGAAAAGCTGATTGTGACAGAAGGAAGGGTGGTCAATGAGCAGACCGGAGAGCCGGTAGAAGCCATGCTCTCCCTGGTCAATCTCGATAATGACAGCACCTTGTATCGTTTCCGTGCCGAGGGAGAGGAAGGTACCTTTACCATGATTTACCCGGATAGTGCTTTTTCAGGGCTGTATGTGGAAAAGCAAGGCTTTATGCCCAAGATTTACAATGTGGAAAGAGACAGTTTGAAAAATAAGAAAAACCTGAAGGTATTTCTGGAGCCCATTGCCTCTGGAAGCCATTTTGTGTTCGAAAACGTATTTTTTGACTTTGATGATACCAATTTAAAACCAGCCTCGGTAAGCTCGCTTAATCGGCTGGTTAAATTCTTGAAGGCCCATCCTTCCCTTGCCATTACCATCGCGGGGCATACGGATAATGTAGGTTCGGAATCCTATAACCGAACCCTTAGTACCAAAAGAGCCGAAACGGTGAAGGAATTTCTGCTGGCTTCGGGTATTGTGGCATCCCGGCTGGGCACGGTGGGAAAAGGTGCATCAGAGCCCATCAGGCCCAATGATACAGAGGAAAACCGGGCCCTAAACCGAAGAATTGAAGTGATCATCCAATAAGTTGGTAGATAAAAAGCATGATTTCATAAACCGAATGGTGCTTTCAGCGTTTATATTTTCATAAAACAAGCTGATAACCCGTTTACTTTCCCCTCATTGATTGGAATATCCATGGAATTTGTATAAAATTGATTGTTCACTTCAATTGATATCATGAAGAAAGCTTTACCACTCCTATTAGTATTCCTTTTTCTGGCTTCTCTGGCGCAGGCGCAAAGTCGAACCGTTCGCGGTACGGTGACCGATGCGGAGGAACAATTACCGATTCCTGGAGTGACGGTGATGGTAAGAGGCACGGATACCGGTACCGTTACCGACATCGACGGCAATTACCAGATTGAAATGTTTGATGGGGACAATGACCTGGTTTTCCGTTTTGTGGGAATGCAGCCCCGGACGGTTGCCGTTGGAAACAGGGATCGGGTAGACGTGGTCATGGTCCCTGAAGTGACCTCCCTGGATGAGGTAGTGGTAACGGCCTATGGAGACCAGACCCGGCGAGAAGTGACCGGTTCCATTGCCTCCGTCAAAGGAGAAATATTCCAGGATTTGCCGATGCAGTCATTCGACAGGGCCATGCAGGGCAGGGTAGCAGGCGTGCAGGTTACGGCCGGTTCAGGCCAGCCCGGAGGAACGTTGAATGTTCAAATCCGGGGGGTTGGCTCCATCAATGCAGGTACGCAACCCCTGTACATTGTCGATGGGGTGCAGGTTGCTTCCGGTGGGCTTTCAGGCCAGGGACCGCAAAATGCCCTTGCCTCCATCAATCCCAACGATATCGAGTCCATTGAAGTATTCAAGGATGCGGCGGCAGCTTCCATTTATGGGGCTCAAGCGGCCAACGGAGTGGTGTTGATAACTACAAAACGGGGTAAACAGGGTAAAACGAAAGTGAGGGTTTCTGCTCAGGAAGGGCTTGTCCAACCACTTGGTTTTTACGATGTGATGAATTCCAATCAACTGGCCTCCATTAAAAGACAGGCCTACATCAACGCCGGGCTCAACCCCGCAGACGCAGAAAACATTTTTGGCAGCCCCAGCGATACGGATATTCAGAATTCCGATTGGGTAAATGCGCTTTTCAGGGATGGCAGGTTAAGCGTTTACGATGTTTCCTTGTCAGGAGGGGATGAACGCTCCCAGTTTTTTATCTCCGGATCCCACACCTATCATCAGGGGCAGGTGATCGAATCGGACTATTCGCGTACGACAGGAAGGATGAATCTTTCCCATAATATAAATGAGAAGTTCAGTATAAATGCCAATCTTTCCTTATCCAGGCAGATTACCAACGGTACCATCGATCGCGGAAACTTTGTCAACAGTCCCTTTGTAGCGGGCTATGTTTCCAGACCCAACGTTCCTATTTACAATGAGGACGGGAGTTTTGCGGAATACCCTTCCGAACACCTTTTTGGCTACAATATCGTCCAGGGAGTGCGGCAGGAGTTGAGAACCGGAACGAGTTATCAATCCGTTTCCAACCTGCAGTTTAATTATAAAATACTTCCCTGGCTAGGCTTTACCGCTTTCGGGGGGATTGATTTTTCCGACAATAGGGACGAAAACAACCGGCCCTCCACCATTCCTGCCTTTGCCAGTTACGGTGGTTCCTCCACCTTTGTTGACCGAAGAATTGTCAATTCTAACGGAAATGCCAATTTCAATGTCAACAAGAAATTTGATGAGGTGCATACCCTTTCCGGGATTTTAGGCTACGAATACAAAATGGAAACCCAGGAAAACACCTCTGCAACGGGCAGGGGCTTTCCGAACCCGGTATTGAGGTATCTGCAAAATGCCGCGCAGCCGTTTGATGTCGGCGGCTTTTATACCGAGTATGCACGATCGGGGTTTTTTGGGCAGGCAAAGTACGACTATGACGATAAATATACCTTTGACCTGACCATCCGGAGGGATGGCTCGTCCCGTTTTGGGACGAATACCCGTTGGGGGAATTTTGGAGCCGTTTCTGCTGGCTGGAGAATCTCTTCGGAAAGGTTTATGGGAAATGCCCTTTGGGTAGATAATTTGCGAGTCAGGGCTTCCTATGGCGTTACCGGAAATTCAAATATTGGCAATTTTGAATCCAGAACCCTGGTAGGGTCGGCCGGACAATATTTGGGAGGCGGTGCCCTTCGTTTTGTGCAGCTGGGAAACGATCAGCTAACCTGGGAGGAATCGGTTTCTACCAATCTTGGGGTGGACGCTACTTTTTTTAACGGTCGCATCATTGCTACGGTGGATGTTTGGAGAAAGGATTCCAGAAAATTGTTGTTCGAAACCCAGTTGCCCATCGACTCCGGTTTTGGAGCGATTACCCGCAATACCGGAAAGGTCCGAAACGAGGGGATTGATTTTGATTTGCAAACTACTAATGTTGTTTGGGGTAAGTTTCGCTGGACAACTGCATTCAACACCTCTATTTTCTCCAACGAATTACTCGAGCTCTATGAAGGGCTTGACCGCATTGGGAATGACCTGATCGTCGGAAAGCCCATTAATTTTTTCTATGGCTACGATTACGCAGGTGTAAACCCGGCCAATGGGTCGCCCATGTATTTCGATGAGAATGGAGAATATACCTACCTGGTTGCCAATGACGACCAGAAATACATCGGAAGTGCACTTCCCTGGACCTACGGCGGACTCTCCAACACCCTGGCTTATGGGCCGGTGAGCCTGGAGATCTTCTTCCAATACCAATACGGAAACCTGGCGTTTAATCAAGACCTGTACAACATGGCGCAGGCGGGCTCTATCGGACAGGATAACCAGACCGTGGACCAGTTGTATTTTTGGAGAACACCCGGACAAATTACCAATGTGCCTCGGCCTTATGAAGGGGGGCGCATCCCAGGTCATTCCGGTTACCAGCAGTTTTCCACCAAGCAAGTTTCCGATGGCAGTTACATACGCCTCAAGCAAATAACGCTTAACTATAATTTACCCCAAAGCCTATTGTCCAAAGCACGAATTGAAGAGATGAACGTGTTTGTTCAGGGACTTAATCTCTGGACCCTGACCAAATACAACGGACTGGATCCGGAGGTAAACTCCATTGGAGATACCTATGGAACGTATCCTACCGCCAGGCAGATTACCGCAGGTATCAACCTTACCTTTTGATAGTGATGATAAAAAAGATCAAAAATAATTTCTATTATTCCATTATGGCCCTATTTCCTATGATGGCATGTACCGACCTGAATACGACACCCAGGCAAAGTTTGACACCAGAGGTGGCCTTTAATGACGTGTCCGGGTACCAGTCGGTAGCAAACTCCATGTACAGTAGGGCGAACAGCTTCAGTTATTATGGTCAAACCATGATGATTGCTCCGGAAATTTTAGCAGACAATTTACGATTGGTAGCGAATACCGGTAGGTATCAGGGGGAAGAAACGAACGGCGACAGGGACCATATTGCCATTTGGAATGGAGTGGTCTACGGTGGAATAAACGATGCTAACCTGATCATCGAAACCATAGATGACGAAAGCGTGGAGGGGGATGAAGATCAAAAATCATTTATTAAAGGAGATGCCTATTTTATGAGGGCCTTGTTTTATTTTGACCTCTGCAGGGTATATGGATACGAACCGGGGAGAGAAGTAGATGGCTTTAATTTAGGACCAATATTACGGTTAACGCCGACCTTAGTAGCTTCTGATGCTGATTTCAGAACCAGGTCCACCGTGGAGGAGGTCTACGCGCAGATTGAAAGTGACCTGCTTGCCGCCATTCCTTTGGTGGGGGCGGTACCCATCGGTTCAGAAGGAGTTTACTATGCCAATACCGGTGCAGCACTAACCTTACTGGCGCGGCTTTACCTCTACTGGGGACGCATGGAAGATGCAGAAGGGGCAGCTACTTCAGCGATGAACTTGCTTGGATTGCGCACCAACGGGGATGGGTTATCCGAAGCCGGTCAATACGTACAGGGCTTCTCTCGTGCACCGCATCCGGAATCCCTTTTTGAACTCGAACTCCGGCAGGTGGACTGGAGTAGTGTGGATGGCGTAAATAATAGTCTGAATTCCCTGGTTTCGGACAACGAGCCGGCGGCACAATTTATCATTGGAGCCTCTAACGATCTCATTGCGACTTACGAAGAAGAAGATGTGCGAAGAGATTGCTGGAGAGAAACCACCCGAGAAGGTATCGAAGGGCCGGTATACGCCAGTAGAAAATGGACCGGATACAAGGGAGACTTTCTGGAAAACCTCCCCGTCATTCGGGCAGCAGAGCTTTATTTGATCCGCGCGGAGGCCAGGTATCAAAATAATCCACGGGGAGCAAGAGAAGATGTCAATGCGCTGCGCTCCAAGCGCGGCCTGGGTCCAGTAGATAACCTGCTCTCGGGGGAAGCGTTGCTCAACCGGATATTGCAGGAAAGAAGGCTGGAATTTGCGCTGGAAGGGCACCGGTTTTTCGATCTGAAACGTAATGGAAGGGATATCAGCAAGCACGGAGACTTTCTGGAGGTTCCTTACACCGATTACCGTGTCCTGGCAAATATTCCCCTTTCTCAAATTCAACTGAATGAAAACCTTGAGCAAAACCCGGGATATTGATATGGCTTCTAATGTAAAATTTCTTGGATTAATTCTGTTTTTTGGAATGACCTTATGGAGCACCTCCTGTATGGATGAATCCGGGTTTAATATCGTTTGGGAAGGCATGGAGGTGGAATTTGATGAGGCTTCCAGGCCTAATAATACCATTCAGAAAATCATGACCAAGGTAGACGACGATCAGGTAGACCAGGAGTTTGTTCGGGTAAACCTGGTAGGAATTCAGGTGGATCAGCCTGTTCCTGTTTTGTTGGGGGTAGACCCCACATCAACGGCCGTAGAAGGGGTGCATTATCGCCTGGAAGATAGGGAGGTGGTCATTCCGGCCAATAGTAGCTTCGTAGACGTACCATTGGAAATTTTGACCGGCAACCTGGCTACCGACGAAATGCCTGATTTAACCTTAACTATTCTGGATGCTGGCGAAACCAAAATAAGCACCAATTACTTTCAATTAACCATTGAGATCCGCCTGTCTTGCCCATCCGATTTGGAGGGAATATACAATACGGTGACCGTAGGCACCGGTGGTACCGTAAATTACGAAGTTACGATCACCGAGCTGGAACCCTTTACGTACAGGATATCCGATATTACGGGAGGAGTTTATTCGCAGGTATTTGGTGCTGAGGACAATCCGGCGGTATTCACTGAGCTATGTGGGGAAATTACCATCACCGACCAGCCCGACCTGGTGTTTGGTGGAGATACCTTCAACGGTACGGGAAGCGTCAATGAGGACGGTACCATACGGATTAGCTGGAGGACGGAAGAATCGGAGGAAAGCGGCGTGACCACCCTGACCCGGGTGGATTAACCCGGCCTTAACCAGAAAAGAACAAAAGGAAAAAGCCTGGTAAATTATCAGAGACTTAGGGAGAAATTCAGATGAAAAAAACACTCATATTGATTGCCTTTTTGCTGACCGGAGGGCTGGGTTTTGCTCAAATTTCGGGTGATTCTGATAGTGGACTGCGAAAAGTAAGGACGGAACTGTTCCAAAACCTGCAGAACAACCTGCAACGCTACCAACTACAGCCAGCTGAAAAAGCAAGCATTGCTGCGCAATTAGGCATACCGGTCCGGATGAGGCTCGCCGATGAACGGATGGCTGTTTTTCAGTATTTGGACGATAAAAATCATCCGGTTTATTATACCACTCATAATGTTGCAGCAGCCGAGGCCACGGGTACCCGGGCGTTGCAGCAGGGAGGAAGTTTAAACCTGGATCTGGCAGGGGCTGGCATGGTCATCGGAATCTACGACCAAACCCGTCCCAAGGCAACGCATAATGAATTTGGAAATCGGGTCACTCAAATTGATGGATCCACCGAAGAGATAAGTAACCACGCTACCCATGTGACGGGTACCATACTGGCTTCTGGAAACAATAGCAATGCCCGTGGAATGGCCAATCAGGCCATCGGCTGGGCGTTTAACTGGGATGCGGATATTTCCAAAATGAGCCAAAACAGTTACGACCCCGATCTCAATCCTGAGGGACACCTGGTGTCGAATCATTCCTATGGTTTTTTGATGGGGTGGTTCAGAGATAGCAACAATAACTGGTCCTGGGCGGGAAATGAAAGTGTAAGTCCCGACGAAGATTACCGTTTTGGATTCTATACCAATAAATCCAGACAAATAGATCAACTTGCCTACAGTAAACCCTATTATACCATTGTGTGGGCCGCAGGCAATGATCGTTCGGATGTGGGAGACGGGTCCCGCGATGCGGACGGCCCGGATGATTCTATTGGCCCGGAAGGCGTTTCAAAAAACAGCCTGACCATCGGAGCCGTCAATATGTTGGATGAATATGCCGGTCCATCCGATGTAATCATGAGTTCTTTTTCCAGTTGGGGTCCGGTGGACGATGGAAGAATAAAGCCTGATCTGGTAGGAAAGGGTGTGAATGTGTTTAGCGCTGCCGTTTTGGAGTCCAATGGAGCAGACAGTTACGCCAACCTTAGCGGTACTTCCATGGCGACTCCCAATGTATCCGGTTCCTTGCTGCTGTTGCAAGAGCTCTACAACGATCGGAATGCAGGCAGGTATATGCATTCAGCCACGGTAAAAGCACTGGCCATTCAAACGGCGAAAGAAGCGGGAATGAACCCTGGGCCTGACTATATGTTTGGGTGGGGGCTCTTGGATGTAGAGCAAGCTGCCAGGATGATCATTGACGAGGATGGTAGTTCCCGAGTAATCCGTGAACAGGACCTTCGGCAAGACGAGGTGTATGAGTTTGAGTTTATATCCAATGGTATCGAACCCATCAAAGCGACGATCGCCTGGACAGATCCGGCCGGTACGCCGCCATCACCCCGGCTAAATCCGACGGATTTGATGCTTGTAAATGACCTCGATCTGCGTATCATTGATGAAAATGGTACCACCTATTTCCCCTGGTCCCTGAATCCATTGGACGGTTCTACGGCCATAGCCAATAACCAAAACGACAATTTCAGAGATAATGTAGAGCAAATTCTGATTAACAACCCTTCTCCACAGCGGTACACCCTGCGGGTGAGTCATAAGGGCACTTTGACCAACGGTGAACAACCTTTCAGTCTGGTATTTTCAGCAGGGGTTTCTGATGGACAGACAAGCACGCTGTATTGGATAGGGGAGGACGGCAATTGGGATAATCCCCAAAATTGGTCCTTAGCCAGTGATGGGCTGGCAGCCAACCGAATTCCTGATGAAGGCACTCGGGTGGTTATTGACCGGACGATTTCTCAGGAAACCATTTCCTTAACCCAAAACACCGATGTGTTCAGCCTGAATATTTTCGGCGAAAATTCCTGGGTTTTGGATTTGAATCAAAATGAACTGTTAATCAGAAATGGATTCCGCTCCAGTAATAACCTTACGGAAGTTCGGGATGGAAGAATTCTCTTTGAGGGAGCAGATCAAAACGAAAACATATTGGATTTTGGCCGATTAAATTTCGCCGATATTGACCTGGTATTTGACGAAGGCAGATGGAGAGTGCTTTCCGTGCCCAAAGTGAACCGCTTACAAATAGCGGAAGCAGCGGTTGAATTTGCGATGGATTCGCTTGCTGCCAATCAGTTTGATATGTCCGGAAATGCCACACTAACGGGTAACCTGAGGGTCCTTGAATTCGCTGAAAGCCTTCGCATTTCAAATAACGCTGCGCTGGAATCGGATATGGCGATCGTATTTACGGGAGAAGCTGGTGTTTATGAAGATTTGGCGGCCAATACCGTAGCTAGTTTAAAAAACCTGGGGGGGCAATTGGAAATAGTGGCTTCCGGAATCATCCGAAGGTTGGAACTTGGTGGAGAAACCCTGATCAGCCAGAATGATACGGAAGTAGATAGGCTAGAACTGGAAGGGGGAGCTGAATTGATCCTTACTGACGGTCAGTCGTTCCTGGTTCGAGAATCAGTAAGCCATTCAGGTGGGATCAATGATCAAACGGTGATCCGATCTTCCGGAAAAGCAACCTTTGTCCATGAACCCTATAGAAAATACTGCTTTGAAGGGCTCAGCGTGGAAAATGTGGATTTAACGGGAGCATCCGTTATCAATCTCGGCCCGCAATCCACTGTCATTAATGCCGCCAATTGGAGTAATATCGACTGTGATAATGTGCTGTTTGCCAATTTTGAAGTCCGGTTTAACTGTGCCGGTGGTCTTACTGAGTTTATCAACTTATCGGAAGGAACCATTACCAATTATCGCTGGAATTTCGGCAACGTGGGCAGCTCCACGGATAGCCAGCCTATCTTTGTTTTTGCCAATGCCAGGACCTATAACGTGAACCTCGAAATATCCGGGCCAGGGGGTACAGCAGATTTTAACCAACAGGTTACCATTAATACCAATTCCCTGAGAAAGCCGGAAATCGTTGCCAACGGATCTCAGCTTACCTCAGTCTTGCCCGCTTCTTCTTACCAATGGTACAATGACGGGGAATTAATTCAGGGAGCTACCGAAAGGTCCATTCAGGTGTTGGATGGAGGAGCCTATCAGGTCGCAGTGATTGATGATCAATGCAATCGTATTTCCGATATCGTCGTGGTTTCCAGCACGGATGAGGAGACTTTTGCCGGAAGAGCTGGTTATTCCATCGGTCCCAATCCGGTTGAGGACCGCCTTTCCTTGTTTATCAATAACGATTATCGAGGGGAAGTATCCGTAAGGATTTACGATGCCATCGGGAGGGAAATGCAGCGGGATGAATTTTCCAAGACGGCACCCGGTGCGGAATTAATCTTGGATTTTAACCATTCGCCAGGCTTGTACCTGATTCAGGTTCAGGCGGCAAAGGAGGTCCATACCTTCAAGGTGACTAAAGAGTAGAATGGCCGTTCCATTGGAATGGAGGTGCGTCGGTAGTTTCCGGGGGCTGGCGGCTGCTTTTGCTTCATTTTTATGTACCTTTGTGGCTTCAATTGAATAGAAGCAATGGTACACGTTTGTCGGAAGGAACATTTTAACGCAGCCCATAAATTATGGAATCCGAAATGGTCCGAAGAGAAAAATAAAGCCGTTTTTGGGCC
>JAWLFL010000071.1:0-17991 GCA_041685605.1 Cyclobacterium sp. | reverse complement strand
TTGCTGTCTTTGCTGCGTTGTTTTTTGACTTCCCTGATGAACATGGCACAAATATAGGAAAAGTAAAATATAAACACAACACCCGTACATCACTACAAATGAAAACATCATGGAAAATCAGCTCTTAAACGCTATAAAGGCACTTGAACCACTGAAGATTTATGAAAATTAGATGCCGTAGGGCCAAGTTGGGATAAGGCATTATGAAAAAACATGAATCCCAGGATTATAATGTTATCCAACAAGAGCTGAAACTTCATGATGCAGCCATGGAGTCTACTAGTTGTGGTATCTCTATTTCGGATGCACGCAAACCGGATATGCCGTTGATTTATGTGAACCGGGCATTTTGTGAAATGAGTGGTTATCTGGAGGAAGAAGTTGTGGGCAAGAACTGTCGATTCCTTCAGGGTGAAAATCGTGATCAGAAAGCCAGGTATATAATTCGGGAGGCCCTTGATTCAGGTAACCACTGCCAGGTATTGATAAAAAATTTCCGTAAAGACGGCACTTTTTTCTGGAATGACTTAATTATTTCTCCGATTCGAGACAAAGAGGGCCAATTAACTCATTTTGTTGGGGTTCAAAACGATGTAACAGATCGTGAAGAGGCACGCCGGGAAACCGCCGCCAAGCAGATTGAGCTGGAAAAGACCCTGGAGACGCTTAAGGAAACGCAATCAATGCTGATCCATTCCGAGAAGATGAATGCATTAGGGCAGATGGTGGCCGGGGTTGCACACGAAATAAATAATCCAGTGGCTTTTACTGCAAGCAATATGCATGCGCTCAAACAGATGGCTGAAGATCTGAAAGGTGCGTATGAGCAATTAATCACTGCGGTTGACAGCTCCGGCAATGAGGATTTGAAAGCAACGGCTAAGAAACTTAGCCAAGAGGCAGATGTTGACTTTATCTCGGAGGATCTTGATGATTTGATTAATAGTTCAATCGATGGGTTGAAGAGAGTCAAGGGTATTGTCGGGAACCTGCGTAATTTCTCCCGGCTGGACGAAGCAGAAGAGAAGGTTGCATCAATGAAAGCGTGTATCGAGAGTACGCTGGAGATTGCAGGGTCCGTTGTTAGGAATCATTTGGTGATAGACTGTCAGCTTAGTGATCTCTCCCCGATTAAATGCCGCCCGTCTGAATTGAATCAGGTTTTCCTTAACCTGATCATAAATGCGGCTCAAGCGGTGAAAGAGGATGGCCTCCTCGAAATTAAAGGTTCGGAAACGACAGATGCATTGATTTTAACGTTTACGGACAATGGCATCGGGATGGATGCGGCTACTCAAGAGAAAATCTTCAATCCTTTTTTTACGACAAAGCCGGTAGGCGAAGGGACCGGTTTGGGACTGTCGATAGCCTACAAGATTATTACAGATGGCCATAATGGAAAAATCACCGTTGACAGTGAAGTTGGAAAAGGAACTTCCTTTACCATCAGTTTACCTAAAAATGCATGAACTCATGAATGAAAATAGCACTGAAATCGATAAAAATAGTGACAAGGACAACAACTTACTTATCATTGACGATGAACCTTCGATAGTCCGTTCATTGAGGCGGCAATTTCGCAGAAATTACCAGGTTCATATTGCCCACAGTGCGAAGGAAGGACTCGAATTGATGAAGGCACATCCGATTCAGGTCATTATTTCCGACCAGCGGATGCCGGGTATGAGCGGTTCAGCGTTTTTTAATGAAGTAAAAAATGACTATCCCGAGGCCATTCGCCTTTTGTTGACTGGATATGCCGATATCCAGTCAGTAGTTGAAGCCATAAATGAGGGTAATATCTTTCGATATATTTCCAAGCCCTGGGATCCCCTTGAGCTTGATACAATCGTTCGTGAAGCCTTCGAGCGACACAATTTAATTGTTCGTAATAAGGAGCTTGTGAACCAATTGCAGGCAGCAAACAAGGATCTCGAAAACCGGGTCAAAGCACGCACCATGGAACTGACTAAGCTCAACAAGGAGAAGGACCAAATGATTGGTATGGTGGCTCATGATCTCAGAGGCCCCCTTGGTACCATCAAGATGTGCCATGATGTGATTGCGGAAGATTCGACTGATACCGCAACAAGGAAAGAGTTTCTTAAACTTATAGATGAGCTAGCTGAGAAATCACTGCGATTGATTGACGATCTGCTTGATGTTTCTGCAATCGAGACGGGGCAGCTTGTTCTTGAGAAAAAAGTAGTGCCTTTAAAAGGATTTCTGGACAAGGTGATACGGTTGAACCGGCGGTCTGCGGAGAAGAAAGACATTCTGCTTGAAATGCAATTCGATGGTCCGGATTCGTGGACCTTCGATGCCCAACGGGTGGAGCAGGTTCTGGATAATTTGCTAAGCAATGCAATTAAGTATTCGCATAGGGATACAACGGTGCGATTAGTGGTCGAATTGGAGGAAGGTCAGCTATACTTCCGCGTTTTTGATCAAGGCCAGGGTATTCGCGAAGAAGACATGGATAAACTTTTCTCTGCTTTTCAAAAAACGAGTACCTTACCCACCGGATCGGAAAAAAGTAATGGGTTAGGACTTTCTATTTGCAAACGAATCGTAGCGTTGCACGGGGGAAACATTCAGGCGCAGAGCATATTTGGTGAAGGTTCATGTTTCAGCTTTTATTTGCCCGAAGACAATCCGGCAATCTAATTGAAAAGTTTCAGGGATTGCCTCTCACTGCGCTCGATGCGCTTCTTTGCGGCCTTGGGGTGAAACCCTTTGCAATTTATTTTTAATTTGGAAATTTTCAATTGTGCAAGACCCATTTCGTTTCTTAACCCTAACTTTCAATTTTCAGTCCATACACGATTTAACCATTTGTAAAATTATTTTTTTCGGTTATATTTATTGCGGTTTGTGCGGTTTGACTAATGGGTTGGCACGCTTACAAATACTTTAAATTGAAACCAATTAAACTTGATATGGCTTTTCCCACTATTTTCGACAAAGAAGTAACAGCGGAGCTGATCCGGCGGATTGACTCCCTGACACCCAGTACCCAGCCGCAATGGGGAAAAATGAGTGTGGCTCAAATGCTGGCGCATTGCAACGTCACCTATGAGATGGCTTATGAAAACAAGCATCCCAAGCCCAATTTTTTTATGGGATTGATCCTCAAAGCCTTTGTCAAAAAAATGGTGGTGAACGAAACCCCTTACAAGAAGAATGTTCGAACGGCACCGGCGTTTATCATCGCAGATGAGCGGGTTTTTGAGGAAGAGAAAGCACGACTGATCCAGTACTTGCACAAAACCGTGGAGTTGGGAGCAGATCATTTTGATGGAAGGGAATCCCTGTCCTTCGGTAAATTGTCGAAAGAAGAATGGAACAATATGTTTTACAAGCACCTGGACCACCACCTGAGGCAATTTGGGGTGTGAATGTACTCCTTTGAAGGCGATTTCGACAGGTTTTAACGCCGTAGCAGGCAGGGGCTTTGGTTTAATTTTATCAACTAATCGATTTACCTGTCCATGGAAAAGAAGCGTTTAAAGCAATACGCATTCGTGGGGTTTACCTGGGTTTTTGTTGCTGCGGGCACCATAGCGGTAGCCAGCTGGCAGGGCCTGCATACCTTCGTGTTTGCTTGGGTAGTAAATTTCCTGTTAATGACAGCCTTAATGGCCTACACCGAAACCTTCCAACCCCCACTGCAATCAAGCTATTTTGCTTCTAAAAAGTGGGAAGCAGGAGGAACGGTATATAAATGGCTCGGTGTGGATGTTTTTAGGCAGTTGCTGGTATGGATTGGCTGGGAGAAACTCAGCAGGGCCTCCAACCCGGTAAAAAAGAACCGGACTGCCTTAGAGAAATTGGAATACCAAACCCGCCAATCGGAATTTGGACACCTCATCATTTTCATTGTGGTAGCGGCACTTGGCATTGCGGTAGCGTTGCTCCAGGGCATCAGGGAGTCCTTTTGGCTCTTTTTTCTGAATGTCGTACTGAACGGTTACCCGATCGCGAAGCGGTATAACCGCCCCAGGCTATGGCGTGTTTTGGCGTAATAGTGTAGGTGTGCCCTAGTAAAAAAGGACTTTTCTTTCAAATACCCCGAGACGCTATTAAATAAAAGGCGGTATAGCTATACCGGTTGGTGGTTTAGGGATGTGTTTATTTGTTATTGAATAAATACGATCCCTACATTTAATCCGATATTTGATTGACCATTTAGTTCACCTCCTGAAAATGATTGATAGTATTTAGCACCAATTTTAAACCCGACGTATTCCGAAGGGGCAATAAGAACACCCAGCTCTGGCCTTAGCGCAAACTGCCAATACGTATTAGAGGATTCGAAGATACCCATGTCAATTTCCCGGTTATGGGCGATGATTCCCATAGCAAGGGATCCATAGGGCTTCACGATGCCCTCGGTGAATGCGAAATAGCTTGCTGAAATCATTATCGGGTAGCTTTGTTGGTACCTGTATTGCACACCGTAAAGCGAGGCTGTTCCTTCGGTGTACACTTTATTTTGTTCTCGTTTGTAGAGGGTAAAATGACCTATTTCGGCTCCCAAAGCGATATTTCGATTGATAAATTTGTGATATTCTGCCACAAAGCCTCTTCCAGAAGCCTGGTTGATATAATCTGCCGTATTGCCGGTAGGGATACTTACCGCATAATTAACCGATAACACCGAATTCTGTGCGCTAGTTTTTCCAATAAACAACGCCATCAAAAGTGCAGGTAGTAAGAGTATCTTTTTCATGATTAGTTGCCGAGATAAGGTGATTGGTCAAAAGCCTGATTGATGGTAGTTCTGATCCGGGAAGTAGTGGTGGCTTCATTTCCTTCTAACAGTCCATTGATAACTCCTGTCCATACCACCGGTATTTTATCCGATGCGGACTGATTTTTTGGATCTGTCATTTGCATAATTACCGTTCCGGTTCTGATTCTGCTCACTTGCGGTGGATAATAGCCTGGATAATACCAGCCCCATCCCGGCCCCCATCCCGGGTAAAACCAGTTCCAATACCACCAATCGTAGTAAAAATAAAGTTCGTCAGTCTGAAAGACGGCTGGAAGAATGATCAAATCTGGATTTTCTTCGGTTTCTACCTCCGTGTAACCCAAATTTGCCATGTTGCTTCGAATTGAGAACAAAATCGCTTCTGCGTATTCCGGCGATACAAAGTCAGGTTCAAAATCGGGGTCGCCCGGTACGTATTCCTGATCTATCTTAATGACCCTCGTCGGTACCGTGAACGTGTTTTTACTTTGGAAATCGTAGGAATCGTCGTAGTTGGTGTACACGATATCCAATTCATCGAAATACTCTGGGCCGCTTGGAAAACAAGAAATCGATACTGTTGCAATTACCAAAACGGTAAAAGGTGCATAAATTTTGTTAATCATCTGTTTCAAAACCATGAATTTATCACTTGGTCTGGTAAAATATATATTATTGAAAGCTAGTGTGGGCTTTAGTAAGAATCTCCTCTGCTGATGCTTACCGGTATTCGAAATGGATGTTAAAGCCAAAGCCTGCTAAACCATGTGTATTACTTTCGGTGAGCGGTCTACAATAGAAAATTGTTTTCAGAGGCTACAGGACGTGGTAGGTTAATTTTCACATAGACATAGGGTTATAGTAATATGCGATGGCTGTTTAATTTTCTGGACGTTAAAATATAACCGTACAAAAAAAGCATTTTTTACCGACTGGAACAAAAATATGGTTTAGAAACCCTTAAATTAATTGCATTATCGCTTGTTTTGGCCTAATCGAAAGGGGACGTCGGAGTAAAAACAAGAGCTGTATTCGTCTTTTAACCCAGCCTTTCCATTACGGCTTTAAACTGCTTCAAAATCAACCGCCAAGCTGCTGTTTTCGATTTCGCCACAGCGAGGCTACGCCTCAATCTCTAAACTGCCTGATTTTCTTGCAGTTTCAGCTGTCATGACGATTCCTAATACATAGTCCGGGTTTAACGAATCAAAAGTTTTTTTATTTCCAGCAATCCTTCTTGGATTAAGGATCAAAACCGTAGCTTATTCATCTATAATACCTAATCTAATTGCTTTGGAAAAACAGGTGGTTTAGCGAGCATATCGGAGGGGGTATTTCGGTAATGAGGGGAAGTGGCAGGGAACGGGGAAAGGTTAAATTAAGGAGGTTTTTGTGCAATATAATAAGGCATTTCGTTGCTAATCAGGTCATTTGAATGCTGGATTCCTAAAACTGGATGTCTAAAATACGTGTATCTGTCTGGATTTTGGTGGAATTTAACGAACACCAAAGCTTGAGTAGTATGATTCGATCGGCGATTGTAGAAAGACCGAGTATACGCTATCAGCAACCCAATACCGGGAAATAAATGAAGTATTGAGAAAAAGCGACCGGCTAAACCTGTTGCGTTTTTTCACGTTAAGATGGTAAAATATATTTTTTTGTGTCAAAAAAACAACGATAAAATGGATTTTTTACATTAATGACAGTATCTTTGCAGTACCCTTTAAAGTTATGATTACGGAAACGGAAGTAGCCACCTTTTTAAAAGAGTTTAAAGAAAAAATGAGGTTTTGGGATGTACTCTTTCGTGACGACAGAGGCAAAAATACCCAGGCGCTGGTGGACCTGGAACTTCGTCCTGTAGACCGAAAAGCCATTTTGGAGCTGCTAGAAACCAAAGACTACAGCGAGGGTCCACTGACCGAAACCCTACACGGTGGTGTTGATATGTGGGTGTTTGGCAAAACAATAAAGAAAAAGGTAGTGTATATCAAAATTACCATGGGAGCGAAGGGCAGTAGCGTTATCTGCATTTCCTTTCACCTGGCACAATACAAAATGAACTATCCTTTTAAATAGAATATTATGAAAAGTCCAATTACAGGGAAAGACATGAAATTGACCAAAGAACGGAGGTCGATAGCTTTCAGAAAGGAAACATTTGAAATTGTTTTTCATTATTACAAATGCGAGGATAGCGGAGAACAATTTACCACTTCATCATTAGACGAAGTGAATATGAATCAGGTATATAACCAATACCGTGACAAATTCAATATTCCCTTTCCTAATGAAATCCTCCGAATTCGTGAAAAGTATGGGTTATCGGCCGCGAGGATGTCGGAAATTTTAGGTTTTGGTATAAACAGCTACCGCCAATACGAAGCAGGTGAAATGCCTAGTGTGGCCAATTCAAAGCTCATTCAATTGGTGGAAGACCCAAAGAAATTTATTGATATGGTGGAATTGTCCGGCACATTGGATGAAAAAGTAAAGGCCAAATATGCGCTAAAAGCAAAATTGCTGGCAGAAGAAAAGAAAAGGAACCTATTCAATTTGAATTTCAAAGAATATTTATTGGGAAATCATTTACCTGATATTTATTCGGGTTACAGGAATCCAAATTTTGAAAAATTTACCGAGATGGTGGTTTTTTTTTCCGACAAACTATCTCCTTTCAAAACCAAGATGAATAAGCTGTTGTTTTACGCCGATTTTCTAATGTTCAAGCAAAGTTGTTTTTCCATCAGTGGCGTTCGATACAAAGCCATTGATATGGGTCCAGTACCCAATAATTTTCAAAGCATATTTGAATATTTAGCTAACAACGATGAAATTGAAATTTACCACATCGAATTTCCAAACGGTTACACTGGCGAACAATTCAAGGCAAGAAAAGAAAGAAAGTTTAATGCGGACCTATTTACAGAAAAGGAACTAAACAACCTGGAGAAAGTGGCAAGTGTATTCAAGGAAACAAGTACTGGTGATATCATCGAATTAAGCCATTTGGAAGAAGCGTGGAAGAAAAACGAGAAAGACAAAAGCCTAATCAGTTATGAATATGCGTTTGAATTAAATCAGTTTTAGATGCTTACTTAGAGCGACTAACTCTGGCCGATACAATGTGTTTGGCATCCCGTTGTGTGAAGGTTGGTAAATTTGAGTACAGTGATCAATTAGAGTTTAGTGCTCCAAAATCCCTTAGGAACGCCGATCAAAGAACCGTTGGTCTCAAACAAGAGAAAGCACTATAATGCTGACCATTTCAAAAGTTTTGATAAATTTAGACTCTAGAGTAAATAATATTAGTTAATTCGATCCATTAAAAAATGCAATCGTTAGTTAAAAGCAAAAGAAATGAAAATTGAATACTTAATAACAACGACTGACGATAGTTTTTGTACAGATAGAGATTCTTTTCTTCATTTACTACAAACCAACCCGTCTATAACGGTCGAAAATAGCGAGATCCTGTTAGATGGAATTGATCAATATTCATATGAACTAAAGACTGGGTTTTTGGAAAAAGAAAGTCACAGGTATTTTCAGCTTTCTATTAGTACAATACATCAGGATGCCTCAGAGAAAAATGCTGAATTGTTAAATAATGTAAGAAAGGCGATTAATACAATATTTTCAAAGTTGGTTGGAGGTACAAGTGTAAATGTTCTGTGGAACGATATTTCCTTTTTTTATTCACAAAAGGCTTATCCATTAATTTATAAGGTGGAGAATCTCATGAGGAAACTAATCATGAGATTTATGTATGTTAATGTAGGTACAAATTGGTTTGATACCCAAGTTCCTCCTAAAATTAAAGATCAAGTAGACAAAAAAATAAGTCCGACAAATGACAATAAATCTAACCCGATTTTTGAATTGGATTTCATCCATTTGTCTAATATTTTGCTCTTTGAATATAGAACAATTTCTTTAAATGAACTTGATAGAGAATTAGCGAATGCAGATGAGTTGAATGATTTAGACTTTGCTAAGCTTAAACACTTTTTACCAAAATCAAATTGGGATAGATATTTTTCTAAAGTTCTTAAGATCGATGGTAAAAAACTTAAAGACGAATGGAATGAACTCTACGATCTTAGGAAAAGAGTTGCCCATAATAAAGAGTTCACTAAGACGCATTTTTTAAGAACTGAGAAATTGGTTAATTCCGTAGTGAAAGAAATTGAGCTTGCCCTTGAAAAAGTTGATAACATAGAATTGACAAAGAAACAAAAGGAAAAGGTATTTATTAATTTGCCTGAGGATTTAACAAAAAAACTTGAAACCAAAATTGAAGATTTACGATTTAGTGACTATACGCTTGGATTTCTAAAAGAAAATGGATTTGAAACTCTAAAAGATTTAGTGTCTATAGAGGTTTCAGATTATATGAAAATTAAAGGATTCAAGAAAAAAACACTTGAAGAGTTAGAGACGGTAATACTCCATAACGAACTATCCTTTGGACTTTCATTTTAAAAAAATCTTTTTGCTCGAAAAAATGTAATCCGCTAAAAAAATTTAATTTTCGCTTGAAAAATATCACTACTCTGTATTTTTTTCCGCCCTACAAAAAATCCGGCCGATCCGGCCCATCATAAGGCGCCGCTCCCACTTTTTCCCCTGAACGTCTATCCACCTCCAACAATTCTGGATCACTCGCTTCCGGGTCCAGGATCAGGCCGTAATGCCGACCCATCCAATAATCCCGGATAAAGCCCACCGGCTCCATGATGCGCTTGCTATTTTGTCCGCCATCCAAGACAATGGCCCTTCTGGCACCGCGGGTGACGGCCGCTTCCCGGGGGGAAATGGCTTTTACCCCGCCTTCATAGGAAGTGTAGCCCTCTTCCACAAATAAATCATCCCGGTGGGAATTGCGGAAATTGTGTTCGATAGCGTCCAGGGTCCATTCCCGGAGGTGCTGTACCGCAGCATCCAAATCGGCATCGTTTCCGGTCATGGCAGCGTAGGTAAA
The DNA here is from genome assembly GCA_041685605.1 of Cyclobacterium sp. GTDB lineage: Bacteria > Bacteroidota > Bacteroidia > Cytophagales > Cyclobacteriaceae > Cyclobacterium. The sequence continues at coordinate 8,248 of JAWLFL010000071.1, read as the reverse complement.
GTTAAACCAGGGGATCTTTTCCATGCGCTTGATTTCAAAAGTACGTTCAAGACTTCTCAGGTAAAAGGAGCGTAGTATGGGATCCTTCTCATAGCGCAGCAAGGTATTGTAGGCTTCAAAGGCCAGGTTGTCATCCCAGGGGGCAATCTGGGAAGGAGGGAAGGTGTTTTTCTGCTTGATGGTATTTTCGGCATAGCCCCAGTCTACCAATTGCTGGTATCCCTTCTTGAAGCGTTCTTCCCCGGTCAGGGCATAGGTGGAATAGGAAAAAGCCAGTGCTTCCAGCCCATTCACGCCCCGGTCGGACCAGCCGTAGGGGCGCAGCAGGTACTCCGGATTCCAGCGTCCCCAGCGGGTGGGTTGCCCATCGGCATCGATCAGCACCCAGTTGTTTTCCATGATGTATCCGGCGATGCGGCGCATGTGTTCTTTGGCCAGTTCTTTTTCTTTGCCTTCGGCTGCCAGATCGTGAAACAAGGAAACGCTGTAAAAATGGGCGATAATCTCGTCGCTGGAGGCATCGCCTTTCCAGTACCAGAGGCTATCTGCCGTGGCATTCCATTTGGCAGGCAAGCCGCCGGAGCCCCGTTGGCCCATGGCACCTTTGTCTCCTTTGCGGGACCAGATGGAGCGGGCGATCAGGCCATCTATTGGCGTGATCCGTTCCAGCCACAACATGGCCTGAAAGGAGTTTACGGCTTCTCGCCGCGCCGCTTCGTCGCCAGTTACGGCGTATTTGTAGCTCATGGCAGAGAGGTAGGTGGCCGTATGGGCACCGTCGTTATCACTGATTTCACGTACCCATTCGCCCTGGTAATCGCGGATAGTGTGAATAAAGCCCATGCGCTTATGGCCCCAATTTTCCAACCAGTATTCGTAGTGGTCAGCCTTTTTCCTCAGGGTAAACGGTTCGTAGCGGATAATCCCAATGCCGCCTTCCGTGGCCACCAGTACTTCGTTTTCGGCCACGGCTATGTCGTTGACCCGATTGTCCGGCAGCCAGTGGTCGGCACCGAAATAATGCCAGTCGTCTTCCAGCATCCGTATCGCTCCTCTGGGCGTTCCGATCCAAACATCCCGGTCAAACCCCTGTACCAATTGCCGGGTTTCTTCCACCGGAAGCCCATCGTCTCCCTGGATAGATTGCAGGGAAGCACCCCGGAGAACGCCTAATCCCCGGTCCGTGCTGACAAACAGCCTGCTGCCCATGGAAAGCAATTCACCAGTATTTTTGGAGGGCAGATTGCCCCAGTCGATCAGGTGCTCGTTGACTACCTTGCCGGAAAGCTGCACCAGTTGCCCGGGTCGAAGGATATGCAGGGTGCCGCTGTAACTGGCAATGGAGGTGATGGGACCCAATTTTACCGGATCGGCGAGTAGCTGGGTGCCATCCTCCATCAGCATGGTCACATCACTGGACAGGTAGCCCCCTTCAGGTTCAATATCGGTCAATTTTCCTTGTTCATAAACATATATGGCATCCCGGGTGGCCGCATGGACCTTTCCCAGATGCAGGCAGACATCCACAAAGTTGTCATCACTGAGTTTCTCCCAGGAATTGTCGGCAAAGCGGTAAAACCCGGAGGAAGCCATCACCCAGGCCGAATGGTCCAATACCTCCAACTTGCTTATTCCCACCGGACTGTCGGATACTGGCTGGAGTCCGTCCGCTTTTAATTCCTGAAGATTTCCATCCAAAACGGCATAGGAACGGCCAGACAAAATGGCTACCTGTGTGACGGCCGAGGGGGTAGTAAGGATTTCACTTTTTTCCTGGAGGAATACCTTATCGGCTACCGGTTCCCAGAGGGTTTGCTGGGCTGCCAGGGGCAAAACAAAGACAGATAAAAGAAGACCAAAAGAATAGAATTTCAGCGATTGAATCATGGAATAAATGTTTGTGATTGGGTCTGCGACGATGCGCTCTATATCCTATACCGCTTCTTTCAGAAAAGGGCCATTCGGAAGCGTCGATTCCTTATAGACGGTCGAACAGGCAGATAAATCAGAAATGGTGCGATATGATGCAACTAAGGCCATATCCAGAAAAAAATACTTAAGTCAGGGTATTCTGATAGGCTTTTGGGGTTTTTCCAAAGCGGTTTTTAAACGCTCTGATAAAATAAGTGACATTATTGAAGCCAGCCATGAAACACACCTCCTGCACCTGTGCCACGCCTTGCTTCAGGTAGGTGGCGGCCAGGCTCAGGCGTTGGTCCAGGATGTATTCCATGGGACTGATACCCAGCTCTTTCTTAAATGATCGGGAAAAATGGGCTTTGCTCATACAGGCTTTATCACTCAACTGATCCAGGCTAAGGTTTTCCCGTATATTGGTTTTGATAAAATGAACTACTTGGGCCAACCGATTTGAATCAGAGTAGATCCGGTACGTTTTTTCAAGAATATCCCTGGCCTGGGTTTGCGACAAACGAATCAGCAGTTCTTTCAATGCCAGGGAGGCAATCAGGTCCTTCTCCCGGGATCTTTCTTTCACCCCGATGTTGATAAATCGATTGATCACCCCTGATAAATCCCGTGAATTAATCAAATGAAAGTAATTCATATCCAGGCCCCATTCCTGCTGCCAGATTTTTTCCGGAAATTTTTCATTGAGAAGTTGAAAGGTATTTTCAATCATCTCCCTGGAAATGGACAAGGCGATACATTGGGTGGGATTATCCCATTGGGCCTCTGGAAAATCAATTTTCATCAATTCGTAGGGCGGCACGATGACAGACTCCCCGGGCAGGTAATCAAACCCTGGCTTGTCAAAAAGGTGCATGACTTTTTTCCCTTTGAGCATGGTAGTCAGTACCAAATCGCCAAAACTGAGGTTGACATTAGAGGCCTTCTGGTGGGTTTCAAAAATATTCAATTCGCAATTATTGAGGGTATAGGTGGTTCTGTTTTCTACCAGGGATTTCAGATCCCTATCATCCCTCCAGGGAGCGTTGGTTGCTAAGGGTTTAAGTGTCATTTCGCCAGTCAATAATTCATTTAATATAGGGAATTTTGGAGTTTTTTCATAGGGTCTTTGATTTCGAAACGATGAATCGGTTTGGATTGTTTTGGCTGAAAGGCTTTTTAGGTGGATAGAATGAGGTTTCAGGTGGATTTATTGAAAGAGTAATTGGCGAAATTTGCAAAAACTCAAAATAATAATTTTATGTCAACAGAAACAATTTCACAATCAAAGCCTGTAGACAGGCCCAAGGTAAAAGAAAAATACGATCACTTTATCGGTGGGGAGTGGGTTGCTCCCGCATCCGGCGACTATTTTGACAACAGCTCCCCCGTAGATGGCAGCATTTTGTCCAGAGCCGCCAGGGGCAACAAGCAGGACATTGACAAGGCATTGGATGCCGCTCACCAGGCTTTCCCCTCCTGGTCCAAAACCTCCCCGGCAGAGCGAAGCAGCGTGCTGAATAAAATCGCTGATGTGGTAGAGTCAAACCTGGAAATGCTGGCCAGGGTAGAGACCATGGACAATGGAAAAGCTCTCCGGGAAACACGGGCAGCGGATTTGCCCCTGGTGGCAGATCATTTCAGGTATTTTGCCGGTGTAATCCGAGCCGACGAAAGCAGTATTTCAGAGCATGATGAAAATACAGTAAGTATTGCCTTGCACGAGCCCCTGGGTGTTGTCGGTCAAATCATTCCATGGAACTTTCCCTTACTGATGGCTACCTGGAAAATTGCGCCAGCCCTGGCTGCGGGTTGCTGCACAGTGGTTAAGCCTGCCGAGCAGACCCCTACCAGTATTATGGTGTTGATGGAATTGATCGCAGATGTGGTACCGGCAGGCGTTCTGAATGTCGTGACAGGTTTTGGTCCAGAGGCCGGAAAACCCCTGGCCACCTCTACCCGGGTAGCCAAGGTGGCCTTTACCGGAGAAACCACCACCGGAAGGCTGATCATGCAATATGCCTCTGAAAACCTGATACCCGTTACCATGGAACTGGGAGGTAAATCTCCCAATATTTTCATGAAATCTGTGGCCGATGCGGATGATGCCTTCTTCGACAAGGCAGTGGAAGGCGCGGTCATGTTTGCCTTGAATCAGGGCGAGGTTTGCACTTGCCCCTCAAGGATTTTGGTACATGAGGACATTTACGATGTCTTTATGGAGAAGGTGGTGGAGCGCACCAAAGCCATTAAAATGGGTCATCCCCTGGCAGAAGATACCATGATGGGGGCACAGGCCTCCAATGATCAGTTTGAGAAAATCCTCTCTTACCTGGATATTGGAAAGCAGGAAGGTGCTGAAGTGCTGTGTGGCGGGGATAAGGCGAGCCTGAATTCTGGCTTGGAAAATGGCTTTTACATACAGCCCACCATATTTAAGGGGCATAACAAAATGCGGGTTTTTCAGGAGGAAATCTTCGGCCCGGTGACCTCGGTGACTACCTTCAAAACTACCGAAGAAGCCATAGAAATTGCCAATGATACCATGTACGGCCTGGGAGCCGGCCTGTGGTCCAGGGATGCCCATGAACTCTACCAAGTACCCCGTGCTATTAAAGCAGGCCGGGTATGGGTCAACTGCTACCATGCCTATCCGGCCCACGCTCCCTTTGGAGGGTATAAAAAGTCCGGTTTCGGAAGGGAAAATCACCTGATGATGCTGGACCATTACCGGCAGACCAAAAACATGCTCATCTCATATGATAAAAATAAGTTGGGTTTCTTTTAATAACTGATGCAAGGGCCGCTCCTTGTGGGGGCGGTCATTGTTTTTCAAATTCCCAAGTTAACCAAACCATAAAAATGAAAGCCAAGGTTCCACGTGTTCTGGTCACGGAAAAAGCCAAAGAAGTAATCGATCAATTGAGAAAGCAGTCCGGTTCGGAGTTGATGTTTCATCAAAGTGGTGGTTGTTGTGATGGTTCAGCTCCCATGTGTTTCGAGAAAGGAGATTTTAAAGTCGGTTCTCAGGATGTCTGGATGGGCAAGGTGCACGGATGCGATTTTTTTATGAATGCCGATCAGTTTAAATACTGGAAACACACCCAGTTGACATTGGATACCACTCCGGGAAGGGGAAGTAGCTTTTCCTTGGAAATTCCATTGGGAATTCGTTTTTTGATCCGCTCCCGGTTGTTTACCGAAGAAGAGCTAACCCATTTGCTGCCGGTAAAAACGGGGGAAGAACTGATGGAAGAAGGTTTGATTTAGTTGTCGTGCCCTCCGGCTTCGTTCAGTGCATTGGACAAATAATAGGTGCCTGCCACCACCACACTATCTTTAAATAGGGCTTCGTTTGGGTTCATGATGGCGGTATAGCCCATGGCTTCGATTCCGGTTCGAACCTGCTTTCGTTGATAAACCTTCCCTTCCTGCCTGCTATCCTGTAATACGAAAAGAAAGGTTTCGCTTCCTTCATGGACAATAGACCCGGAAGGTACGGTCCATACAGAGTCCTGGTTCACCACTATATAACTATTGATATACATTCCCGGCAAGAAGGAATCATTTTCAGTATCCAAATGCGCATGCACTTGTACAAAACGGCCTTTGGGATCTATGGTATTTCCTTTTCGGTAAACGTGTCCGTAAAACAATTGTTCTTTAAAATCAGGTAAGGTAAAGGTCACCGCCTGGCCTTCCTTTACCCTGGGAATATCCTGTTCCGATACGTTCATCTCCACATGCAGGTGTTCACTGTTGATCACCTCCATCAACACTTCATGCGGCGCACTGTGCTGTCCGACAGAAGTCTGTAAAGCGGAAATTTTACCCGAAATCGGACTTTTTAACAACACTTTTGATTGCAGGTTACCCTGTTCCAGTGAAGGAATGTCTGCTCCTATCAGTTGCAGGTTGTTTTGAAGGGCGGATTTTTTGGCCCTGGCTGCCTGAAATGCCGCCCGGGCTTCTTCCAGTTCTTTTTGGGAAGAGATGTTATCCTCCCGCAAGCTTTGTTTTCGTTCAAAGTCGCTTTCCAGGCTGGCGAGACTGCTGAGGGTTTCCAGGTATTCCTGCTGCATGGATACAAATTCAGGGCTGGAAGCCGTGATTACCACCTGGCCTTTGTTCACCCGATCGCCTACGATAAAGTGGATCTTTTCGACAAAGATCGTGGTAAAGGAGTTAACGGTGGCTTTGTACTGGGGAGGGGAGTCAATGAATCCGGGTGCTTTCACCAGGTTGGTCAGGGGTTGTTTGATAAAGGTTCCGCGACGAATACCCGTAATCACCTCTTGTTCCGGTGTCAACTGTACCGTTGCTTCGCTCTGTTCCAGCGATTCCTCTTTTCCTTCAGCGGTACGCGTATCCTCATTACAGGCCATTTGCCCGCTTACAAGTAGAAATATTAGGGAAAGATTTATTAGTTTCATAACTTTTTAATTGCTTTTTAGCTGCCAGACTGTCCTCAGACAGGTAATCTCTTTTGTTTGCTATTCAGCTCTCCGGCTGGCGTTTTTGTTTAAATAGATTTCATGTGTTTATAATTTGCTTTTGAAAGGCCACATAGCCTGCCCCGATCAGAATCGGGAGAATCTCGCATGTTGGATAATCATCCCACTGTGTGACGTTCTCGTCATGCTCGAATTCATGGCAGGGTAAAATAGTGAATGTCAAGAAGGGTTTGGTTGTATTTATTTAACAGATCTAAATGATCCATTTCAATTTCAGTGGCGTATTCCAGGCTTCGGATATATTCCAGATAGTCAATTTCTCCATTATCAAAACTCTTTTGCGCGGTGCTGACAATTTCTTTCGCCAAAGGCAGGGCTTCCCGGGTATAATAATCAAGCTCTTTGATATGCATTTCCAGGGCTGTTTTTTTCTGGTTTAATGCCGATTCCCAGCGGATGCTTAAGTCGTCTAGCTTATTTTCGGATTGGTAAACGGACAGGCGGGCGGACTGAACCCGAGCCCGTGTGGGTCCAAACCATAGTGGTAGTTGAATACCGGCCTGGTAACCGAAAAAGCCACTTATGCCGTCGACTTTCTGAAACATGTATTGTACGTAAAATCCGGGTAGTAGCTTGTTTTGCATCTGTTTCCTTTCCGCCGAAAATCGCTCCTTTTGGTGTATCAGGTAATTGTAGGAGGGATGATTTTCCAGGCTGGGTAATTCGGATAATTCCAGTCCCAGCGGGGGCACTGTGACCTGTAGGGTATCCGAAGACTGTACTACTTCCTGTAGCTGTTGGTAAGCAATCTGGATCTGCTGGTCCAACTGAGAATAGTTCACCCGGATTTTTTCGGACCTTGCTTTTGCCATCACCATGGCCAGCCGGTTCGTCATGCCGGATGCATAGCGCTTTTCGGATGCCCGAAACAGATCCTGGTATAGGGAATCGAAGCCGGCGTATTGTTGCTTCTTTTTTACCAGGTAATCCAGTTGGTAGCAGGCTTTGTACACTTGTTTTTTCAGGGCAAGAGTCCTTAGATCGTAGGTGTCCTCTGCCAGCAAGCGTTCCTTCTCCAGTACTTTTTTTCGGGCCACATAAACTCCCGGAAAATCAATGTATTGCTGAAAACCAAATGCGTCTACCCCGTCACCCTCCAGGTTGCGCTTGTTTTCTTCGGTGCCGACAAATACCAGGGAAGATGGGAGGTTCCAGGCCGTTTTGGTCAGGACCTTCCGGTTTTCTACAGCTAAGCGGGCGGCAGCCAGGTCAAAATTGTTTTCCAATGCCCGGTTCCAGGCTTCCTCCGGTCCGATTGGACTATCTTGTGCTTGACCCAGAAAAGGAATTCCGGTCAGCAAAACCAAAAAGAAAGCAGCTTTATTCAAGCGGAAACCCCGTATTTTCTTTGATTTCACGACAAAGTACACCACTGGCAAGACAATTAACGTTAGAAAAAACGCTGTTATCAGCCCACCTATTACTACCGTGGCAATGGGCCGTTGCACCTCCGCACCTGCAGAAGTGGATAGTGCCATGGGAATAAACCCCAGGATATCGGTGGATGCGGTCAATAATACAGGCCGCAAACGGTTTTTACAGCCCTTCAGGATTCTCTTGCGTATATCGGTTTCTCCGCTATTTTCCAGGTCATTGAGGTAACTGATCAGCACGATGCCGTTGAGCACGGCGATGCCAAACAAAGCAATAAAACCGATACCTGCGGAAATACTAAAGGGCATGCTCCTTATCCATAGTGCCACAATTCCACCGATTACCGCCAGAGGGATGGACAAGAATACCATGATCGTCTCAGAAACAGAATGAAAGGTAAAGTAAAGCATAATGGCAATCAACAACAAGGCAAGCGGCACCACCTTGATCAG
>JAWLFL010000306.1:0-4372 GCA_041685605.1 Cyclobacterium sp. | reverse complement strand
ACTTTTTTATCGTTAAAAAAAAAGACGGTGACCCGGCTTATCAGTTAACCTCCTTGGCCGATGATCACCATTACGGCATTGATTTTATTGTCAGAGGTCAGGATTTGTGGGAGTCATCTTGCGCCCAATCGTACCTTTCTTCCCTGCTGCCGGGTGATCCCCTGAGTAATACTACCTTTTTTCATCATCCCCTACTCCTGGATGGTAAGCGGAAATTATCCAAATCAGCGGGAGCCCTTGCCATCCGATCCATGCGCAAATCCGGAATGAAAAAAGAAGCCATTTTAACAAAAGCCGCCTCTTTTTTAGGGATACAAACTCCTGTCCGCAGCCTCGAAGAGTTTATCCCTGCCTACTTGTATCGGCTGGAAAGTCTCAATCGTCATAATCCGGAATAAAAAGCTGTTCCCCTCCGTTCAAAGCTGATTGATGCGCAATAATCCCTGGTACGGTGTAGGCCAATGCCTCATGGATATCCACCATTGGCGACCTGTTTTCCAGAATTGCCTGGATAAATTCGTGGGTGATAAAGGTGTGAGACCCGTCGTGGCCGCTATTGTGTCGCAGCGGTTCCGGCAAAAGATCGGTTTTCCACCAATTTGGGAACTCGAATGCTTCTACGTTATTTTTAGTATGGACGAAACCGGCATCGTCCTTTCCTTCTTCATTTTCCTCCCTGATTATGGTCCCGGCCTCTACGTGCCCGGTGGGTAGATACAAACTCATTTTCTCTCCTCGCCACTCCCCTCTTTCGGCGTTTCTCAAGGCTCCTTTCCAGTTCACTTCCACCCGGAAAGGATGGTCCCGGTCCGTATGGAAAAATGCCGTTTCGTTCCAAAATGGGTTATGGTAAGGGTTGCCTTTCAGTAAGCCATCCCCTTCACCCCAGCCAAGGCAACTTACTTTTTTTAACCGCTCACCCGTCACGCTGATTAAAAATGCGGTGCAATGCGTAGGATAATGCATGGGAGGTAGTCCATGTCTCCAGGTAGGTTCGCCGTTTTCAAACCACAGAATTTCCAGCCCGGGATGATTGTATTCGGCAGCCGCACTGAAAATTTCACCAAATTTCCCTTCCTGATAGAATTTCCTGGCGGTAATGGTGCCTTGCATAAAAGTCGTTGTTTCCGCCATCATAAAAACCTTTCCGGAGGACAACACCGCCTCTTTTACCCGGTTACATTCTTCAATGTTCATGGCCAGCGGCACTGCGCACAGTACATGCTTCCCCGCTGTAAGGCTTTCGATAATGTGGTCCGCATGGTCGGGAGCCGGAGTCGCCAAAAAAACCGCATCTACCTTGGGATCGGTCAGCAGTTGCTTCAGAGAAGGATAGCTTTTTTGACATGCGTAGGTTTTCATCAAATGATTCCGCCGATCCTCCCGCAAATCACTGACCGCCTCTACGATGCAGTCCGGATGTTCGTGAAACTGAAACGTGGCTCCGAACCTGCCGCCAACAATTCCTACCCGAACCTTAGAAGAGGTTTCATTACTATAGCTAGTAAATGGGCCCATCGCCAACAGGCTGGATGCCATGGCTGATTGTTGGATAAATTTTCTTCTGTTTATACTCATCGTTTGTATTATTTTGAAAACACCCCTACACAAATATACCCTTAGGATAAATGAACAGACTACTTTGTCCCGGAGAACCGGCTCCCCAAACCACCTGTAAGCTTACCCTGCTCCAGTGATAACTGTCAAAAAAACAGTTAAATAATTGGAATAATATCGGAATTTTCTGTTTATTCAACGAATAATTAACCAATGAATGCCCATACCTGCAACATCATGCCCAAAATAATTCAATCAAACAAGCTGAAATCACTCCTATTGCTTTTGATTATCAGCTTTTCCTGTGAGGAAGCATCCGAAACGACCGCTGTTCATCCCTTCGATCAATTAAGTGAAGAGGAGAAGCGAAACCCTGAGAATGCCCTTCTTGGAATCAAGGTCAACGAGAGCCTGGAAGCAAGCCTTTTTGCCTCCGAACCGATGATCACCAACCCTACCAATATGGACATTGATCACATAGGAAGGGTGTGGGTTTGCGAAGCATACAATTACCGTCCGGATATCACTGGAAATGAAACCAAGGGAGAAGGGGATCGGATTTTAATCCTGGAAGACAGCAATGGCGACGGGAAAGCGGACAAAAGTACGGTGTTTTACCAGGACCCGGAACTGAATGCCCCATTGGGAATATGGGTCATGGGCCATCAGGCCATTGTTTCTCAAAGTCCCTACGTGTGGTTATTGACCGACACGGATGGCGACGATAAAGCGGATAAAAAGGAAGTTATTTTTAAGGGTGTTGGCGGGGAGCAGCATGACCATGGGATGCATGCGTTTGTTTTTGGCCCGGATGGTAAATTTTATTTTAATTTTGGTAATTCTGGTGGGACCATTCAGGATAAGAACGGCCAAACCCTGAAAGATACCAACGGGAAGCTTATTGATGCCGGGAATTACAAAGAAGGACTGGTTTTTCGCTGCGATGCGGATTTTTCCAATATTGAAGTACTGGGACAAAATTTCCGGAACAACTACGAAGTAGCACTCGACTCGTACGGCACCATGTGGCAGTCCGACAACGACGATGATGGAAACAAAGGAGTCCGCATCAATTACGTCATGGAATACGGCAATTTTGGCTACAAGGATGAAATGACCGGAGCGGGCTGGAGAGCCAATCGCACCAATAAGGAAAAAGAAGTCCCCTTACAACACTGGCACTTAAACGACCCTGGTGTGGTTCCCAATTTGCTGCAAACCGGAGCGGGATCGCCTACCGGCATGGTGGTATACGAAGGCAATGCGCTACCGGAAGCATTTCAGAATCAGATGATCCACACGGATGCGGGACCGAATGTGGTCCGGGCGTATCCGGTAGAAAAAGATGGGGCCGGTTACAAAGCCTCCATCATCAACCTGATGGAAGGCGACAAAGACCAGTGGTTCCGGCCATCCGACGTATGCGTAGCACCCGATGGATCGCTGATGGTTTCGGACTGGTACGATCCCGGAGTGGGAGGCCATCAGGTGGGAGATCTGAATAGAGGTCGTATTTTTCGGATTTCCGCACCAGATACCCCCTATGAGGTTCCCGAGGCGGACATTAACTCCCCAAATGGAGCCGTGGAAGCATTGTTAAATCCCAACCTCTCCCTGCGCTATCAGGCATGGAAAAGCCTGGAGGCCATGGGACCCGATGCCAGGCCGGCACTGGAAAACATCTTTTACGAGCATGATAACCCGCGTTTCAAGGCCAGGGCATTTTGGCTTTTAGCGAGATTGGATGAAAAATACATTCAGGAAGCTGTTCGTCACCCAAACCCCGATCTTCGGATTTCGGGTATCCGAGCCGCCCGCCAGCATAACCTGGACCTAATACCCTACCTGGAAACACTGGTGCAGGATTCAGACGCGCAGGTAAGAAGAGAAGCGGCCATCGCATTGAGAGGCATGAATTCACCAAAAGCCCCGGAGCTTTGGGCAACATTGGCCATGCAGCACGACGGGGAAGATCGCTGGTACCTGGAAGCCTTGGGAATTGGGGCTTCTGGTCAGTGGGATCGTTTTTATACGGCCTGGGTGGAAAAATCCGGAGCGGATATTAGCAGCAAGAAAAATCAGGATATTGTCTGGAGATCCAGAACGGGTAAAGCCATTCCCCATTTGGCAAGCCTGGCCTCTGACCCTTCCGAACCTCTTGAAACCAGAATGCGGTATTTCAGAGCCTTTGATTTTAATCCGGATAAAGAAGGGAAGTCTGCAGCCCTGGTTAAAATGTTAGAAGCAGCGCAACTTCGTCAGGAAAACCAGGAGGAGGGACAACAAATCAACAGGCTGGTGTTAACCCACCTGGATCCGGAATACCTGGACAGATCCCCGGCTGTGCGCGCTGTGCTTACCACTACGCTGAATGAAAGTGCTGGAACCGAGGTTTATTTGGAACTGGTACAGAAATTCGGAGTGAAATCCGAAAATCCACGGCTGCTACAAATGGCATTGGAAGAAAGTGACAATACCCTTGGAAAATCCGCTGCAACCCTATTGCTCCGGCAAGGGGGTCTGAATCGTGTACAAGAGGTGCTTTACAGTGAAGAAGATGACAAGATTCACGCCATGTTTGCTGTATTGCGAGGGATCGGTAGTGCGGAATCACTGAATCTGTTAGAGAATATGGCATTTGACAGCTCCCTTCCGCTTTCCGTTCGCAAAGAAGCGACCGCAGCAATAGGGGGTAGTTATGGTGGCGAAGACCGAATTTTGGCATTATTGGAAAATGAAAAGCTTCCGGAAAATCTAATTCCGTCGGCGGTTACGGGGGTAAGTCGTGCCTGGAGGAAAAGCGTTCGTGCTGAAG
>JAWLFL010000305.1:0-4382 GCA_041685605.1 Cyclobacterium sp. | reverse complement strand
CCGGTTAAAACACACCTGATTTCCAAGGATAACAATTTGAACCGACGGGATCGGGTTCTGAATTTCAGCAAAGATATCAGCGGAAACGTGTGGTTCTCAGCCTATGACAACGGATTAGGCTTTTTTAATTCCCAGACCATGGAAATGAAGCTTTTTTCGTTGCCGGATGATCAGTTGGTTTCTTATGTTTGGGCGGATGGTGACGACCTTTGGGTGGCTGGTCAGGGGCGTATTTACCGTGCAAAATTACCCGTCCCTGGCGCAGGCCCATCCCTACAGGAGACGGATATTGGATTTCCTTCCGGTGAAAGTATTGGCTTTATCAGGAAGCTGGGCCGCTTGAAGAATGGTAAATGGATCGTTTTGGTATCAGGAGGAGCGGTTCCAACGGAGGAAGTAAAGATTTTCCCCAATCTGATAAAACTCCAGTGGTATGATTTTCTGGAGACAAAAGACACCTTGTTTGTTGGGACAGAAAATGGCTATTTTTCTTTTCATAATGACTCACTAAGGCCTGCGCCGATATTTGGTCAGGGCATTGAGCATCCTGTTTATAGTATTTTGAAAGATGAGAACGGAAAAATCTGGCTTGGGACCGATTCAGGAGTGATCGTGCAGGAAGCGGATAAAGTCCGCGTTTTTACCGAAAACACCGGGCTTATCGGCAATGATGTGGCACGAGGAGCATTGGTTCAGGCGGACAGGGGAAGAATTCTGATTGGGACCCAAAACGGCGTATCGGTTTATTATCCCGAAGAAGATCAGGAAGCTCCGGCAGGCCCCTTGGTTTTTCTGGAAAATGTTTCCGTATTGGACCCGGATCCGGTAGAGAGGGAATTTCCCAACATCCCCTATCGGCTCAACAACATTGCCTGTACATTTGGTGCGGTTAGTTTTAGCAATTCACCGGACCTGATCGTAAGTTACCTGCTGGAGGGATTTCATTCGGAATGGCAAAAATTGGAAAATCCCCGGACGAATCGATTGTATTTCAATAATCTTCCCCCGGGCAATTACAGATTGGCACTTAAGGCGTCATTGGCCGGATATCCTGAATCTGAAACCATTTATTCAAAGGAATTTCAAATAGACTACCCGATTTACCTGCAGTTTTGGTTTATCCTGTTGCTGATTGCCTTTTTGATCGCGCTAGGCTACGGAATTAGCACCTTATACCGACAGGCTAAAAATCAAGGAATGTTGCGCCATACCTTAAACGAAAAGACTTTGGAAATTGCCAACCGGGAAGATCGGTTTCGCAATGTTTGGAACAACTCTCAGGACGGTCTGGTGCTCTCCGTTCAGGGGGGGGGCATCATAGCAGCCAATCCTACCCTATGTGAAATGGCTTCGGTTTCGGAAAAGGAGCTGAAGGCCCACGGAGTCACTTATCTGTTTTCTGATGCCGCATTCTATCCCAACGTCAGGGAGAAGATTGGCGAGGATTTGCAAAAAATCGACAGTACGGGATTAACCCTGGAACTTGAAATGCCCTTTCGGAGCGGCAGGAAAGAGATCGAGCTATTAATTTCCCGAATGAAGGAAGATTTCGAAGGCAAACCCCTTTATCTCAATGTATTTCGGGATATTTCCAGGAAAAAGGCCTTTGAGCAGGGCTTAAAGATCGCAAAAGATAAGGCCGAAGAGGTAAGTCAACTAAAAAGTAATATTATTTCCAACATGAGTCATGAAATAAGGACTCCTCTAAATGGTATTTTGGGGAGTGCAGAGCACCTCATGCAATGCAGGCCGGAGGATGAGGAATTGCTCGGGCATCTGGAGATTATCAAAGAAAGTGGCGAACGCCTGCTTCAAACGATGACCAATATACTGGACCTGTCGGAAATTGAATCAGACCAGGTAAATTTCAACTTGAAAAATACTAATATTAACGATTTTATTTCAAAAATTTTGGTAAAACATAAATCTACAGGGATAAAAAAAGGTATCTTAGTCACTTCAAAATTTCCAACCAAGCCATTTTATGGATATGTGGAAAGGAAATACCTGGAAATTATTGTAAGTAACATCGTTGGTAATTCGGTTAAATATTCAGAAAAAGGCACGATTCAGGTTTGGGTGGAGAAGATTGACGAGCAGCTCGCCATTCAAGTACAGGATCAAGGCGTGGGAATGAGTAAAGACTACCTATCCAAATTGTTTTATCCCTTTGAACAGGAAAGTAAAGGTTTTAACCGTAAATTTGAAGGATCGGGGATAGGGTTGGCCATTTCCAAGCATTTGGTCGAACGCCTGGATGGAACCATTCACATAGAAAGTGAAAAGGGCAAAGGTACCCTGGTTAAAATTTTCTTACCTCTCGACAGCTAAACCTATTCTTATGGAAATGAGTGATTTTACTAATTCCGAACGGATGTTTTCTTTAAAAATATTAATTACGGAAGACGATACTGTTTCTGCACTTTTACTAAAAAAAGCCCTCGAAAAAAACCACCATCAAATCATCGGGATGGCTGATTCGGGGGAAATGGCACTGGAGATCCTGAAAGATAACCGGGCGGATATTGTCATGATGGATATCAATCTATCCGGTAAACTGGATGGGATAAAAACCACCGAGATTATCAATGAAAAATACAACATTCCGGTTGTTTACCTGACTGCAAGCTCGGATTCCGAAACCCTGCAAAAGGTGGCCGTGACCAACCCCAGTGCCTATGTAATCAAACCTTTTAATATCCGGGAGTTAAATATGGTGATCGAATTGGCCATATTTAAAGATAAGAAAGAGAAGGAACTCCAAAATCTAAACAATGAGCTGGAGGAAAAAGTAAAAAAACGTACTGCTGATCTCAACGAAGCCAATAAAGAACTGCAAAAGGCGCTGGAAAAAGAAAGGGAATTGAGCGAATTGAAATCCCGGATCGTTCAAAATGTGTCCCATGGTTTTAAAACACCCCTCACCTCCATTCTTAGTTCGGCTCAATTATTGAAACTTTATGCTGAAAAAGATCACCCCTTCAAGGTGAAAATTGTAAAACATGCCTCCAAAATTGAAAACTCGGTCCGGAATCTCAATAGTCTATTGACCAGCGTACTCTTCTTCGGGAAGGCAGATGCGGATAAAATGAATTACAAACCAGTCCGAATCTATACCTCCGCTTTCTTAAATGAAGTCGTAGATATGGTTAAGGCAGGTGTCGAAAACGATGTGAAGATCATCACTAATTTTGAGAAACTGCCAAAAATGATCACTTCAGACATGGATCTGCTCTACCAAATACTTGAAAACTTGCTGTCGAATGCGGTAAAGTATTCAAAAGACGGTGGAACAGTTACCTTTAGGGTAAACCATGAGGACGATTTGTTGAAATTGTACATCAAGGATGAGGGAATAGGGATTTCTGATGCCGAACAGTCTCAGTTGTATGACCGGTTTTTCAGAGCAAAAAACGTGGGTCTCCGGGAAGGTTCCGGGCTGGGGCTTTCCATTGTAAAAAAATGCATCGAAGTAATCGGAGGTAAAATCAGCTTTATAAGTAAAATCAATAAAGGAACGGAGTTTAAAATCGAAATCCCGGCAAAAAATAAGCAGAAATGATATCGGTCGATTCCATTCAATTTGCCTACCATAAAAACCAAATATTCTTAATTCCAGATTTTACCATTAAAGGCGGGGAAGCCTTATTGGTGCTCGGAAAATCGGGCAGTGGAAAAACCACATTGCTAAATATCATGGGGGGCTTGCTGGCTCCCCAACAAGGGCAGGTCTTTATCGACGGGGTGTCGCTTTATTCGCTAAAAGGAAAGGAACGGGATACCTTTCGCGGCAAATATATTGGCATTATTTTCCAAAAACCCCATATTCTAGCTCCGCTTACAGTAGAGGAAAACATTTCCCTGCCCCGGTTTTTTGTAAACAAATCCTCTCCCTCACGGGTAGATCATTTTCTGGATGAGCTGGATATTTTGGATAAGAAAGGTGCTACTGTTGAAACGCTAAGTGAAGGAGAGGCCCAGCGGGTCTCCATCGCCAGGGCCCTGGTAAATGAACCGAAAATTATTCTGGCCGATGAGCCTACCGCGAGTTTGGACGATGAGAATGCCAACATAGTAGTCAATCTTCTGAAAGAACAGGCCGCTAAACTCGATGCCGCCCTGCTTATCGTCACCCACGACCAGCGGATTAAAGATCAAATAGAACAACGCATAACCATTACGCGGAAGGACTTATGAACATGTTTAAGCTTGGCTGGAAATATTTGATGGTAAAACCCTGGAATACGGGATTGAACATCCTTCTACTGGCCCTGGGACTTTCCATCATTACGGTCCTGATCCTGATTCAGGATCAGTTTGAAAACAAAATGAACCGGGATGCGGCGGGTATAGACCTGGTCGTTGGTGCCAAAGGAAGTCCC
>JAWLFL010000304.1:0-4406 GCA_041685605.1 Cyclobacterium sp. | reverse complement strand
TTTTGATTCGACTGCCAAATACCCTGTTTTTGTGTATGTTTATGGCGAACCTCACGGGCAAACTGTAATGGATTCCTGGGGACATGCCATGACTGATTATCACCGTGTTATCGCCGATCTGGGATACCTTGTGGTTTCAATTGACAACCGTGGTACGCCATCCCCAAAAGGAGCCGCATGGCGCAGGGCTGTCGCCGGAAGTTTAGGTCCCCTGTCAACCGATGAGCAGGCAGCAGCATTACAGGAATTAGCGCGGACCAGGCCCTATGTTGACCTTAGCCGGGTAGGGATATGGGGATGGAGCGGTGGAGGATCAAATACCCTTAATGCAATTTTCCGTAAACCGGACGTATATGATGTGGGAATCGCTGTTGCACCGAAGCCACAGCCGCACCTTTACAACGCCTGGTTTCAGGAGATATACATGAAAACTCCTGAGGTGAATCCTGAAGGATACCGCAAATCGGCACCAATAAACTTCGCAGAAGGATTAAAGGGGGATCTTTTGATCATTCACGGAACAGGGGAAACCAACACCCACCTTGAAATTACCGAAGGATTGGTGGATCGCCTGATCGAATTGGGTAAGCCATTTGACTATATGGCCTATCCCAACCGAAATCATGGTCTGAGTGAGGGAAAAGGCACTTCACTGCATTTGAGGCTGTATATGGTGAGGTATTTGCTTAACCATTTACCGGCCGGGCCCCAATAAACTTCATTTAGACCAATATGCTGTGTCACAATTTTTAAAAAACTGCTTCAGGAATTTAATCTACCGGATAAACATGTCCTAATCCGGCAACTGAATGTGTTAGCTATTAGTTGACAACACAGGTATTTAATTAATTTTACCCCCTGAATATAATGGAAAAAAAATCGGTAAATACTCCAGGAATTGTCCTTTTAGGGGCCCTAATTACCATCTTGCTATTTACGTCATTTACGCCAAAAGGCCCTGCACCTCTGAAAGTGTTTATTCTTGCCGGACAATCCAATATGGTAGGTCATGGGGAGGTTGAAAAGGGGGATCGGGGAAATCTTAACTACCTGGTTGGAAATGATGAAAACGGAGAATACCAGCACCTGTTAGATGAAAAAGGCGATTGGAAGATACGGGATGATGTATTTATTTACTTTAACCATCAGGAAAAAATTCGTACGGGTGGATTGACAGTTGGCTATGGTGCCAATGAAAATACAATAGGCCCCGAATTGCAATTTGGGAATATTATAGGAGATCATTACGATGGCGATGTTCTGATAATAAAAACCGCCTGGGGGGGTAAAAGCCTGGCTGTTGATTTTTTCCCTCCCGGTGACCTTACGGATATAAAACCGCCTCTTGCTGCCGGAGATACCGGATACTTTTACGTTCAGATGATTTCAATAGTAAATGAAGTGCTGGGCCATTTGGAAGATCATGTGCCTTCTTATGAAGGTCAGGGCTATGAAATTATGGGCTTTGGCTGGCATCAGGGATGGAATGACCGGATCAATCAGGAGGCCAATGATGCCTACCGGGAGAATATGATCCGTTTTATAAAGGAGGTTCGAAAAGATCTGGGCGTATCCAATCTTCCTTTTGTCCTGGCTACAACGGGCATGTCAGGCTGGGAGGAAACTCATCCAAGGGCGTTATCCCTGATGGAGGCCCAATTGGCTGTCGCAGATTTCCCGGAATTCATGGGTAATGTCAAAGTGTTGGAAACAAGAGATTTCTGGCGTAAAGCGGAAGACTCACCCGCCAATCAGTCCTATCACTGGAACAGAAATGCAGCATCCTATTTTCTGATTGGTAAATCAATGGGTGAATCAATGCTCGATATTCTTCAGCCCTGATTTGTGATCAGGATTTTAAGTGCAAAAATAAGGGCGATAGAAAGGTGAAATTGCAAATTTCACCCAAGTGAGCGTGTTTTTTCTCTGTATCAAACTTTTTTGAATCGCATTTCTTGGTTAAAAGACAAGCAAATAGGCGCTAGCAAACAATACCTTTAGCATTTGTTTCGTATAAATAGATACCCTTTTTTTGTTAAAAGCCTTTATTTCAGGTTTCTTATCGTACCTTTTTATAACTTTCGGAGAATGAAGCGTAGCTCAGCGTTATCACAAAACGACACAGGCTTTTGCCACTAAATAATTGAGAAATGAAATCGATCACTATTGATATTATCAACGAAAAGGCCATCCTTCTTTTACAGGATTTAGAATTGCTTAAATTGATTCGAATAAGGAAAGAAAAGGCTGGTAAAAAGGATGCTACAGACTGGGCCCGATACAAGGGAGCCATGTCCAAACAACCTATCGGCGAGGTTGACCAACAACTAAATGACTTACGCAGCGAATGGGAATAAAATACCTCTGGGATACCAACACAGCGATCTATTACCTTCAGCAGCAATTCCCACCTTCTGCTGAAGAATTCATTGACAGCACTTTATCCGGTTCCACCCCTGCTATTTCTGCCATTACCGAAATTGAACTACTCTGTTGGAAAACTGCCACCGAAAAGGACTTGGGAATTCTTCATGATTTTATCAATGATGCCCTGGTCCTGGAACTGGAAAAGGATGTCAAACTCAAAACGGCTGAAATACGTAAAAATCACAAGATTAAACTCCCGGATGCCATCATTGCCGCTACTGCTTTAGTTCATAACCTGACCCTGATAACCAGAAACGTGAACGACTTCAAAAATATCGATGGACTTGAATCGATGGACTTGAATTGGTCAATCCACATGAAAAGTAACCAATTAATTGAACATTTCGTAACTTTATCAAATGGAAAATCAACTACTGAATAGAATTACAGTTAATCCCGAAATTTGCCATGGGAAACCTACCATTAGGAATAAACGATACACAGTAGATTTAATTCTTGACCTGTTATCAGCCGGAACTACCCATGATGAGATATTAGCGGATTATCCTAAGCTGGAAGAAGAAGATATCCTGGCTTGTTTAGCCTATGCGAGGAAAATAGCTAAGTATTCAAGCTACACGAAGATTTCAGGATGAAGCTGATTGTGGATGCCCAACTTCCGGTAAAGCTTTGCGAAATACTTCAGCAGCTTGGTCTGGAATCCATCCATGTAGATCAACTCCCAAAAGGAGATGAGACACCGGACTGGGAAATAACAAAATTAGCTGATCTTGAAGACCTTATTGTCCTTACCAAAGATGTTGACTTTTACCACTCACATATGGCTTTAGGGCGGCCCAGAAAGCTATTTCTAATCACAACTGGAAGCATGAAGAACAGGCAACTATTTGATTTGTTTAGAAACAACGCCATAATTATCAAAAATGCTTTGAACAAAAGTAGATTCATGGAACTAAGCAACGAAGGTATAGTCGAGCATGGATAAGATTAGACGATAAGGTATTAATGTCCCCGCAATATATTCCCCGACTGGGTGTAGTTTTCCTTCCCTACAGCCCGGCCCAAGCCAAAAACAGTCCTAAGGATTGTATTTTTACGGCTTGTTCTATCCTTTCCAATTTGCAATTGGAAATCAAAGGAATAACAAATAATAGACCTGCATCAAGCCTTCTAATCCAGTATAATTTTATGTGTTTTTAATTGTTTTAAAGGTCATAACTTGCCCCGGTTTATCGGGGTAGAATCTCGCAAAATAATCACCTCAGCGCTGGACGATTTCCTCAGGCTCGATTTCATAATCTATAACCTGATAAGCCTCTAACATAGCTAAAAATAGGTTATTCGCAAAGAAATTGCAAATGAAATAAAGGACTGTAATTTGTTAACGAGTGTCTGGCTAGCATGTCTTTTCAAAACTATGCCAGACCGAGTTCGAAATTGCGAACTTTTGTTTACTAAGACGTTCCTTAGTAAGCTAGTGCAAATGGCCTAAAAGAGATTTCAACTTTGAAGGAGTTCAACTTTGAAGGAGTTTAGAAATAGTAGGGTGTTGAGGTTTCTTCACGCAGTCAGGGAAAGTCGGGAATAAATAGGGTGTTAGGGATCCTATACCTAGTAAAGGTACTGGGGCGGCCCTGTGGGATGAGCTATTGCCATTTCTCAGGGTCTTCCCGAGTGCCTAATACGGCTAAAACTATTACGTACTTATCTTCTACAATAAAATGAATGGCATACGGAAAATGCTTTATCAGAGAAAATCGGGTAGTGTTGTACCTAATCTGATAATGAAGTGGGTTACTAGTGATCAAATCCAGCTTTTCTTCAACTTCATCCAAAAATCGCAATCCTAAATCTTGCTGCTTCTTCTCGTACCATTGTGCAGACTTTAAAATGTCAAGCTCAGCTTCTGGCTTGACAATAAGAGAATAATTCATAGCTGGCTTTTAATACGGGCTTTTACTTCATCCCAGCTTGACCCTGATGATTGATTAGCCTTATGTGCTGCTATTCTTTCATCT
>JAWLFL010000303.1:0-4407 GCA_041685605.1 Cyclobacterium sp. | reverse complement strand
CAAGTGATGATGCTTAAGGGAGCCAATTCCAAGGCGACCATAGAGTCCGTAAAAGAAAGGGTCGCCCAAATAGCCACCACACTCCCCCCGGGCATTCATGTCAATCCCTTTTTGGAACGAAGTGAACTCATTGCCAAAACCACCTTTACCATTGCAGAGAACCTGATTTTGGGTTGTTTGATTGTGATTTTTGTGGTGGTGCTATTACTTGGTAATATCCGATCCGGACTGGTGGTAGCTTCGGTTATTCCCATGTGTTTGCTATTTGCCCTATCCCTCATGTACATTTTCGGAGTGGATGCCAATCTGATGAGTCTGGGCGCCATTGATTTTGGAATCATCATAGATGGAGCTGTGATTATTGTAGAATTTATTGCCTTCAAAATAACTTCAGAGCGTGCTACGCTGCTAGCATTGCCCAAAGTAGAAAGACAGCATTTTATAGACAAAATAACCCATCACGGTGCCAGCAAGATGATGCACTCGGCTGTATTTGGTCAGCTCATTATCATCATTGTATTCATTCCCATCCTCTCTTTAGTAGGTGTCGAAGGAAAAATGTTCAGGCCCATGGCTTTGGTGTTTTCGTTTGCATTGATTGGAGCGATGATTATGTGTTTTACCTACGTCCCCGTAATGGCGTCGTTGTTTATAAAGCCTTCGGATCCTACTAAAAAAACCATTTCATCTCGTCTCATCAGTTTCTTGGAAGACAAATACAGACCCACCATGGCCTGGGCACTGAGGAGGAAAAAAATCGTGTTAAGTTTATCTGCGGCACTATTGATTGCCGTAGGTTTTCTCTTTAACAGCATGGGTGGTGAATTTGTACCCACGCTGGATGAGGGTGATTTTGTAATCCAGCCGGTATTGAAGACAGGCACTTCCTTAAGCAACACCATCAAAGCCACTACCCGGATGGAAAAGATCCTGATTCAGTTTCCTGAAGTGGATCAAGTGGTGAGTAGGATTGGAGCGGCTGAAGTTCCTACCGATCCCATGTCCATGGAAGAAAGTGATATTATCATCAAATTGATACCAAAAGACGAATGGGTTACCGCCGATGGCAAAGACCAGTTGGCCGATAAATTCAAAGAAGCACTTTCGGCCGAAATCCCCGGTGTGGACTTTGAGTTTACCCAACCTATTGAAATGCGCTTTAATGAATTGATCACGGGTGTGCGGGCCGATTTGGCGATTAAAATTTTTGGTGAAGACCTGGACATTCTTTACAACAAAGCCCTGGAGGTGGAAAAAGCCATTCAACATATCGAAGGAGCAGCCGATATAATCGTTGAGAAAGTGGCGGGCCTCCCTCAAATGTCGGTGAATTATGACAGACAAATGATCGCAAAATATGGTATGAATGTGGATGAGCTTAATAGCATCATCACCATGGGTTTTGCCGGGAAGGCCGCTGGAACTGTATTTGAAGGTGAAAAGCAATTTGATTTAGTGGTTCGGTTTGATAAGGAACATCACCAGGATTTGGACGATATTGAAATGGCGACCATCCAACTTCCAAATGGTAACCAGGTACCTCTCAGTGAATTTGCCACCGTCAGCTATACCACGGGGCCTGCCAAAATTTCGAGAGACGACACGAAACGAAGAATCGTGGTTGGGGTAAATGTCCGCGGCCGGGATTTAGAATCGGTGGTGCAAGACGTACAGCAGGTTATCAATAGCGAAATTGATTTGCCTCCCGGTTATACGGTCCAATATGGTGGTCAGTTTGAAAACCTGAGAACAGCCAAAGCCCGCCTAATGATTGCGGTACCCATCGCCCTCATTTTAATATTTATCCTACTCTATTTTGCCTTCAATTCCGTGAAAGAAGCCCTTATTATTTACAGTGCCATTCCCATGTCAGCCGTGGGAGGGGTCATCCTGTTGTACATTCGGGATATGCCATTCAGTATTTCTGCAGGAGTCGGCTTTATCGCCCTCTTTGGTATTGCAGTGCTGAACGGGATCGTCCTGATCGAAGAGTTTAAAGACCTAAAAGCACACGGCATCAACGACATCAACAGGCGGATCTTGACGGGCACAAGGAACCGGTTACGACCGGTACTACTCACGGCATCGGCCGCAGCATTGGGTTTTTTGCCCATGGCCATTTCCACTTCCGCCGGAGCAGAGGTGCAAAGGCCCTTAGCTACGGTCGTTGTGGGAGGTCTAATTTCGGCGACCGCACTTACCCTTGTGGTATTACCCGTTCTTTACGCCTTGTTTGATAGAAAGGGGCATTTTCCAAAAATAAAGTCATCGGTAAAGGGACTTGTGCTAATTCTTCTAATAACCCTTCCTGTTGTCGGATACGGTCAGGAGCAAAAAATCTCCGCCAATCAGGCCGTGGAAATCGCTTTGGAAAATAATAGGGGCTTAAAGGCTTCTTTTCAGCAAGTGGAGCAAAGTAAGCAATTGTTGGGAAGTGCCATTGACATTGGTAAAACGGAGATTTATTACAATAAAGATGAGAACAATATCGCTCGCAATGATTTACCGCTCAATGTTTGGGGTATTAGTCAATCGCTAAAATTCCCAACTGTTTATGGTTCCCAGCGGAACGTAATAAAAGGAGAAATCCAATTAGCTACTGATCAATATGCTATGGATATTTATTTGGTTACCAAGGAGGTCCTGAAAGCCTACCATGAAATCGTCTACTGGCAGGAGATGCTTACTAATTTCAGCTACCTGGATAGTTTGTATAGTTCGTTTGAGTACGCGGCAAACAGGAAGTTTGAGCAGGGCGAGTCCAATTACCTGGAGAAATTAACTGCAGAGACCAAGAGCAAGGAAATTTCTATCCAACTCAGGCAGATACAGGAAAGCCAGCAAAAAGCCCGAATAAGATTAAATAAATGGCTTCAATCTAATTCGGATTACACGGCAAGCAATCAAGCACTTACCCGATTGGAATTAAGGCCCATGAATACACTTAATCACCCAGCACTTCAATACTATTCAGATGCTTTAAAACTCGCCGATAAAAAAATCAACCTGGAAAAACAGCAACTGCTGCCTGATTTGAAAGCTTCTGTATTTCGAGGCACCAATAATGGAAGCGAGATTCAAAGCTATTCAGGCTTTCAGGTAGGTCTTGGGATTCCGCTATGGTTTGGAGCGCAAAAAGCTAAAATAAATGCTGCCAAAACCGGAGCATCCATTTTAGCATCTCAATCCGAAAATTATAGAATGCAGCTGACTTCCCAATATCAGTCGCTGCGCTCAGACTTGAAAAAATACGAAGAGGGGATCAACTATTACCAAATGTCAGGAAAAAAACTTTCAGAAGAAACCCTTACCCACGCCACAAAAGCCTTTCAAAACGGTGAAATTGACTTTCTCCAGTATATCCAATTACTGGAAAATGCGACAACCATCGAAACAAATTATCTGAGCACCCTTTTTCAGTACAACATGACGGTACTGGAAGCGAACTACTTAATGAATTAATATGAACTCCGCATACTTAAAAAACAGAAGTAATCACCCCACAAAAAGTCACGTCTTCGGATTCTGGGTCATTGCCGCTATTATTGGGCTGTCTTCTTGTTCCTCTAGTTCAGATCCGGAAACCACTACGGATATTGCCCAGAAATCATCCGGCGTGGAAACCTACGAAGTGACGAAAACTCAATTTCAGTCTTCCAACATGACCGTGGGAACCATGGAAAAGGTACCCTTTCATGAACTGGTAAAAGCCAAAGGGATGATCGATGTACCGCCCGAAAATCGAGCCGCAGTAAGCAGCTACTTTGGCGGAACGGTGAAAGAAATTAGTTTATTGCCGGGAGAAAGCGTAAAAAAAGGGCAGGTGCTATTCGTTCTTGAGAATCCCGATTACGTTCAAATCCAACAGGATTTCCTGGAAGCAAAGGGGCAATTGGCCTATCTCCAATCGGACTATGAGCGTCAGAAAAACTTGGTTCAGGACAGTATCAGTTCTCAAAAGAAATTTCTTAAAGCAGAATCGGACTATACGGTAACGAGCGCCAGGGTAGCATCCTTAGGTAAGAAGTTGGCACTTATGAATATTGATCCGAGTACATTCACCCTTGAAAACATCCGAACCACCTTATCGGTACGATCTCCCATCAGTGGGTATGTGACGAAAGTAGCCATTTCACAAGGCGCGTTCTTAACCCCTTCCCAAATGGCCATTACCATCGTCAATACAGACCATGTTCACTTGGAAATGAATGTATTTGAAAAAGACCTGGCTAAAATACATATTGACCAACCTATCCGATTCAGGATTCAGGAAGACAGTAGTATTGAATACGAGGCAGCCATTTATTTAATCAGTAAAACCATTGATCCGGAAGAAAGAACGGTGGGAATCCACGGGCATTTAGTGAATGAAAAACTTGCCCAAAAGTTCAGTCCGGGCATGTATGT
>JAWLFL010000302.1:0-4416 GCA_041685605.1 Cyclobacterium sp. | reverse complement strand
GCCTCCCTCACGATTGGTCCCGATTATCGGGAACACCGACGGGACGGGTCTAAAATGATGGAGGAGCGGACAGGCAATTTGGCTGGGGCAGATTCAGCCCCTTTTTCCAGTCTTCCGCAGGTTCAAATACCTTACGGGTAGGCCCTGCTTTCAATTGAGAAGTGCATTATCTGCGATTTTTCGATTGTGCGCTAATGGTAACCGAAGCCCTGGCAAGCCAGCGATTCCAGGAGTAAGGGACTCAATACAAGCCAATACATTCTGAATTCTATGGAATAGAGGGGGCGGCATTTTGGTCCGGAAATTTCAGTTTTTTGGCAATAAAATCTAACTAAATGTAAAAACATAGTTAAATTGGCTTACAGTTACTGGGCGAGTAAAGTGCATGGTGTACTATAGCCGGAAGTTTTGTATAATTCGAAATATGTAAACGAATGGAAATACCTAAATTTCATGAAACATTTATCCCGATACTCAAAGTATTAGAAAATGGTGAGACTTTTCAATCGAGAGAAATGTATAAAAAAGTGATTGATAAGTTTTACACTGATTTATCAAAAGAGCAATTAGAAGAGACTACCAAGAGTGGTGACATACTCATAAATAATAGAATTGCTTGGGGTAAATCCTATTTGAAGAAGGGTGGGTTTATAGAGTTTCCAAAGAGAGGTTATGTTAGAATTACAGAGAAAGGAAAACGACATAGTGCATCTAAATTGACGTTAAATGAAGTAGAAAGTTCAGATAATTTCTTAGAGTTCTATAATGAAGAAAATCCGAAGCTTAAAACCACCCCGTCTAAGATTCATAATGCTTCTCCGCAAGACTTAATAGACGAAGGGTTTAATTCTATCGATATTCAGGTAAAAGATGAATTGTTGGAAAAATTAAAAGTATTGGATCCATTCTACTTTGAGAAAGTGATTTTAATCTTACTTAAGAGGATGGGATACGGAGATTTTATAGAAACTTCAAAAACTGGCGATGGTGGTATTGACGGTATAATAAATGAAGACAAACTCGGTTTAGATAAGATATACATTCAAGCTAAACGCTATGGTGATAATAAAGTACGTGAAAAGGATATAAGAAATTTTATTGGTGCGATGAGTGGTGACACTCAAAAAGGCGTTTTCGTAACGACATCTAATTTTGATATTGGAGCCGTTAAGAAAGCAAATGATGCACACCATACAATTATTCTCATTGATGGTCAAAAACTAGTAGATTTAATGCATCAATATAATGTAGGCGTTCAAATAAAGACTGTTTACGAAGTAAAAGAACTGGACATAGACTTTTTTGATGGAGACTAAATGATTATTGGCTAACCGCTGGGGAATACCAAAAGATGTTGAGAAGTTTGTGACTCAAAGAGACATTAATTGTGTTTATTGTGGTCGGGAGTTTCTGGAAAAACCTGCTTCTAGAAGGCAAAAACCCTCTTGGGAACATATTGTAAATGATGTTAGAATCAACGAAATAGATAATATTTCTCTTTGTTGCATGTCATACAAGTAAAGGGGCTAAACTTTTGGAAGATTGGGTTAAAAGCAATTATTGTAAAAGAAATAAAATCACGGTATATTCAGTTGCGAAAGTACGAAAAGATGCAATTAGGGATCCTCCAGAAATAAAATAACTATACTCAATGATTGGATGGTTGCAGGCCGTTAAGCCTCATTGCTATAAATTTATGAATTTTGGGTACCTAGTGAAGGAAAGCCCTTTTATGTTGTTAATTTTATCAGGACAATTGTTGGATTGAATTTGACAAATCCGTCGAAAAATATCGTCTGAGAAATAAACCTAAAACCGAAGGGGTAAATGAGGAACTGAAAGACAACTTGCCTAACGGCAGTCAGGTGTGCCAGATTGAGCATTCCAGGCACCGTTCCTTCAATAATTTCATTTGGAACTTGATATTAGGCTTTATTGCTTATAATATTCCAGTATTATTCGCTTTAGCCCAATTTTCGGAATCGCCAGGTAGTTATTGACTATTAATCAGTTATTTAGGTAATTTTGGCTAAAGCCGAAATGTTGAGATGCCATTAATAGAAATTGGCTATTTCCTATTGAGGAGGAAAAACCATCGCTAAAGGCATCATTGGTTTGGAATTTAATTCTATAGAAAATGCTATTGTTGTATTGAGCAGGAAATTCGATCATATCAATTGCCTACTGCTTTAGCTGTAGGCAATTAGGTATGCAGATCTCCATGGCTTTAGCCAAACCTTTGTACCTAGAAGGAAGGGATTGCCTATCATTGAATGATTGGGAGTACTCATATTATTGGCTAAAGGCTAACTTTCTGACGTTTTGATTCCTGGAATGGGCTATTTCCTATTGAGAAAGTATTTTGACTAAAGTTTGGCATTGGTTATTTAATAGGATTGAATGGACTATTTTCTATAGAGTAGGGAATTCGGTCGAAAAAATTGCCAAACGATATTCAGGATACCGCGCGTAGTAAATGTCAGAATACATCAATCCGGAAGGCTAAATACAAATACTGCCCCCTCCGGGTGGGGTTTAAGTTTCGAGCCTCCTACAGAGATGGCAAGGTATTGCTTGCCATTCACGGCATATACACTGGGGGTGGCATGTCCCTCAGCAGGAAGCTCATGTTCCCAGAGTACTTTTCCATTGTCCTTGTCAAAGGCCCGGATTTTGGCATCAGCAGTGGCAGCAATAAATAATAGCCCTCCGGCCGTAACGACCGGCCCCCCATAATTCTCTGTGCCGGTAACCGGAACGCCCCGTTCAGTCAGCGCTTCGTATTCTCCCAGCGGCACTTTCCATTTGATGGTCCCGGTATTGAGGTCTACCGCATTTAGGGTCCCCCAGGGTGGCTTGATGGCGGGATATCCTTCCTCATCGTTCCAGCGCTGGAAACCGCGGAAGACATAGGGTGGGGCATTATCGTCCCGATTATCTTTTGAGCCAATAGCCTTTTCTCCATTAAACAGGAACGATACGATGGCGTCGAGGCGGGGTTGCGGGACCTGATCAAAGGCAGGCATACGTCCTCCTCCCTTTTTCATTATCTGCATTACGGTTTCCTTGTCTAATCGGCTGGAGTCGGCTTCAAGGGAAGGGAAGCCGCCGGCCGGATTGCCTTTACGATCCGTTCCGTGACAGGAGGCGCAATGGATCAGGTATTGCTTTTCGCCGTTCGGCAAGGGGCTGCCATCGGCCTTTTTGGTGGGAACCAGCTGGTAAAACCAGGGGATCTCATTTACATTCACGTACAGGATTCCCTCAGGATCTGCCGCAGCACCACCCCATTCCATGCCGCCATCGTATCCGGGAAACATGATCGTTTGGTCGGTACTGGGGGGAGGGTAGGCCCCATCATTTCCCGATTGCTTAAACACCTCTTTGCTCATTTGCTGCGCCCGGGGAGAAATGGTCGAAAAGTCATCCGGCGTATATTCCTGCCGCATCAATGGCGGTGGTTTGGTTGGAAAAGGTTGTGTGGGCCAGGTTTGGATTTCGTCGATTTTAGTGGCTGCTTGTGGGCGTTCCTCAATCGGCCAAAGGGGTTCTCCGGTAAGCCGGTCAAAAACAAACAAAAGGCCCATTTTCGTGCCTACAGCCACAATGTCAACCTCTTTTCCCTCGTGGGTTACCGTTAGCAAAGTCGGTGCTTGGGGGATGTCCATATCCCAAAGATCATGATGCACGAGTTGCTGGTGCCAGAGTCGCTTCCCTGTATTCGCATCGAGGGCAATGAGCGAGTTGGCAAATAAATTTTCTCCATACCGGCCGCCGCCATAAAAATCCGGACCGGCCGTCTCGGTGGATACAAAGACAATGCCGCGCGGTATATCAATAGCCAGACCCGACCAGTCAGATGCCCCTCCGGTCTTTTCCAAATAGTTTTCCGGCCAGGTATCGGATCCAAATTCACCAGGCCGGGGCAAGGTGTGAAAAATCCACTTTCGCTTTCCGGTACGAATGTTAAATGCACGCACCGCACCAGGAACATCTTCCCCTACATTGGCTCCAATGATAAACATATCCTTGTATATCTGCCCCGGGGTATTGAGCGTTACATTCGGCTTGCCCGAAACGTTCATTTCGGCACTCAGGTGAATCGATCCTTCTTCGCCAAAAGAAGGTATAAGTTCGCCCGTTTTAGCATTCAATGCAAAAAGCCGGTTTCCTTTCATGGTGAGTAAGCGCCCAGCATCACCGTCATCCCAATACATTAGCCCCCGTTGATCCCCATCCGCAAGGGATTCATGAATCCCGGAAGGATCAAATATCCAGTGTTCCTTCCCTGTCGCCCCATCCAGTGCCACCACCCGACTGTGTGGGGTAGCCGTGTATAGCCAACCGTCGACTATAAGGTTATTCGTTTGGTAATTGGCAGCCTCACCGGTTTTATACGTCCAGGCCAATTCCAAC
>JAWLFL010000301.1:3578-4438 GCA_041685605.1 Cyclobacterium sp. | reverse complement strand
TGTTACCTCAGATAGCATCCCTTTCTCCTATTCGTAATGCGGGTCCGCATACGGTTGGTCTGACGTTGCGGAATGCAACAGTTAAATAGGGTAAAATAAGCTTGATGGATAGACAAGCCTGACCTCTGTTTTCGATAAAAAATCAAGGAAACCTAGGTTAAAAGCCCGTCGGGTGAGTGTTGATTTCCCTGAATGGATGGTTCAGAAACTGGATCGTGCTGCCCAAAAATTAGGTATTACCCGACAAAGCCTGATCAAAGTTTTCATTTCTGACAAATTAAAAGAAACCCATTGAATTACTTTACTCGGGACATCTGAGTATTCGCTATTACTTTCTCAAAGCCCTGGTTTTTGATTTGCTTCTCCATAACTATGGCATCCGCACGGTTTTTGCCTGATTCTACGTAATGCTGATTCATGCATAAATAAAATAAACCTGCCATTGGCAGGTTTTTGCTCCTCCTCTTGGGCTCGAACCAAGGACCCTCTGATTAACAGTCAGATGCTCTAACCAACTGAGCTAAGGAGGAATAATCGTCTTTTAAGGGCATTTCCTTAATTGAGATGCAAACATAACAGGTTACATATTTTTTTCCAAATAAGGCCGCCTGGATTTTTCATAAATTTTATTTACTGTAAATCTATAGGTTCAATACCAGCAACTTAAAGTTTACGCTGGCAAACGCTGGCCTGGGCTTTAACCCTCTTGAAACAGCTGGCCATTGCTTTCATGGGATTTTTTAAATACAAGCCTTTTTTTTACCTGAAAAAAGTATAAATTTGCGAATCTAAACTGAGAAGGGATGTTCATTTATTTCTTTTCTAATCTCGGGGTGTAGCGCAGTCCGGTAGCGTATCCC
>JAWLFL010000301.1:0-3478 GCA_041685605.1 Cyclobacterium sp. | reverse complement strand
GACTGAGGTCGGGAGGGTCGTGGGTTCAAATCCGGAATGAAATTGAAATAATGAATAATAATTAATAGATCTCGGGGTGTAGCGCAGTCCGGTAGCGTATCCCGACTGAGGTCGGGAGGGTCGTGGGTTCAAATCCGGAATGAAATTGAAATAATGAATAATAATTAATAGATCTCGGGGTGTAGCGCAGTCCGGTAGCGTACTTGCATGGGGTGCAAGGGGTCGTGGGTTCAAATCCCGCCACCCCGACGAGTGTTGAGCCAGGCTGGTTTCCCAGTCTGGCTTTTTTTATGGAAAATTTTGTATATATACTGTACTCCGCTTCACTGGATCGTTTCTACGTAGGCCAGACCAAGGACCTTGAAGCGCGCCTTCAGCGTCATAACTCCGGCCGGAATAAGCCCACCAAGGCAGGTGTTCCTTGGGAAATGGTCCATTTTGAAAAAGTTGCCGATCGTGTAGCAACAGTAGCTAAAGACAAACAGGTAAAAAACCTGGGAAGTAAACGGTACCTTCAGACAATCGGAAAACCTTAAGATCCCAAAAAGTTCGGTAGCGTATCCTGACTGAGGTCAGATGTTCAAATAGAGCGGACCCTGCCCCAAGTCAGAGCACCCCGACGAGAGTTAAGCCAGACTGGGATTCCAGCCTGGCTTTTTGGCCGTTCAAAATTACACTTTTCAACCAATAAGCCGAGATAGGTGGTTAGTCCTAGCCGTTAAACGCAAACATTGATTTAATGAAACATCTTTTCTTCTTGAAAGGTAGAAATGAAATAACCCCCTCTTTTTGACCGATTTACTTTTCTGATGATATAGTTTCTGCTCATTGATATTCAGAAGGGATGTTTGTATCTTTAATGAAGGTAAAAACTACCAAAACAATCCTTTTAATGCCATGAAACCCGCTGATAATCTTAGCCAGAACGATGCCCTGCTTCAAAAAATCACGCAGGTGGTACTCAATAACCTGGATAATGAGCAGTTCAGCGTGGAAGAATTATCAGAACAGATCGGGATGAGCCGATCTCAATTGCATCGCAGGCTGAAGTCCCTAAAAGGTAAATCGGTCAGCCAGTTTATCCAGATGAATTTGCCCCTTGAAGAATACCCCCTTGCCAATTTGTAGAATTATAACCTTATTGTAAATCCACGCTCGTTAGTTCCTTTTTTTGCAACACACGTTCAGCGTGCAACATTCCTTAGCAAAAACTTACACTTTTTTACAACATATATACTAAGTCACCCTTTCTTTTTTAGCTCACCTTTATACAAAGCTTTCTACGCAGACAGTGGCCACTGCTGCCTATTAACCGAAGAGCCATTAACAATCTGACTCTGGGAGTCAACATTGGTATTATAAACCCTAAAAAATTTTACAACCATGAAAAGTTCAAATTTATTATTCCCTTCATTCCTGAGCAAAATATTAAGAAGCCTGTTCTTTTTACTGGCCATAAGTTGTCATGACCCGCTTCAGGATGATTTAACTGTTAGATTCCCTGACGAATACCAAGGCATTGAGGAATGGCAGGATGTATTGGAAGACCTGGTTTTTGAATCGAGTATGATTGTACAGCATGCCGGTTCTATTCAGGATGCATTGAATGCGACCATGCCCGGAGACGCAATCTATATCGAGCCGGGTATTTACAAAGAGGCCATCACCATAGACAAAGCAGACATCAAACTTGTGGGTATAGATGGGGGCAACGTTGAAAAAGTAATACTGGACAATCCTGGTGGAAAAGAAAGAGATATAAAATAACCAAGCAGGCCACTGCTGTTGAAGTGCTCAATATACGAATGCAGCATTTCACTAACAACAGTCCCCCTATTTCCACGCTGCCAACCAATAAAAATGCAAGACACAACCGGTTCTTCAAAATGACACGGACTCAGCAATTATCAGGCAGCACTATTTGCGGGTGCCATTCCGGGTGCCGCTCCTCCGGCTCCCTTCTGGCATTTCGTAGGAGGCGATCTCAATGAGGATAATATTCCCATGGGATTACTTTATACAGCACCTTCCCGATGGTTTCATTTACTTACTACCCTCGCTCCCTACATGCCTCAGCGAACCCCGTACGAGTATAGGGTATGCCAGTGCGATGAGGAAGATGTAAAGATTGATGACCATCTGGATCAGATTTCGGTGCCCATCTTGTATATAGGAGCAAGAGGTGGTTTTGGTGCATTCGGTGATTACACCAGCAGTTTAACATCTAGCACTGACATTACCAATTATACCATAAGCCTGCAAGCAGCAGAAAAGCGCATCATCGACTACGGCCATGCCGACGTCTTTATGGCCGCAAATGCACCCGACCTGATTTGGGAGCCATTGCGGAAGTGGTTGATAGATCATAGTGGCTATTCTTTCCGGTGAGTTGTCCTAATATCGATACAAACAGAAACCTCCCGGCGAAAGTAAAATTTGGCGTCAAAGGATGTATTAAAGGATGGCTTAATTTTACAGGTCTTTCGGGTATGGTAATTATTTTACCTATTGGAGTTCTAAGATCTATTCCCATTAGGGAAGGGGTGTAATCTCCTACCCTTTCTTCACTTCTCTATTTCGGCTGTTTATTAGACTACTGGTTTAAACTGGTTTTTCATGTTTCGATCCCTTTTCATCGGATTGTTATTTCCTTTAATCAAATTTGAATTGGGCCGTTTTTATGAAAGTCTTCCCGGGGAATATACCATCAAGCTTACCCTTTCCTACTTGAACTGAACCAACTCGGTGCTGAAAACGACCTAATCGCCAAATTTAATACACGATTTTTCACTCTTATTCGCTCTATATCAACTTATCGTATTTCCATATTCAGTATTTATTTTAATTTTTGTTTTGTAAATTATGGCTTACCAGCAAACAATTGATGATCTTTTTTCAAAATACTGCTGGTATCGTTTTTACAACCAAAGGAAGGAGTTCTAGCTCCCTAAACCATCTTTTGGTGTTTCTACTACTCACAATCAGCCATAAAAACCAACTCAAAATGTCAGAACGTAAACCTCAAGAGACAAAAAAACTCAAAAAGACCCTCAGTTTATCCCTACTGATTTTTTATGGAGTAGGAACGATTCTCGGCTTAGGTATTTATGTGCTATTGGGTAAAGTAGGCGGTGAGGCGGGCATGCTAGCTCCTTTTGCGTTTTTAGTTGCAGCAATTTTGGCGGGTTTCACGGGCATGTCTTATGGGGAATTGTCCTCCCGTATTCCGAAAAGTGCCGGCGAGGTAAATTATATCGATGAAGCCTTCGGTAAAAAACACCTCTCCATGGCGATGGGTTGGTTAATTGTATTATCAGCCATGGTGTCTACTGCTACGGTAGTGAATGGTTATGTGGGCTATGTGCATGTATTTATAGAACTACCTGATTGGCTCATTATTATAGCTATTACCATCATGTTAGGTGCTGTGGCCACGAAAGGAATATCAGAATCGGCTTTTGTAATAACAGTGATAACC
>JAWLFL010000002.1:0-58192 GCA_041685605.1 Cyclobacterium sp. | reverse complement strand
TCTTTTCATAATAAATTTTGGGTTTAATTAACAGATGTGTAATTATCGAAGTTAATTACCAACTTTTCAGGGTGTTACATAGGCAGGTATTTTTATAATGTTGATTTTATTTGAAATGTAGTCGTACTGTTTTTGAACGGATTTTTCGAGCATGAGCCAGCTAAATTGTCGTATTGTGGAATCGATTGCATGACCGAAATGATCTTCCTTGGAAACCGTTTACATCAATTATTTTCAATACACATTTTTTTAGATTTTTAATTATAGAGAAAAAAGATCGGGCATGAAAATTTTTCCTGAAATTTTTATGGTTTCCCCGGAAAAAAAAATATAGCAAGAAGAAATGAAGGGGTTATAAGTGTTTTTTAAAATAATATTTCGCTCTAATGTTTCTTTTTGACTTAAAAAAATAGGTTAAAACCGATTTTTTCATCATTTTTCTTTATTCGGTTGGTATTTTTATAAAAAGCTGACTTACAATACGAATGGATCAATTCTCTTCGATTGGTTTTTCATTGGTCAATAAGGGAATCCTGATAAGTTAGCCGGTACATCCCTCTTTATTGCGCTTGATTTTTCCACTTGTATTTTTGTTCTAACAGGGGTATGCCAAACGTATCGGATTGCCTCTCCTCCGTAATGTAAAAGCCTTCCTGTAAGTACAGATGAGCTGCCGCTTTCAGATTAGAGGTGGTCCATAGGTAGATTTCAGAATAGTCATTAGCCCGTACATGGTTCATAAACTGGCGGAAAAGAAACCTTCCCAATCCTTTTTTGCGGTACTCCGGACAGGTAATAAAGTAACGTAGCTGACCCGAATCCGCTCCTCTATGTACCAACGCGATAAAGCCTACTACCTGTGGGCCTTTTTTAGCGATCCAGATCGCATCTTTACCGGGCTCAAACTGGCAGACAAAATCAGCAAAGGTTCTGGCCACGTATTTTTCGAATCCCAGGCCAAACCCGAATTCCTCGAAATAGAGTTTCCCATGTAAAGCAATAATATGGCCGATATCGCCCGCTTCAAGTTGGTTTGAAACGTGAATACCTTCAATACCGGAGGGCACCATAAAAGTCATATTCGCATTGATGTAATTGGTTTAGTAAACAAGTTTTGCAGGCCTCAACGGGGTTAAATTTACCTTCGGAAATGTAAAAAATCAAAATTAATCCGCAGAAAGGAAGAAAAGGGATAGGTCAGGGATCTATTGCGGGGTGTATTCTACGTAATTTTGTTGCTTCTGCGATGAATATCCTGTAACTTGAGCTATTCATACCAAGTGGTTTTTTGCTGCAGGACAGCGTCTTTTTAAATGTAACAACCCCTTAAACCCATAAAATAAGATGAGTCAGATAGATGTCAATTTCCAGGATGCCCAACAGGCATTTTTACAATTAAAGACTATAAACAAAAATAAGCTGGCAGATTTCCTGGAGGAAATGGCCAAACAGATAGATGGTATTCGTGATGATTTGATTCCTACCGCTGCCAGGGAGTCCCACTTACCTGAAGGCCGGATTACCGGAGAGTTGGGTAGAACCTTAGGGCAGATCAGGCTATTTGCTCAGTTAGTGTCAGAAGGAAGCTGGGTAGAAGCCACCATTGACCGGGCAGACCCGGAAAGAAAACCGGCTCCCAAACCGGATATCCGGCGGATGCTGAAGGCTATTGGTCCGGTGGTGGTGTTTGGAGCAAGTAATTTTCCCCTGGCCTTTTCTACTGCCGGCGGCGATACCGTTTCAGCACTGGCAGCAGGTTGTCCGGTTATCTACAAAGCGCACCCGGCCCATCCGGAGACCTCCCGCATGGTGGCGGAATCTTTAAAGGATGCCGTAAGAATCAGTGGCCTGCCTAAAGGTACGTTCCAGCAGGTAGAGGGAGGAATAGATGCCGGCCAGCAACTGGTTGTACATCCCCTGGCAAAAGCCGTTGCCTTTACCGGATCCTTTCGGGGAGGAAAAGCCCTTTTTGATGCCTGCAACGCCAGAGAAATCCCCATTCCCGTTTTTGCAGAGATGGGAAGTGTCAATCCCATCATCGCCTTCGAAGGGCATCTTTCCAGGCAACTGGAGGCGGCGGCTTCGGCCTACTCCGGATCGCTAACCTTAGGCGTGGGGCAGTTCTGTACCAATCCGGGCCTCATTTTTGTCCCTAAATCAAAAGAGGAAGCATTTTCCAAAGCTGTTTTGAACAAGTTAACGGAGGTGAGTGGCGCGCCGATGCTACACGAAGGGATCTGTCACAACTATTATCAGGCACTGGAAACGCTCTCTCAATCCAAAGAATTGACCTGGCTACTTACTTCGGAGCCATCCGAATTGCTGACCGGAAATGCAGCAATGGCCAAGGTAAAAGCAACAGATTGGCTCGAAAATGAAGCCTTTCAGGAAGAAGTTTTTGGACCTTTTGGTATCATGGTGGTTTATGAGAGCAATGCCCAGCTAAAGGAATTGGCTGAAAAACTGAAAGGCCAGCTTACCTGCACGGTTTGGGCAGAAGTTGAGGAATTGGAAAGTAATGCTCCTTTCCTAAGCCTGCTGGAAGAAAAGTGTGGCAGAATATTATTTAAAGGAGTTCCTACCGGAGTAGAGGTGGGACATGCGATGCAGCATGGAGGTCCTTTTCCATCTACTACAGACAGTCGGAGTACCTCTGTAGGTACCCACGCCATAAAGAGGTTTGTAAGGCCAGTGGCCTATCAGGACATGCCCGAAAAGCTGTTGCCAGAAGCTTTAAAGG
Source organism: Cyclobacterium sp. (assembly GCA_041685605.1). Classification (GTDB taxonomy): domain Bacteria; phylum Bacteroidota; class Bacteroidia; order Cytophagales; family Cyclobacteriaceae; genus Cyclobacterium. The sequence continues at coordinate 55,452 of JAWLFL010000002.1, read as the reverse complement.
ACGAAAATCCCCAAGGCATCATGAGAAAGGTGGATGGAAAGTGGGAAGCATAAGCTTCTACTAGCCGTGTTAAATTAAAGCTGTCCGGTACCAGAAATGAACACGGATGGCTTTACCTATTGAAAAGTAATTCTCTATTTACGTGAGTTCGACCTATTTTCATAATAAAGCCGTCATTCCGATTTCTGCGTTTTTTAAAATGTTAGGTCTACTGATGACGTGTTTTTACCACCCCCTGTCTCCCCCTCCTGAAAATAGGAGGGGGCTGGGGGGAGGTGATTTGATGTCACTCTTTATTTTTTTTAACATGTTGATTTTTAAATAGTTAAAAACAAATACCGTCATCCCGATTTCTGCGTTTAAAAGAAGTTGATTCTCGCATTGACGATATAGCCCCGTTTTGAGGACGTTCTTAACTCGAACTCACGTTGTTTTTAGTTGAAATTTAATATACGTAAACCCGACAGGTTTTTTCCTTTCTTAATCGGTTGGATATAGAATAATGTTGCGGATTTCCTTAAAATATTAAAGAAGCACCACATCTTTCACCACTCCTTTGCCATATTTATTTTCAATCAGGAGCAGGATTTTGGATTTGTTCATCATCATCTCTTTTTTCAGCGGTCCGGAACTGATTTTGGCATAAAGGACTTTTTGCCGAATTGAAAGATGTTGGGTTCGCGAGGCCACTGTTTTGCCCATGAGCTGTTCCCATTCCTGGATCACCGTTTTCTCTGAGAAGGTATCCTTAAGCCGGTAGGCCTCCAGAAGCTCTTCGAATACTTCTTTCAGTGGAGCGGTATTGTGAGTTCGTTGGCTTCCGGGAGGATATTTTTTCATGGAATAAAGATACGTGGAAAGCTTCAGATAAATAAGGAGGATGCCAGGTAATCTGCGAGTAATTTTCCCCGGTCGCTCAGAGTAATGGTCTCCCCATCCAGGTGGATCAATCCCTGCGCTTGAAAATCGCTCACTATCTTCTTCTTTTCGGTAAGGATATCCCAGTCGTAATGCTCCTTCAGGAAACCCGTTTTTGTTCCCCAGATAGTTCTCAGGGAGGTGAGCAGGTATTCGTTGATGCGGTCTTCTCTTGATAGTTTGGTTTCCTGGAAGGGGAGCTGCTTATTTTGAAGCAGTTTGATGTACCGGGCGTTGTTGGCCACATTGTGTCCTCGGTTTTGCCCGTCAAAGGAGTGGGCAGCGGGGCCTATACCCAGGTAAGGGACCCCTTTCCAATAGTTGCTGTTGTGCAGGGAAAAGGCGTTATTCCTGGCAAAATTCGAAATTTCATATTGTACATATCCTGCTGGAGCCAGGGTTTGCTGGAGGATTTCAAATTGCTCGGCCTGAAAATCCTCAGAAGCGGCATCAAATTTCCCTTTTTTTTGCCAGATACCCAGGGCTGTATTTGGCTCAATGGTTAGGCAATAGGCACTGATGTGGTCCGGGGCCAATTCCAGGGTTTTTGCCAGGTCCTGTTGCCATATGGAATGATCGGCGTGAGGATATCCATAGATCAGGTCCATGGTCAGGGTTTTAAATCCAGCGGACCGGGCTTTTTCCAGGGCGGCAAGGGACTGTACGGCATGGTGGGAGCGGTTGTAAAAGCGCAGCACTTCATCGTTAAAACTCTGAATGCCGATGCTCAACCGGTTTATCCCCAATTTTAAATAGGCTTCCAGCTTTTCTTCCTCCAAATCATCCGGATTGGCTTCCAGGGTAACTTCCTTTAGCTGGCAATCGTAATTTTCCAGCACGGTTTGGTAGATTTTCCGGATTTCTTCCGTAGGTAAAATGGAGGGAGTCCCCCCTCCAAAATACAGGGATTCGATCGGCGTATTGTTGGGCAAGTAGGATTTTCTCAGTACCAGTTCCCGGCATAATTCGGCCACCAACTGGGACGTGTTGGTAAGGTTGGTGCTGAAATGAAAGTCACAATAGTGACAGGCCTGAAGGCAAAAAGGGATGTGAATGTATATGCCAGCCATAAGTAGTTCTGATTGAATAAGGGTGAAATTTTGCACCGATACCATTGGGGAAGTATTCCTTGACTCGTCGCGGCGTACCTATTTCCTGAGGCAAAGCTAAAGATTCTTAGGATCAGGATTTAGTTTTTGCAAAGAATTGACTTATTTTTGAATCCAATTGAAAATAAAACCCTATGGCTATACAAACGAATTTGTCCAAAATAATCTTTTTGCTTGCCTTTCTTTTTATGGTGCCAACCTCATTGCTGCTGGCTCAAATGGAAATTAAAAAAAGCCTGGTACCCCGGGATGCAGCGTTAGAAAAGGTAGGTGAGGGATACAGTTTTACCGAAGGTCCCGCCGTGGATCGGGAGGGAAATGTTTATTTCACGGATCAGCCAAACAATAAGATTTACAAGTGGAAGTTTTCAACGGGAGAAATTACGGTTTTCTCAGATGAGGCAGGCAGGTCAAACGGCTTGTATTTCAATCGGCAGGGAGACTTGATAGCCTGTGCCGATAATGAAAACGAGTTGTGGTCCTTTGATATGGACGGCAATCACGAGGTGCTTTTGGAAAATTTTAAGGGAAATAAGTTAAATGGTCCCAATGATTTATGGATTCGTCCTCAAGGCGGCATTTACCTGACAGACCCTTTGTACGCGAGGGACTACTGGGATAGAGATCCGGAAATGCAGCAGGATGGGCAGCACCTGTATTACCTGAGTGACGATCGGTTACAGTTTTTCAGAGTGGATGAAAATCTGGTGCAACCCAACGGACTCGTAGGAACACCCGACGGGAAAAAGTTATATGTAGCAGATATTGGGGACGATAAAACCTATGTTTACGACATTGAAGAAGACGGATACCTTACCAACAGGCAGTTATTCGTGGAAATGGGTTCCGATGGGATGACCATTGATAATAGAGGAAACCTTTATCTGACAGGAAAGGGGGTTACCATTTTTAACAGCAAAGGGGATCAAATCGGGCACATTCCCATTGATGCAAACTGGACGGCAAATGTATGTTTTGGTGCAGGAGACAGAAAGACCTTGTTTATTACCGCAATGGATGCGGTATACACCTTTCCCATGAAGGTAAGGGGTGTTTGGTAAAGTGCTTAAAGGCGCTGTTTTTTTATTTTTTGTTGTTCGGACTTGTACTTTCTGCGCAGGCTCAGGATTCGAGCTATAAACTCAGCCTTGAAATTTCTGAAAACGGGAGGCTGGTACAGCGTACGGAGCGTACATTTCCCGATAGCCTGGCCATATACGATCACACAAAGCGGCTAATCGATTCCCTGCAATGGCAGGGATACCTGAATGTTGAGGACAGTCTGGTTTTCTTATCGGAAAGAAAAGCACATCTTCTGCTGGAAACAGGGCCGGAATTTTACTGGCTGTATCTGGAAAAAGGAAATCTGGAACCCTGGATGCTGGGCAGCGCTGCTTTCTCCCGGATCCATTTTCAGGAGCGGCCGTTTCGGTTTGGAGAGGTAAGGCGGCTTATCGAAGAGGTGTTGGAGACAGGGCAAAATCAGGGCTATCCTTTTATTGCCGTGAATCTGGATAGTCTGAAGGTGAGTGAAAAACAGGTAGGAGCGCGAATTAACGTAAAAAAGGGCCCCTGGATTGCTTTTGACACCCTTCAAATAAGCGGTAGTTCCAGAACTCAGCCCCTTTACCTGGCCAGAAAATTAAAGCTGCTTCCCGGAGAGCCTTTTTCCCAAAAAAAACTGGATCAGGCCGTATCCCGGCTGGAAAATATCCCTTATATCCGGCTAGATGGCAGTCCTGAACTCTCTTTTCAAAACGAAGAAGCGACGGTATACCTGCCGGTAACCGACCGAGAAATCAACACATTAGATGGTATTATCGGCCTGTTACCAAATGAGGTAGAAGCGAATAAATGGCTGGTAACCGGCCAATTTGATGTGCAGCTCTATAATGTTTCCGGAAAAGGAAGGGACTACCTGCTAAACTGGCAGCGGCTCAGCCAGTATTCGCAAAACCTGACAATTGAGGCCAGAGAACCGTTTGTCCTTGGTTCTCAATTGGACCTGGGTCTGGCTTTTTCTTTTCTGAAAGAGGACACGACTTTTTTAAACCGGGAATTTAATGTAACCATTGGCCTGCAACTCAGCCCAAAAGTCGATCTGAGTTTTTTCGGCAAAAGGGAAGCGGGAGACTTATTGGACGTGAGCAGGTATGAGGAAGCAAATGAACTTCCTGATATTGCCGATTTCCGTTATAATAATTATGGAGCCAACCTGCGCTTCAATGATGTCGACGATGTTTTGATGCCCAAAAATGGGTGGAGGGGTTCGTTTATGGCTGGGATAGGAAATAAAAGACTGGTAGAAAACACCGCATTACCGCAGGCCCTGTACGAAGATGCGAAAAAAAATACCATCCAGTATTACCTTCAGGGAAATGTGGAAAGGTATATACAGTGGCAGCGGAAATTAAGCACCAAATTGGCGGCGAATGGTGGGGAAATGTATAATTCCAACTTGTTTTTAAATGATTTATTCCGCCTGGGAGGTTTGCAAAGCATTCGGGGGTTTAACGAAAACTATTTCTTTGCCAGCCAGTACCTGTATTTCACCGTAGAGCCCCGGTATTACATCAGCGATGAATCGTATTTTCTATTGTTTTCAGACCTGGGCATGCTGGAAAATAGGGTTACAGGGCGGCCGACAGAATGGCCATTGGCTTTTGGTGGGGGATTAAGTTTGGAAACCAACGGGGGTATCTTTACTTTCGTTTACGCCTTGGGGCAGGCCTCTGATCAGCCCATAGGTTTTTCGTACTCAAGGATTCATTTTGGTTTTACCGGTCGTTTTTAATGAAAAGAAGCATTCAGTTATTTTTAGTGATGGTTTTCTTCTGCTTGTGTCAGGGGATGCCAAGGGTTGGAATCGCACAGGTATTACTCAATTATGATCCGGATATCCAGCTTCAAAAGCAGGGATTTAATCTGGCCCCAAACGAAGCAGCTTTTGTATGGGTAGTGCCGGGATCTTTCCCGGAGGCTACCTGGAGAATTGCTATTCCAAAGGATGCCGGATTATTCATCGGGGAGGAATTATGGATGATTGCCGATCGGGATACACTGGTCTTTTTAGATAGCCAGAAGTTGGAATCCAGCACGGGAACCGATGGGAAAGTAAAAATAGCTGCCAGAAAAAAGGGTATTGATCTGGACGAATTTTCCGTAAAAAAGGGGTTTTTTGGTTCCCCGGCCGAGATTCCCGAAATCTCAGACGGGCAGCTAAGTAAAAGAAAGAACGATGATGTCAAGGAGTTTTTTTTTATTGCCATCGTGATTTTATTATTATTCATAGCTGTTTTCAGGCTGTTATTCCCTTCCATTTTTGGCATTTTCTGGAATCCGGCGGGAATTTTTGCCTTTGAAGATCTATGGGAATCCGTGGGTTTTTCCAAAATCTACTCGGCCGAACTCCTTTTTTATCTGATTGTCATCAATTTGGGTGTTGGGCTAATGGTCCTTTTGGGTATTCATTTATTCGAAGTAGAATTGTTTGGACTTCTTTTCGAAAAAGACATCGAAACGATGGTATACCTGTGGCTCGTGATAAGTCTGGTACTGACACTGCTGACCTTTTTTAAGTTTCTTTGGTTAGGGATACACACCTTTATTTTCGATCTACACAAGGTGGCCCTTCCTCATTTTTTCTATTTGTTGAAAGTTAGCGGATTTGGATTGTTGATGGTGCTGGGACTGACGGTGGTTTTCTATGCCAACCAGTTGATACCTGGAGCGATTGACATGGCAATCCTCTACTATTCTTTTCTAGGGGTGTATTCCCTGGGAATTATTGGCTTGTCCATCTGGATGTACAAAAAAAATGGTTTTAATAATTATCATTTATTTTCTTACCTTTGCACCTCTGAATTAATCCCCTTTTTGGTGATTTGTAAATTGCTCCTAGGGTAAAGGAAAAAAATGTAAAATGACGCAATCAACAAAAGACAGATTAAACCGGGTTAGAAGCATTTTAGTATCTCAGCCGAAACCCGCTGATGAACGCTCGCCTTATTTTCAATTAGCGGAAAAATACAAAATCAAAATAGATTTCAGGCCTTTTATTCAGGTAGAACCGGTTTCTATCAAGGATTTCAGAAAGCAGAAAATTGAAATTTTAAAGCATACCGCCGTAATTTTCACCAGCAGAAATGCCATCGATCATTTTTTTGGGATCTGTCAGGAGTTGAAGATCGAAATGCCAGCAGACATGAAATACTTTTGTATTTCCGAACAGACGGCTCATTACCTTCAAAAATACATCGTAATCAGGAAGCGGAAATTGTTTGTGGGAAACAGGACTGCTGCGGACCTATTCGATTTCTTCAAAAAACATAAATCAGAAAAATACCTGTTCCCCTGTTCGGATATCCGGAAGGAAGATATACCGGACTTTTTGAGCAAAAACAACATTGAGTTTACCGAAGCGATCATCTACCACACAGTAGCGGCGGATTTATCGGACCTGAAAGATATTAAGTACGATATTCTGGCCTTCTACAGTCCATCCGGGATCAAATCTCTTTTTCAGAATTTCCCTGATTTCGAACAGGGTAAAACCCGAATAGCTGCTTTTGGGCCGACCACTGCTCAGGCGGTAAAGGAAATGGACTTAATTCTCGATATCGAAGCACCGTTGCCAAATGCTCCCAGCATGACAGGTGCATTGGAGCTTTACATAAAAAAAGCGAACAAAATCTGATTTCTTTTAATCTTTTTTAAGGTAAAGTCAGTTTAAATGTGTAGAATAGATTTTCCAATGCATAATGTCTTTTACACATGACCATTAAAACTTACCTGCTATTTTGTGTGTTTTCTGGGGCTGCCATCCTGGGGTTTAGTCCTCAGGCATTCAGCCAGCAGGACGCACAGTTTACCCAGTACATGTATAATGGTCTTTTTTACAATCCGGGATTTGCAGGAAAAGATGCTGGGTACAGCATTTCTGCCCTTCATCGAAGTCAGTGGTTGGATTATACCACCAGTACCGGGGCGGGAGGAGCTCCAACGACCCAGTTACTTTCAGCGTCTGGGAGAATGAAAAATATCCCCATAGGTTTTGGCTTAGTGGCCGTAAATGATGCGATTGGGCCTTTCACTAATCAGGAGGTTAACCTTTCTCTGGCCTACCACCTTCCCATTGGCAGGGGAATACTGAGCATGGGTGCCACAGGAGGTTTTTTTTCCAGTACGATCCGGTACGATGAGTTTTTTCCCGTAAACCCGGATCCGACCATTCCCTCTGCGGGGAACGAAAATCAGGGAAGTCCGAACGTATCGGTAGGGCTGCTCTACGATAGGGGCAGTTTTTACCTGGGGCTAAGCAGCAGGAACCTTAATGAGCCGGGCTTTGATTTCGGAGATGGTAGCCTGGCAAACCGTTTGGAAAATCATCATTACGTATTGGCGGGGTATCGCATAAACACTTTTGCTCAATTAACCGTTGAACCAAGTATATTGGTAAAATCAATAGCCCTGAATAATTTTTCTTATGACATCAGCGTTATAGGCACGTACAATAAAAAAATAAGTTTGGGATTGGCTTACAGAGGTGAAGAGTCCGCATCCGTGTTGTTGGGTTACAGTCTGCTAAGAGATAATTCCCTCCGGTTGGGTTACGCATTCGATTTGGTAGTTGGAGGATTGGAAGCAAAGTCTCCTTCTTCCCATGAGTTTATGTTGACCTACAATTTACCTCAGGTTTCGAAACAAATAGAACGGATGATACAGAGGACACCAAGATTTAGATTCGATTAGTTGAAACTTTATTAAAAAAATCCTTGTGTTTTTCTGATAAAATCTGTTAAATTTCGAATTGGTTATTTGTTTAAATGGTTGAAAATGAATGTAGTTAATTTAATGTCATTTATGTTTAAAAAAATGAATCAGCGCTTTTTTACCCTGATTTCGGGTCTGGTAATAATGGCATTACTTCAGGGTTGTGGACTTTTTGGGAACAAAGGTACATCCAGTGAAAAACTTAACCGCAGAGGTGAAGTGACAGGGGTTCCCAAACGGTCGGGCTGGCAGCAAGCTTTGCCCTATGAAATGGCTCCGGTAAAGGCTGGAACTTTTTGGATGGGGCAGTCTGACGAGGACATTGCCCTTAGCATGTCTTCTATGAATAAGCAAGTAACAATTTCGGAGTTTTACATGGATAAGTACGAAGTGTCCAATAATAAATACCGGCAATTTTTAGATGCTGTTCGTATGGGTGAGCTTGCGTTAGGTACGCCCACTACGCAGGCAGAGGCTCCGGAATTTGTATTGGAAGAGTTGCTTCCGGATACGACTGTTTGGTCGACTAGTTTTACGCACCATTATGGAGACCCTTTGATGGAGTATTACTTTGACCACCCGGCTTTTGATGATTACCCGGTGGTGGGGATCAGTTGGGACCAGGCCAAACAATTCTGTGAATGGAAGTCCTACCACATGAACGCCAATGATGAGTCTGAATTTGACATGCCTAAGTTTCGACTTCCTTTTGAATCAGAGTGGGAGTACGCAGCCAAGGGTGGAAAAGAAATCGCCAAATACCCCTGGGGTGGTCCTTACCTGAAAAACAGAAGAGGCTGTCTGATGGCTAATTTCAAGCCCGGAAGGGGGAATTACATCGACGATGGATTTGCCTACACCGCTCCGGTAGATGCATTTGCACCAAACGGATTTGGTTTGTATAATATGGCAGGAAATGTAGCCGAATGGGTGGAAGATGCCTATAACCCCGCAGCCAATGCCTTGATTTGGGATATGAATCCGACCTATAAAGATTCTACCGAAACCAGGAAAGTAGTCCGGGGAGGATCCTGGAAAGACGTGGCCCACTTTTTGGAAACCAGTGCCCGAAATTACGAATACCAGTATGTTCAGACCGCTCATATTGGTTTTCGAACCGCCATGACCTACATAGGAAGGTCAGGTACCATGGATGTGAAGTCCAATAGGAGAAGTAGAAGATAAATTAGCTTACTCACATATACCTCAAACGATTCCTTACTTACTTAACGTTTTTTTAAAATTATGTCAACAGAAAATAACACCTTTGCTTATAAGTTTTATGGCTCTATCATGCCTAAGATTTATGGAATTGGAGCTGCAGTAGTAATTCTTGGAGCTATGTTTAAGATTTTGGATTGGCCATTTGCATCTCTGATGATCGGTGTAGGTCTGACCACAGAAGCATTGATTTTCTTTTTATCTGCATTCGAGCCCAAAAGCGAGGAAGTGGACTGGTCAAAGGTCTATCCGGAACTTGCCGGAAAGGAAGGTGGGAAATCACCAGCAAGGGCCGCCAGGCCTAGCACTGATCAAACGGCTCAAAAAATGGATGAGTTGCTTGAAAAAGCCAAAATTGGTCCTGAACTTCTGGATAGTTTGGGAAAAGGCATGCAAAACCTGGCAAGCACCACCCAGAAGCTAGGAACCCTCTCGGATGCCACGGTCGCAACCCAGGAATATTCCGAAAATGTCAAAAAGGCATCCAAATCTCTGGTAGATATCAATGATTCTTACAGCAAAACAGCTTCTGCTCTGGCTGAAATGTCTTCTGCATCCGAGGATGCCAAAGCCTATCGGGACCAGGTGGTCAATGTTACCAGAAGCCTATCCGCATTGAATAATGTATACGAGGAGGAATTGAAAGATTCCAACATGCACGCAAAAACCATTAGTAAATTTTACTCCAACGTCACGGCAGCCATGGAAGGCATTGCTGAAGCTGGAAAAGAAACCGAAACTTTTAAAACCGAACTGGCGAAACTCAACCAAAATGTCAATTCCCTGAACAAGGTGTATGGTGGCATGCTTTCAGCAATGAAGGGTTGATTTCGTTGATTGCAGTTCTTATTTATTTTAATCTCAGAAAATATAAAATAGCTTATGGCGGGTGGTAAAGAAACACCAAGGCAGAAGATGATCGGGATGATGTACCTGGTTCTGACTGCTCTATTGGCACTACAGGTGAGTAACCAAATCCTTCAGAAGTTTATTCTGATAAATGATGGTTTGGAACGAACCTCAACGAATTACATTCAGAAGAATCAGTTTTCTGTAAACATCATTTCTTCTACCGTAGAACAGCAGGGAAATAATCCGGTGGACATCCCAAAAGTGGAGGCGGCCAGGGAAATCCGGGAAAAAAGTTCGGATCTCTACAGCTACCTGGAAGAGGCGAAAAGCCTGCTCATCGAGCAGTCTAACGCCATTAATGATGAAGGAAATTTCAAAACTTCGGCACTTAAAAACACCGATATTCCTGGAAACCTTTTTAACAACAACCGGCTTGGGTATGAGATGCAGGAAAGATTAAACGCATTTCCGGAAGAGCTTAACCAAATCCTGGGTGAGTTAGAGATCTCCAGTTCCTTTGAGAAAATTGCCAAGGATGCCAGTGAAATTGACCTGTTTAAGAATGATGTAGATGTCAACTACAAAGATTATGTCAACCTGAATTATGTAAAATCTCCGATAGGAGCCGTATTGGCTATTATCAGTCAGCACCAGAATGAAGTGTTGAATATTGAAAGTGAAGCGTTGACTGCGATTACCAACTCCCTCGGATCCTTTATTTTCGAAGCGGATAAATTGAAAGCGCAAGTAGCGGCTAACTCCAATGTAGTAGCTGCAGGTACCACCTTTGAGGCTGAAATGTTTCTGGCATCTTCCTCTTCCTCCACCGAGTTAAAAATGACTGCGGACGGCAGGGAGATACCGGTAGAAGCTGGTTTTGGCAAGATACAATTTCCGGTAGCTCCGGCTTCGAATTACGATGATCGGGGACTTGCTCCCAGAACACTAACAGGTGAAATCATCGTTCCGATAGGAGGGCAGGACAGTGTGTTCACGATCAATTACGATTACTTTGTCGCTGAACCGGTGATAAAGGTTAGTTCGGAGGTAGTCAATCAATTATACGCGGAATGCGCCAATGATTTGGTGATTGAAGTACCCGCATTAGGCAATTCATACGCCCCCGAATTTTCCGTTTCCGGTGGTCAGGCCATCAAAGGATCCCGGCCTTCGGATGTTACCGTTATACCTGGAGCATCCGGTAACGTAAACATTACGGTTTCCAGCGGAGGAAATAGAATCGGTACCGTTGAATACGATATCAAGCCGGTGCCAGCTCCTACTATTCAGCCTTATGTTGGCGATACGCAGGTAGATGAGCAAAATCCTTACGCGGCCAATGCCTTGACAAATCTCCAAATTAGAGCAGTACCGGAACCTACCTTTGGAAGGACCATGCCGAATGATGCCAACTTCGAGGTTACGGCCGGAGAGGTTAGGTTGGTTAGAAATGATGTGCCGCGGGAAAGCGTAACTATCACCGGTCAGAATGTGGCCGTAAGAAACTTATTGGCCCAGGCACAGAGCGGTGACCGTCTGATTATTATTGCCAGAGAAGTTACTCGTACCAATTTCAGAGGCAATAAGATCAGAAGTGCTGTTAATGACATTTCACAAATCTCCATTAGGTAATAAATCATCGATTGGGGCGTTTTAGAATTAAATGAAAGAAAACATGAATGTATCAAATAAACCATTCGGAAATTTTTGGCTGTTGTTCCTGGCACTGAATCTGCTGGCCTTGCCTGCTTTTTCCCAGAACACCAACACCCAAAACCCGAATATGGATATGGGAGATACCGAGTTTGAAATCGATACAACGTATTCGGTTCTTCCTATAAGGGAGGCAGATAAAATGTATCAGGTCGGGGTCTGGCGCCGAATTGATTTGAGGGAGAAATTTAATCTTCCCCTTTACGGAACAGGTGGACTCAAGTCGGATGGTATTATGATGAATATTTACAATGCCATTGTGAATGAAAATGCCTTTGAGATTTTTGCGGACGAGGAGTTTACCCAGCCCCTTTCCATTAGTGAGTTTCAGACGAATTTTCTGACGGCCGAAAATGGAGATAGTGTTTTTGTGAAGGACGTTTATTACTTGGATTTTCGGGAGGATTTCGTTTTTGATAAGCACCGTTCCGAGGTAAAGTTTGATGTAAAATACCTGGAGTTGGTCATGCCATCGGAAACAAACTCTGGTGCGGGGCAGAAGTCCATTGCCTTTATCCGGTACAAGGATTTTTATAATTATTTTGACGATATGGAGAAGGGCCGCTGGCTGAATTTTCAAAATACGTCCAAGCATTTGCCTTATAGCCAGGCGTTTGATTTGCGATTATTCAGATCGGTGGTTAGGAAATATACCAATCCGGACAATGCCCTGATTGTAGATATGATCGATGCAGAAAATCCAAATGTTGAATTGCAGGCCTTCTTAAATTCCCTGGAATTTGAGTATGACCTGCTGGAATGGGAAAATAACCTATGGGAGTGGTAAGCAAATTGCTCTCCATGCATAGAAAAAGCGGCTTTCAAAAGAAGGTCGCTTTTTTTTATGGATGCAGGGCAGCGTGAATTTTTTCCGCTTTATCCTTTCCGGCAACACCCGTAAGTTGATCCAGGCTGGCGTTCTGAATGTTTTTGAAGGATTTAAAATGCTTCAAAAGTTTCTGTGCCGTATTTTCTCCGATACCTTCTATGCCCGTTAATTGGGAATTGAGCGCGCCCTTACTTCTTAAGTTACGGTGAAAGGTAATCGCAAACCGGTGCGCCTCGTCCCTAATCCGCTGGATCAGTCGCAGGGATTCGGATTTTTTATCGATATAGAGGGGATAGATATCTCCTGGAAAATAGATTTCCTCCAAACGTTTGGCGATGCCAATGATGGGGATTTTTCCATATAGATCGAGTCGCTTGAGTGCTGCAACAGCCGAAGACAATTGCCCCTTTCCCCCATCGATTACTACCAATTGGGGTAAGGCCACTTCTTCCTGAGCCATCCTTTTGTACCTTCTGTAAACGACCTCTTCCATACTGGCGAAGTCATTAGGCCCCGTTACGGTTTTGATGTGGTAATGCCGGTATTCTTTCTTGGCTGGCTTCCCATCTTTAAAGCAAACCATACTAGCTACGGGGTTACTGCCTTGTATATTGGAATTGTCAAAGCACTCGATATGTGTTGGCAACTCGCTCAAGGATAGGTCTTGCTGAAGTTGGAGAAGCACCCTGTTTTTTTTGTCTTTGGTCTCTCCTGCCAGTAAGGCCTTTTCCTTTTTGTAGTACAAGGCATTTTTTAAACTTAAATCAATCAGTTTTCGCTTATCGCCAATTTTAGGAAGGGTTAGGTGCAAGCCTTCCGGAGAATCCTCAAATTCCACATTGACCAATACTTCCCTGGCATCACTTTGAAACTGATCCCGTAGCCTCACGATAGCGGTAAGAAGTAGTTCCTGGTCTGTTTCGTCCAGTTTCTTTTTAAGCTCTACCGTTTTGCTGAGGGTGATGGCACCATTTTTTATCCGCAGGTAATTCACAAAGGCAAACTTTTCTTCGCTGACAATGGCCAACACGTCCAGACTATCGGCATTGGGATTAATTACCAATGATTTGGCCTGGTATTTTTCAAGTAGGTCCAGTTTTTCTTTGTACCGCTGTGCCCTTTCATAATCCAGCGCCGCCGCGGCCGCCTGCATGTTTTCCTTAAAAAAACTCTTGGCGATCCCCAGGTTCCCTTTAAGAATATTTCGCGCTTGTTCGATATCAGCCAGGTAGTTTTTTTCATCCTGCAACCCTTCACAAGGTCCCTTGCAGTTTCCCAGATGGTACTCCAGGCAAACCTTGTATTTGGAAGCGGCTATTTTTTCAGGAGCCAGGTCTAGTTTACAGGTCCTGATGGTGAAAAGGGAAAGAATAAGGTCGAGTACATTATTCATCGCCTTGACACTGGCAAAAGGCCCATAATAGGTGCCCTTAGAGGGGATTACCCTACGGGTAGGATAGATTCTGGGAAAGGATTCATCGGTAAGCAGCAGGTAGGGATAGGTTTTGTCGTCTTTTAGCAAGACGTTATATCGAGGCTGGGATTTTTTAATCAGGTTATTCTCCAGCAGCAGGGCATCAAACTCCGAATTGACAATGGTGATTTCGATGGTGTTGATTTCCCTCACCATCCTGCGGGTCTTTTGGTTAAGGCCGGTGCTTTTGCTAAAATAGCTACCGACCCGTTTTTTCAGGCTCTTGGCTTTCCCTACATAGATGAGTTTGCCTTCTTTGTTGTAGTATCGATAGACACCGGGAAGGTCCGGAAGCTGCTGATGTTCCGTTGGAAGGTACGATGGAGAATGCATGTCCATAGAGACAAAATCATGCGTTTTTGAAATTAATGCGTACCCGCTGGATCAGAAATCCGTACTGGTAGCATCATAATCAAATTCCTGGTATTCGTCCTGATTCAGGTCATATTTGGAACAATCGATCTCTATACTTAATGGCCTTTCAGGTTTAGGGAAAGGTCCTTTGGTGATGTCCAGGTTAGGATCCTCGTAAACTTTGGTCATAAACTTTGACCAGATGGGGCGTGCGGTTCTGGAGCCCTGCCCGTTGAGCCAGCTTCTGAAATGGATGGCCCGGTCGTCGCCTCCTACCCAAACGCCGCTAACCAGGTCTTTGGTGATGCCCATATACCAACCATCAGAGGCATTTTGGGTAGTTCCGGTTTTCCCCCCTATTTCATTTCCTTCATCCCGGATATTTCTTGGGAGCCCTTGGCTCGTTCCGCCTTCTTCCTCTGTTCCTCCACGGAGCATGTATACCATGATATAGGCATCTTCTTCACTCATCGCCGGTCGTTTTCGAGGGATAAACTGGTGTAAAACATTGCCAAATTTGTCTTCAATCCTGTCAATGTAAATAGGAGTAATGTGTTCTCCCTTATTTACAAAGGTGCTAAAGGCACCGACCATTTCCATGATAGAAACATCTACGGTTCCCAATGCCAGCGCAGGCACCGCTTCTAGTTCGCTAGTGATGCCAATCCGATGTGCGGTTTCAACCACCACGCTGGGGCTTAGTTTTTTCATCATGTAGGCCGTGATGGAATTAACGGATTGGGACATGGCCGATCGGATGGTCATGCGTTCGAATGTGAAATCGCCATTGGCATTGCTGGGCCTCCAGGTGGGCTGATCGGGCTGGTTGATTTCCACAGGCTGATCAATCACCGTATAGCAGGGGCCGTAGCCGTTTTCAATGGCGGCGGCATACACAAAAGGTTTAAAAGTGGAGCCGGGTTGTCTTTTTCCCTGCTTCACGTGATCGTATTTGAAATGCTTGTGATTAACCCCCCCAACCCAGGCTTTGATATGGCCACTATGGGGATCCATGGAAACAAAACCCGTTTGAAGGAATTTTTTGTAGTACCTCAGGGAATCCATGGTACTCATGAGGGTGTCTATTTCTCCTTTTTCATAGGAAAAAACCGTCATTTTTTTCTTTTCATTCAGTTTGTACTCAATGCTGTCTGTATCGTCTCCATACCTGGAACGGAGGTTTCGATAGGATTCGGTTCTTTTTACGGCATTTTCAAGAAAATCAGGGATGGGTCTGCGCTGGCTGTCTATCCAGGGATCCCGGTCCCCAATCTCCGCTTCGAATCTCTCCTGAAGTTCAGGCATGTGCTCAGCCACTGCCTCTTCCGCATACCTTTGCAGCCGGCTATCGATGGTAGTATAAATCCGCAGGCCATCCCCAAACAGGTCGTAATTGGTACCATCCGGTTTCAGGTTTTCTCTTGTCCATTGGATCAAGTCTGCTTTGACCACCTCCCGGAAGTAAGTTGCTAATCCTTCGTTGTGACCTTCCACATTGTATTCCAATTCAATGGGCATATTGGAAATGCTGTCGTATTGGGGTTGGGTAATGAAATCATACTTATTCATCTGCGACAGCACCGTGTTTCGTCTGCGGAGGGAGTTTTCGGGATTGTAAACCGGGCTGTAGTAGGAGGGAGCTTTAAAAAGACCTACCAATGTGGCGGATTCCTGGATGCTTAAATCACGGGGTTCCTTGTTGAAAAAGGTGCTGGCAGCGGTCTTGATTCCAAACGAATTGCTCCCAAAGTCGGAAGTATTCAGGTACATGGTAAGCAATTCTTCCTTTGTGTAGGCCCTTTCCAGTTTTGCCGCCACGAGCCATTCTTTCGTTTTGATGATAATCATTCTCAGGACCGGAACATTGCTCAAAAAGCCCTGTGAAGCTTTTGTTCGAGTTTTAAAAAGGTTTTTTGCCGTTTGTTGGCTCAGTGTACTTCCACCCCCTGCCCCTCGCTGACCAAGGAGAAGGCTTTTGACCAACACCCGGGACAAACCCCGGGGATCTATGCCGGAGTGGTCATCAAAGCGAACGTCTTCTGTTGCTATCAGCGCATTGATCAGGTTTGGAGCGAGTTCATTATAGGTGACAGGTGTCCTGTTCTCCCTAAAATATTTTCCCAGCAAAATACCGTCCGCTGAATACAATTCGGAGGCTAGTTCGCTTTCCGGATTTTCAAGCGACTCAAAATCCGGCATGTCTCCAAACAAACCCAGGAAGTTGGCATTTACAGCGGCAATGAAAAGGACCAATCCAACTAATCCCACAACAAAAACAAGCCACATGTATCGGATGATTTTTTTATACAAGGGACTGGGTGCACTTTTTTTACTATTACTCATACTTTTAATTAATAAGCTTGCTCATAGAAGGACCTGTACTCTTCCAGATCCTTTCGTTTGTTGAGTTGCTGGAAGTTTTCTATTGAAATAACAAAACTACTATTTTTTTGCTCCTCCGGTAATGAATCACTGTTAAAACTGCTTAAAAACGTTTCCCTGTAATTCATAGACTTTTCCGCGTTGGGAAAAGGGCTGATAATTAGAATCTTCGTTTCTCTGGTGATGGCAATCGTACCTGTCCGCAACCGCTCAACAGAGAAATTTTCAGCGTGAAAACTTTCCAATGCTGCCGTCAGATCTCCTGAATTTTCAGCCATATCTTCATCCATGGGTAAAATAAAAATATGGGTTTGAGAGGCGTTTGCTTTGTAGGGGGACGCTTCTGCCTCGGGCATTAGTTGGTCCTGGTCCTGATCTGCAGCAACAGTCTCCTCTCCCGGCAAGGCTTCCTCCTCACCGCTTGCCTCACCTTCGTTTCCTTCACTGACGGCCTCAAGCAGCTTCTCTGCAAAATCCCGCAGCGGTTCGTCCTCGGCATTTTGCAGGAAACTATGGAGCCGTTCCTTGTATCGGTCTACCGATTCCAGTTTCCCGGCAATCAAAATATCCAGCAGCAATAACCGGTCCGTATTTTTGGTTAGCGGGTATCGGTTTAAGGTCTCCCGTATGATACTGCGTGCGGAAGCATAGTCTTGTTCCCGGTAACGTGCGTAAGCTTCCTTATAATTTTGTCCGGATTCAAAATTCGCCTGAGAACCGGATACCTTATCTGGATTATTGATCGATTTGGTGAACTGGGAATCAGGAAATTCAGTATTAAGCAACTGAGCATATGCTTCCGCACCGAGGTTCAGGTCCCTGGAAGCCAGATAAAGGGTATAATAAGCTTCGGGTTTTTTTGGTGTCTCCGGAAACTTTTCAATGAGCATTTCCAGGTTGGTAATCGCTTTTTGTGGTTCTTGAAGGTCGAAATAAAGGAGTTTTCCCAGATTAAAATAAGCATTTTCCATCTCCTCCATCATCAATTCTTGTATTTCCGGTTTATTGGGTATTTGACTCAATAAACTGCTTTTGTCTGGAAGCTGCGTGGCAAGGGCTGTTTCCTGCGAATCTTCCGTGATGCCCTCTTCTGTTTCCTCAGATGATACTGCCTGATCCCCTTCCCCTGGGAGATCCTGAAAGCTGCGGTCGCTACTTCTCCAATTGTCGGTAAGGGAGCGATTGCCCCAGACTTTGCTGAATTCCAGCGAACCGCGCTGAATTGCTACCGGATTGTCCCAGTAAAAAGTGGATCCACTGCTGCCACCACTCCCTCCAAAAGCCAGCAAGTTGTCAAAGATGCCGGTGTTTTTCTTTTGATTTGCCAGTTCCGCTTCCTGAATTAATCGCGCTTCCTCCTGGGCCAAATAGGTATCTACGTACGTTTCCTGTTCC
Source organism: Cyclobacterium sp. (assembly GCA_041685605.1). Lineage (GTDB taxonomy): Bacteria > Bacteroidota > Bacteroidia > Cytophagales > Cyclobacteriaceae > Cyclobacterium. The sequence goes on along the minus strand of JAWLFL010000002.1, from coordinate 37,433 downwards.
TCAGGACTCAGGCGGCTAAGCCTTATCAAGCTGTCATTTCGGGTTAACGTCTCAAAATTTTCCGCAAATTGATCAAAAACTACTTTCCTGGATGCCAAGGTAGCATAGTTTCTGTCTGTTTCCTTAAATTTTGACAAAGCACTGTCCAGGTAATATTTGGTCTTGAGAAAATCCTCCTTTTCGTAGAGAAACACCTCGGATAATTCCTGATAGATATACCCCTTCTGTCGCTCGTTCTCGCCGGGCTCTTTAACAGCCAGCGAGTACAGACGGATGGCCTCGTCCAGATTTCCTTGTTTTTTTTCAAAACGCCCTTTTTCAAAAAGGATAACATCCCGAAAATCAACATTCTTGTTATCAGAATAAAGGGCATCATAATAGTCTCTTACTCGCTTCAGGTCCTTACTTTTCTCCAGTTCAGCTACCTGCTGTGAAAACAGTTGGGCAAAAAAGGTGCGTTCGTAATTGGGGCTACCCGATAAGGATTTTTGGTAGTATTCGTAGGCAAACGCATCCAATCCCGCCTTTTGGTACATCTGACCCAATATGAAATTGATTCGGGAGATTTCAGCCTTGTCATCGGTAAATTCCAAGGACTTGAATAAGGAAGGCACAATCATATCTGTTTCTCCCCGGGATTCGTAATAATAAGCAAGGGTTTTGTAGAGCAGTTTTTTATTTTCTTTGCTTATGTCTGGTTCTTTAGAAAGGTAATCCACTACAAAATTAGCATCCTCAAACTGGCGCAGGTCTATAAAGGATTTCAATAAGCGAATCAAACTTTCGTGCCGGACCGGGTCCTGCGTACTATTGACATTTAAATATTTGAAGGTGTTCTGCGCTTCGTCGAATTTGCCATTATAATAATCTACTCTGCCGATCAGCAGGTAAGCCGGGTCCACCCACTTACTAATTTTATGCCAATCCACCGCTTTGGAGGCCATTTCCCTGGCTTCATCCAGCAGGGTTTCATTTGCCTCTATGGTGCTGCTGTCGATGGGATAAAAAACAGGTAATACCTGAGAAAAATCTTCCTGATACTCCTTTTCAATTTCAGTTTCCAATTCCTTGATTTTTTCTTTGGCATAATAATAGGCATTGAATCTAGCCGTTGTATTATGATACAGGCGATTGGTAAACGTGTCCTTTTGGGAGGAGCAGGAAATTACCCCAGCCAATAAGGCCAGTAGAATCATGTAATTTCGCAGAAAAAGGATCGATTTGTACAAGGTGTATGAATTTGAAATAGGGTCCAAATTAGTTCTTTTGCGATAAAAATTTAAACGAAAGGAATTAAATTCTATTTTTGTAAAAGATAAATCTTTAAATAATAAGCCCATTGAGCGTAAAACAGAAAATTAATGACTGGATTGAAACCAAGTTTCTGATTGTCATCAGAAAAGAGGAAGACTTTTCTGTCATCACTTCCTTTAATATTACGAAGATACGGGTCGGATTATTGTTCGCTTTGGTGTTTCTGGCCTGTTTTGTTCTTTCCTTGTTTTTGTCCAAGACATTGCTGGCCCGATGGTTTGATCCGTTGTATGTGGAAACCGAAAACATGGTGCGGATTCATTCCCTCTCGGAGACGGTCGATTCCCTGATACTTGAAGTGGAAGCCAAGGATCAGTATGTTCGAAACATACAAATGGTCCTTTCCGGGGAAACCGATACGGACGAGGAGCAAGCGGAGCCGGTAGAAAACCAGGGAGAGCAACAAGTGGACCGATCGGAAATTGATCTCTTCAAGAGTAGCGATGCTACCCAGCAAATAATCAGTGAATTTGAATCCCTTCCGCTCGAAGAAGGAGGTTTTGGCAATCTGGGCAGCAGTACCTTTACCGATAATTATTTTTTTCCTCCGGTAAAGGGAGTGGTTACCAGTAGTTTTTCGGCTTCGGGGAATCATTTTGGAATAGACGTGGTAGCGGGAGAAAATGAGCCGGTAAAGGCTATTGCAGATGGAACCGTGATTTTTGCCAGCTGGACCCTGGATACCGGTTATGTAGTAGGAATACAGCATTCGAATGAATTGATTTCGATTTACAAACATAATTCTGTAATATTGAAAGCAATTGGCGATCCTGTGCGGGGTGGTGAGATTGTATCCATCATCGGCAACACAGGCGAACAAACCACAGGACAGCATTTGCACCTGGAATTGTGGTACAGAGGAAATCCGCTAGATCCCCGGGAATTCATAACATTTGATTAATTATGGCAAAGAACACGGATGATAAAAAAAATACCAATGAACTGGTGACCTCCAGCAATTTGGTAGCAATGGGAACGGTAATCGTTGGTAATATTGGATCCCAGGGAAATATCCGGGTAGAAGGTACGGTAGAGGGATCGCTGGACTCGCAGCAGAAAATCATTATCGGAGAATCGGCAAAAGTGAATGGCGATGTGAAAGCCTCCGAAGTGGAAATTTCAGGCCAGGTCAATGGTGACATCCAATGCGAGGACTCCCTTTTCCTTAAAAAAACCGCGCTCATTATAGGAGATATTTACACCAAAAAACTCATTATCGAAAACGGTGCGGAGTTTAACGGGAAGTGCAATATGGGCACTAACAATCAGTTAAAAGTGGACAGGGATCATGTCAACGCCAAACAACAAGCCTCCTCAAACTGAGCCACCGGCTTACGTTAAATATTTTGGACTTGCTTTCCAGATGGGGGCGATCATTGCGCTGGGCACCTGGCTTGGTTACAAACTTCATTTAAAAAGCGGCATGGTTTTTCCATTGTACTTGCTGCTGGGTTGTTTTCTTTCGCTTTCCCTGGCTTTTTATCAGCTTTTTAAATCCCTCAAATCCGATGAAAACCGATAAGGCCCGTCAACGAAACTGCTGTTTTGCGCTACATGAAATCGAGCCTGCCTGCAGACAGGCATGTCGCTGGCGACACACGGAGAGATGACTATCCAACACCTGCCGGCAGGCAGGTGCGAGGTTTTCCCGATTTAGCATCGGGGCAGGCACCTGACCGAAAAAAATCAATTTATAAACAGATGAAATCGAGCATGACGTGCCCGTCACACACCGGGATGATTATTAGCCATGCGAGATTCCATGTGACCATTAAAAGACAATTATAAACACATGAAATCCCTTCAGATAAAAGGACTGGTAAAAACCACCCTTTTCACCCTGCTTTTGGCCTTGATAGCCGCGGGAGGACAGGCCTTATTTCCCGGTCCCTGGTTTCACAGGCATTTTTGGGCCATGTTGCTTTTTTTTGCGGTCCTAACCGGAAGTACCGGTGTGTTGGCGAGCCTGTTGATGAAACTCGAGACATTTAATTCGGTATCGGTGATCCTGGGCATCACGGTGCTCCGATTACTTTTTAGTATCGGCTTTGTTTTTATTATTTTATGGGCAGGTGATGAAAATTTACTTTGGTTTGTAGTAGATTTCTTTATCATTTATTTGTTGTACTTATTGTTTGATATGTACAGCTTAATAACTAATTTGCGCCTTCATTCGAAATAGGCGATAAAAAATATTTTGATGTTCCGCAAATTTATCAGGTTAAGTTTCTTATTGTCAGTAGTTTTACTGGCGTTTTCGGCTGTTTCCATGGCTGCTTCCGGTGAGGATGAAGACAAAACAAGTTTCATCATGCACCACATCAAGGACTCCCACGAATGGCACTTTGCCACCCTTGGTCATACGCACATTACCTTGCCCCTTCCGGTCATTGTCTATTCCGGAGACAGAGGATTTGAGTTTTTCTCTTCCTCCTCCTTTGTAGATTCCGAAACCCACCATTTCGGTGTGGAACATGAAGGCTATTATATAGATGAAAATGACAAGTTGCAGGCGGTTGATGAAAGCAGGAGTTTTATCGATGTGAGTATCACCAAAAACGTAGCCATGCTGTTTTTGGTGATAGGGGTGACGCTATACCTGATGCTCGGAGCATCCAAACATTATAAAAAGCACCCAAACAGGGCTCCGAAAGGGATCGCATCCTTTGTGGAACCCATTGTGGTATTTGTACGGGATGAAATCGCCCTTCCCAACATCGGACCCAAATACAAAAAGTTTACGCCTTATTTGTTGTCCCTGTTCTTTTTCATTTGGATCGGGAACCTTTTAGGACTATTGCCCGGAGCAGCTAACCTTACGGGCAATATTGCGGTCACCGTGACATTGGCAATGATCACCTTCTTCGTTACAAACTTCAATGGAAACAAGGCTTATTGGAAACATGTGGTGGCTACCCCGGGCGTGCCGATTCCCTTGTTGCTAATTATCGTACCGGTAGAAATAATTGGTTTGTTTACCAAACCATTTGCGCTGACGGTCAGGTTATTTGTAGCGATTACGGCAGGACACATTGTTATCCTGAGCTTTATAGGGTTGATCTTTGTATTTGAATCCTATGCGGTTGGAGTGGCCTCTACCCTAATGGTGGTATTTATCAATGTCATTGAATTATTGGTGGCGACCATTCAGGCCTATGTTTTCACCTTGTTTTCTGCCATGTACATTGGTGCGGCCGTGGCGGAACATGGGCATGATCATTAAATCGAAATTTCTTTGTTCAATTTAATTTAAATAAAAAACGAGTATGTTGACTTCTTTATTATTGACTGCCGGTTTTGCACTAATGGGTGCGGGTATCGGTGCCGGAATTGTAGCGATAGGCGCAGGTCTGGGTATTGGTAGAATCGGTGGGCAAGCCATGGAAGGCATCGCACGACAGCCAGAGGCTGCTGGAAAAATCCAGACTGCGATGTTGATCATTGCTGCTCTTATTGAAGTGGTTTCCTTGTTTGCAGTGGTAGTTTGTCTGCTGATTGCACTTAATGGCAACTTAACTTTCTAGCAAAAATATGGGGGCCGGCGATAGGCCGGTCCCGTATTTAAAAATTGAACAAATCCCATTACAAGCTTAACGAATAGACACCATGGATCTGATTAGCCCCGATTTAGGTTTGATTATCTGGCAAACGGTAGGTTTTGCCATCTTGTTTTTCCTGCTGGCAAAGTTTGCCTGGAAACCCATACTGGCCGCATTAGAAGAGCGGGATGGGGCGATTGAGGCCTCCCTTAACGAAGCGGAAAAGGCTAAAATGGAGATGGCCAACCTGGTCGCTGAGAATGAAAAACTGCTTCAAGAGGCACGGATCGAACGGGATGAAATCCTGAAGGGTGCCAACGAATACGCGGCGAAGTTAATGGAGGACGCGAAAGGTGAAGCAGCCAGTGCCGGTGCCAAAATGATTGAAGAGGCCAAGGCGGTTATCGAAACGGAAAAGCAGGCGGCCTTGATGGACGTAAAGATACAGGTAGCTGAGATGTCCCTGTTGATAGCTGAAAAACTAATGAGACAAAACCTTTCCAGTGAACCGGCTCAGAAGAAGTTGGTCGAGGAATTCGTTAAAGACATAAAACTAAATTAATCTCCCCACCATGTCAGCATACAGAGTAGCTTCACGATACGCAAAATCATTGTTGGAACTGGCAGTGGAGGATGACCTATTGGAAAAGGTACACCAGGATATGAATGGTGTTCTCGACATGGCGGGGCAAAGTCCTGATTTCGTGGATGCTATTAAAAGTCCGGTCATCACTTCCGATCAGAAGTTGGTTTTGATCCGGGCACTTTTTGGGAAATCCGTAACCCCGCTTTCCATGAAGTTTTTTGAATTGGTGAGTAAAAAAGGGAGAGAAGACTTACTTCCGGATATGGCCCAAGGGTTTCACCGCTTGTATAACGAGCATTTGGGTATCCAACCGGCGGAAGTGGTGGCCACCATTCAGTTGGATGAGGCATTGCGGCAGGCCTTCAAAGATATCGTCAATGAAGTTTCCGGTAAGGATAAAGTGGAGTTGATTGAGAAAATCAATCCAAATTTAATCGGAGGCTTTATATTAAGAATAGAAGACAGGCAACTTGACGAATCCATAAAAAGCAAGTTGCAACAATTACGATTAGGTTTTACCCGAAACCTTTACGAAAAGAAATATGAAATTAGCAGTAATCAATACTAATCCTATATAATAATGGCAGATGTAAGACCTGATGAAGTTTCGGCAATTTTGAAAGAACAGCTTTCTGGTGCCAGAACCCAAGCGGAATTGGAAGAAGTAGGGACCGTGCTCCAAGTTGGTGACGGGGTAGCCCGAATTTACGGACTTTCCAAAGCCCAGGCAGGGGAACTGATCGAATTTGAGAATGGGTTGAAGGCCATGGTGCTTAACCTGGAAGAGGACAATGTGGGAGCCGTACTTTTTGGCGACGCGAAGTCCGTTCGTGAAGGAGACACCGTTAAAAGAACCAAGAGAATTGCTTCTATCAAGGCAGGAGAAGGCATGTTGGGTAGGGTGGTAGACACCCTCGGAACGCCAATAGACGGAAAAGGCCCCTTGGAAGGTGAGCTTTATGAAATGCCACTGGAGCGAAAAGCCCCCGGTGTTATTTACCGTCAGCCTGTAAACGAGCCACTTCAAACGGGGATTAAATCCATTGATGCCATGATTCCGATCGGAAGAGGGCAACGAGAATTGATCATTGGTGACCGGCAAACGGGTAAGACCGCAGTGGCCATTGATACCATTCTGAATCAAAGAGAATTTTACGATAAAGGAGAGCCGGTATTTTGTATCTACGTAGCGATTGGTCAGAAGGCCTCTACGGTTGCGAATGTGGTGGCCTCGCTTGAAAAAGGAGGAGCGTTACCTTATACGGTGATTGTGAGTGCCTCAGCTGCCGATCCTGCTCCCATGCAATTCTTCGCACCCTTCACTGGTGCTGCCATAGGGGAGTTTTTCAGAGATACCGGTAGACCGGCCCTTGTAGTGTATGATGACCTTTCGAAACAGGCGGTAGCTTACCGTGAAGTATCCCTGTTGCTAAGAAGACCTCCGGGAAGGGAAGCTTATCCCGGTGACGTTTTTTACCTACACTCCAGATTGTTGGAAAGAGCGGCGAAAATAAACGCATCGGATGAAATTGCCAGTCAAATGAATGACTTGCCGCCTTCTCTGGTACCCTTGGTGAAGGGTGGCGGATCCTTGACCGCCCTGCCCATTATTGAAACCCAGGCGGGGGACGTTTCGGCGTACATTCCTACAAACGTGATTTCCATTACCGATGGACAGATATTCCTGGAGACCAACCTTTTTAACTCCGGTATCCGTCCTGCTATCAACGTGGGTATTTCGGTATCTCGGGTAGGAGGAAACGCCCAAATTAAAGCCATGAAAAAGGTAGCTGGAACGCTTAAACTGGATCAGGCACAGTTTAGGGAATTAGAGGCCTTCTCTAAATTTGGGTCCGATCTTGACCCAACGACCAAAAGGACGATTGAGCGAGGAAGAAGAAATCAGGAAATCTTGAAACAGGGACAATATTCACCCGTCAAGGTAGAATTTCAGGTAGCCATCATTTTCGCTTCTACAAAAGGCTTACTGGATAACATACCGGTAGAAAGTGTAAAAGCGTTTGAAAAAGATTTCTATAACATCATTAAGGCGCAGTATCCTGAAGTACTCACGGCCATCAACAAGGCGGATATGGAGACCATGGGCACACTCCTGAAAAAGGCAGTTGATGAAATTGCGCCAAAATACGCTGCCAAGTAATTTTAGGAATTCTGATACATAGAAGGATATAAACGGTTATGGCCAATCTTAAAGAAGTAAAGGAAAGGATCAATTCGGTAAGCTCTACTCAGCAAATTACCAAGGCCATGAAAATGGTGGCGGCAGCCAAGTTGAGAAGAGCTCAGGACAAAATTGTCCAGATGAGACCTTATTCCCAAAAATTGACTTCCATCTTAAATAATATTACCTCCGGGACCGAAGGAGGTACCGATATCGTTTATGCAGAAGAGCGTCCTGTATCCAAGCTTCTAATTGTTCCCATCACCTCTGATAAAGGATTATGTGGTGCCTTTAATTCCAATATCCTGAAAGCCACCATGTCTCTTACGGAGGAACATGCGGACAAACAGATTACCGTGATGCCGGTAGGGAAAAAGGCCCTGGATTTCTTCAAGAAAAAAGATTTTTCCACTCATACGGATTATGCCAGGTTGTTTGAAGATGTTTCCTTTGAACCGGTAAAAGAAGCAGCCGAATTTGTAATGGATTCCTTTGTAGCCGGAAAGTTTGATAAAGTACTTTTGGTCTACAATGAATTTAAGAATGTAGCCACCCAGGCGGTAATTAAAGAACAGTTTTTACCGATTAGCAAAATTGAGCAGGAAGAAGGGGACAACAAGCCAAGCCAGGAATACCTGGTGGAGCCATCCCGGGAGTATATCATTGAGGAACTGGTTCCGAATTCATTGAAAATTCAGTTTTATAAGGCGATTTTGGATAGTAATGCCTCTGAACATGGTGCGAGGATGACCGCTATGAGTAAGGCTACCGATAATGCCGCTGAATTGCTTAAAGAATTGAAATTGGTGTACAATCGTACGCGTCAGGCAGCCATTACCAATGAAATTCTCGAAATTGTGGCCGGCGCCAATGCGCTGGAAGGAAATTAACACGGCAAAAATTAAAAAAAAACCGATTGAACTACGCAATCGGTTTTTTCTTGGATCAGTATCACGCTTCACAAGCAGTTTCAACAGGATTTTGCCTATATTGAATTGGCCTTAAATGTGCGTTGACAGGCGATGTAGCGGGCATAGGTTTCCAGTTTGCTCTGGGTTCCGGTGGGCAAGTAGTTTTGAAATCCATGAAAGAAGTAGAAGCAGGCGATTTTTTGAAGCGTTCACGTGAATATCCTGTGGTGGATACCCGCTCCCCGGCTGAATTTGCTTGTGGCCATATTCCGGGTGCCATTAATTTACCTTTGTTTGACAATTCGGAACGCAAAATAATCGGTACCCTTTACAAGCAGCAAGGCCAAAAGGCGGCTATCAAAGCAGGATTGACGATTGTGGGGCCCAAAATGGCTGGTTTTATTGAGAAGGTGGAGGCACTTCAATCCCAAAACCTACTGATTCACTGCTGGAGAGGAGGGATGCGATCGCATAGCATGGCCTGGCTTTTAGAACTTTATGGCTTTGAGGTTTGGATCTTGAAGGGCGGATACAAAGCCTATCGAAATGCCTTGTTGGATTATTTTAAGAATCCTCCTCCCTTACGGGTAATTGCCGGAAGTACTGGTTCTATGAAAACAGCCTTGCTGAAAAAGCTCCGTGAAATGGAGGAGCAGGTGGTGGATTTGGAAGGCCTCGCCAACCATCCGGGTTCCAGCTTTGGCAACCAGGTGAGCACGGGACAACCTTCTACCGAACAGTTTCAAAATAACTTATTTGCGGAATTTTTTTCATTGGATCCTGTTCTACCCATTTGGTTGGAAGATGAATCCTTTTCTATCGGTAAAGTGCATTTGGTGGAGGGATTGTATCGCACCATGCAGCAATCGCCTCACTACCTTGTCCTCCTTTCCAGGGAGCAGCGGATAGCCGTTTTACTCCAAGAGTACGGTCAAATTCCGAAGGAAAAATTGATCCAGGCTGTTCAGGGCATAGCTAAAAAACTAGGAATAACTTTGGCAAACCAAGCCATTCATTCCGTGGAAACGGGAGACCTGGCCAAGGCAGCAGAAATTATTCTAAATTATTACGACCGGGCCTACAGTAAGGGTATTCAAAAGAAGCAAGAGTTGGTGTTAGGCCCCTTTCACGTAAATGCTGAAAACATGGAAGAAACGGCAAAAAAATTAATTAGTCACAGGCAGTAAACGGAAGCAAATGGAACTGATAAAATTAACCCAATACAGCCATGGGGCAGGATGTGGTTGTAAAATTTCGCCCGCAGTGTTAGCGGAGATGCTGCATCAGGAAAATCCATCTGCTATGGTTTTTCCAAACCTTTTGGTAGGCAATGAAGAAAGTGATGATGCGGCTGTTTTTGACCTGGACGGAAAAACGGCTGTGGTTAGTACGACCGATTTTTTTATGCCGATTGTGGATGATCCCTTTGATTTTGGGGCGATAGCTGCCACCAATGCCCTTAGTGATATCTATGCCATGGGCGCTGAGCCCATCATGGCCATTGCTATTCTGGGATGGCCCATAGCCAAGTTACCAGCCTCCGTAGCCAGCAAAGTGCTGGAGGGCGGCAGGTCCGTTTGCCATTCCGCCGGTATTCCTTTGGCCGGAGGGCACAGCATTGATGCGCCGGAACCGATTTTTGGTCTGGCAGTGACAGGCAAAATGGCTACCAATGAGGTAAAAAGAAATAATGGAGCTAAAGTAGGCGATCGGCTTTATTTGACCAAACCGTTAGGGGTGGGGATGGTTACCACTGCCGAGAAAAAGGGATTGGCAAAGAAGGAAGACCTGATTCTAGCCAAGAAATCCATGCTAACACTAAACAGTATCGGTGCCAAAGTAGCCGCCTGGGAGGAGGTACATGCCCTGACCGATGTCACCGGGTTTGGATTGGGGGGGCACCTGAGTGAAATGTGCCATGGTTCGGGGGTGTCAGCCAGGCTTTTTGCGGATCAGATACCCTGTTTCGACTTCGTAGACCACTATGTCGAACTTGATTGTATCCCGGGAGGTACGCACCGGAATTGGGAAAGCTACGGACATGGGATCAGGGTAAAACATCCCGTAAGTAAATTAATCCTAGCGGATCCACAGACTAGCGGAGGCTTATTGATGGCTGTCGGCAAGGATCATCAGAAAGACTTTGAAGAAAAAATGAAGAAGGAAGGATTGGAATTGCAATCTTTTGGGGAGATCATCGGTAAATCCGATTTTTTAATTGAAATTACCTGAGCTTGTTCCTTGAGAGAAGTGTGGAGATGGATTTCATAAGCTCCTCCTTTCTGGAAAGGGCCTGATCCATGGGCAATCCCTCTCTCAGGCCTGGTCGTTCGTGGCCGGTATAGCTCAGCCAGGCATCCCGGGTTAGCTCTTGCTTTTCACGTACCAGCGGCAGTAATTCCCTACCAAGTGGAATCCGGTCAAATACCGCTTTCGGAAGATCCGCTTCGAGATATTGGGACTCCCCGATTCCTTTTAGTAAACTCCTTGCCATGAGCCAGTGCCCCTGCTCGCCCGGATGAACTCCGTCCGAAGTCAGCGCAAAATCGGGATTGGTTTCCCTTTTGTCCTCCAGAAACTTCCGCATGGGCCAATGCAGGTCAATCACTTTCCAGTCTTGGCTATAGCGCTGGCTGACCATCCAGGAGGCGTACACCGCAAGTACAGAGGCATAGGCAGGATCTTGGGGCCGGTCATAGACAGGAGGTGTCAGGTGAATAAGAGGAATCCCCAGGGAATCGGCTTTCTGTTGCAGTTTTTCCTGCCCATTCTTGTAGGCACTAAATCTTGACTCGTCAAAAGGAAGGTAAATGCCATCATTCATGCCGTAGCAGGAAAAAATAAAATCCGGCTCAACAGCTTCCAACACGCGATCCAGTCTTTCATGTAAATCTGGCCTGGGAAACCTGCCGTTGGCATGGCCTTCCTCCGACAAACCGGAAACTGTCTCACTGGGTAAACCCAGGTTAAGGAATTCCCAGTTTCTTTCCGGATGCATTAGTCTCAAATAGGTTTCTACATAGGTCAGGTACTGACCGGCATAGCTGATGCTGTTTCCGAGAAACAGTATTTTTTTAGAATCCTTGGGAAGGGAATAGCTTCCCTGGGCAAGGAGCGGAAAAGCCAGTAAATAACAGGCGAAACATAGAACGGCTCTGGTGATCATGGAGCATGTTTTTTGGAGGATAGAAAGCCTTAATATATCCAAAATGCGGCGGATATTCAGAAGGAAATCAAAGATCACGCTTTTTTTGTTGAATCCAGGCAGCAAATTTGGCCAGGTCTTCTTCGATGATTTCCCGTTCCGCCTGGTTTTTGTCCAGTTTCTTCTTCAGCTTCTTTACTTGGAAACCGGGTTTAATGGCCAGCAAGCGGTAAAAAAAGCTGGCGAAAATAAATCCTTGCCGGGCTTTCATCAGTAAAGCCCGGAGTTTGTATCCCCTTGCCAAATGAGTAAGCCGGGCCACTTTGAAAATTCGCAGGGTCCGAACAAAGGAGATAAACGGCAAAAGAATAATCAGTAAGTCGATCCAATTTTTTTTAATATAGGTTAGTCTATCCGGGGTGATGGAAATGAGTAAAATAAACTCCAACGCAAAGGCAAGCCAGATAAATCCCTGAACCATATCCAAAACAAAGGAGAGGTCTGTGTTTAGAAAAGCCTCCACCTCTTCATAAAATTGCCATTCGATAATCACCACGGGCAGAATCAATAGGGCAATAATGATCATGGGAATGGAAAATTGCTGCTTCAGGCGGTTCAAAAGCCCTTCATTGCAAAGGGACCAATGATAAAAAGGCAACCAGGATTTTTGCGGTTCCACCAAATGCCTCAGTCCCAAGCCTAATGGCGGAAATAACAGGCTCAAAACCTTGGGAATAAAGGCATTTAGGGCAATTCTGGTGTCCGATTGCAGGGAGAGAAAGATGATTATCAAAAAATCCAATAAATACAGTAACCAGCCCAGGGAATAGACGATTGCCAATTTGCTTAAAAATGAGTTCAACTGAATTCCTTCTTCTCCTATGGAAAAATTATTAAGAATGGCAGCGGTAATCAGCAGCATCAGCAGGCTGGTAAAAAACAAGGGGGCAGCCGTTATTTCCTGGTAATGGATCAGCCTTGATTGGTTTTTACTGGTTAGGTTGGTCCGGACGGACAGGTCCCGTTTGGAATGGATATGAAGGAGAGAGGGATAGTTTTTGGACAATTCTCCAATTGGCTGAAGTAAGGTGTCCCGTTTTAGCAGGGCTTCAATCCGGGCCAGGATGTAGGGATTTTCACAGCGGTCAATGGCTGCAAGCAGGGAAGCTTTCCTGTCTTTTTGCTTTTGGTTCATAACTGCTGATTGAACCCCAAAGATAAGGTCTGGGTTTCATTGGCCAAAACAGGCTCGTCAATCTCCCAAACCAGAGTGAAATTGGCCATGATGTATTATTGGGTAAAATGGCTAAAAATAAATACACCGGAAAGCGTAGGTAATATCAAAAAATCTGACTAAATTTTCATAAAATTCAATCGCCATGAGCAAGGATAAAGGAGAAAAGAAAACGGATAAAAAGAAGCCTGCAAAGAGCATGATGGAGAAAAGAGCGGATAAAAAGCAAAAGCAGTCAGAGAAAAAGAAAAGCGGTTAATTGTCGATTGGCAAAAACCAGGAATTGCCCCGAAGAAATTCGGGGCTTTTTTTTTAAATTTCCGGAATAGAAGTGCTTTACTATAATAACAAACCCTAATACGATGAAAAAAATACTATGCTGCCTGACCGTATTGCTGTGGAGCCACTGGTCTTCAGCCCAAACGGAACCGATGACCGTAGCCACTTTCAATATTCGGTACGACAATCCCGGAGATGCCCCAGATACCTGGGATAACCGAAAAGCGGTGGTGGGAAACCTGATTCGATTCCATGGCTTTGATATTTTCGGCATTCAGGAAGGTTTGCACCACCAGGTCCTGGATTTAGCAAACATGCTGCCAGCACACGACTACCTGGGGGTAGGAAGGGATGATGGTAAAGAAAAAGGCGAATATTCGGCCATCTTTTATGACAAAGAAAAATTCAAGGTGCTTGCGTCAGGGACTTTCTGGCTGGCTCCTGAAACAGATTATCCCAATAAAGGCTGGGATGCCGCGCTACCCAGGATCTGTACCTGGGCAAAAATGGAGAAATCAGTAGGCGGCGAAACCTTCTACGTGTTCAATACGCATTTCGATCACAGAGGGGTGCAAGCTAGAAACGAGTCGGCTCAATTAATTCTGGAAAAGATCGAAGAAATTAACACCAGTGATTTGCCTGTAATATTGACGGGAGATTTTAACGTGGGACAAGAAACAGATGCCTATAAACTGCTTAAATCTGCTCCTGGGATGAAAGACACCTTTGATGCAGCAGATCTGGTATATGCCAATAACGGTACCACCAATAGTTTTGATACCAGTACCAGTACCGAGAGAATTATCGACCACATTTTTGTCAGTGATGAAATTTCCGTGAAAAAATTCGGTGTTTTGACTGATACCTATCATGGAAGATACCCATCGGATCATTTTCCGGTAATGGCCGTTATTTCCTGGTAGGTAAAACGACTGTTTCTGGAATGGAGGGCGGTATTCCAGCCATTTATTCTATAACGCAAAACAGGCAGTCTCCAACCGGAAACTGCCTGTTTTGCTTTGGCTAAAAAAATACTTTTTCAGGATCGCATTCAGAAAATTTCAGCTACCCGGATCGGGGTTCCTCCCAACCCTGCCCGGATCAAGCACTTCCACTTCTGTTTCCTGACTAAAAATTCATTCGCTCCAACCATTCTCCATTTTAAAAATAAGTGAAAAAACAACTCCTTTCTGTATTCCTCTTCACTACTCATTTCTCCCCCTCAATCATTCTGTTCTTCCCAATCAGAAAGGCCGATTTTAGGTATTCTTGTATTAATTATCCGAGATGGACGAACTCCAAATATTGTTTTTGTCCTCTCCGGAAATCATCTCCATGAATTTACTCCAGGAACTAAGGCGTTTGCGGTCTACCTCCCGGTACATGACTTGTTTCTGTCGGATTACGGCCACCAGTTCCATTCCTACCTCGTGAGGAATGTTTACGATTTCATCCCCAATTTGAATATTGAGATTGCCGTTGTTTGGATCTACCCATGTTTTTAACTCCTGGGTATTGGTTTCAAAGGTGTACTTTAACATTTTGCTGTTTGTTTAGGTAAAAATAAATAAAAAAGAGATTAGGGACCTCAGTCTTCAAGGCAACGGCTGTTTACGCTGCTTTGTACTTTTGGTCTTTTAATGCATGGTACCTGCTGCCTTGATCGACTTTCTGACCGGACAAAGACTCCATGAACCTGCTCCAGGAACTGTTTTTCTTGCGTTCTACCTCCTGAAAGATGGTTTGCTTTTGTCGAATCACACCGATCATCTCCGCTCCAATTTGATGAGGGATGTTTACGGTTTCATTTCCAATTTGGATGTTCAGGGAACCGTTCTCAGGATCTACCCAGGTTTTTAATTCCCTCTCTGCTGTTTCGTAAGTGTACTTTAACATGACGCTGTTTATTTATATGAAAGAATAAAGTTTTTACAAAGACTACCCGCTGTTACCTGGTTTTCAAAACAAGAAGGCAAAACGTTTAGCTGTTAGTCTGTGCGCTCCTGCTTTGTGACTTTGTTGCTGTTTGATGATGCTAAGGTAGAAAAAGTTTTTAAAACAAAAAACAATTTTGGTAATTTAAAATGCATTTTTCGTTGTCTAAAAAAGTAAAAATGCGATTTTACGCTTTTTTAGCCCATTTTGGCCGTTTTTTATTTCAAAAAAAAATCAAAAATTTTTTCGATAATCTGACTCAGGCAATCATTTCTTACTCCATGAAGGGACTTTTCTTTGAAAGCGAATGCTGGAATGACATGGATTTAAAGGGATATGAAGCGCGCCGCGAAGGTTTCATGGTTTCATAACATCCGTTTAGCACATTTAGCTAGGAATAATTCGTTAATTTAAATAAACTTCCAATCAGTTACCGGATTTTCACCCTGGCAAAGGGTATGATTGGGAACATGGAAGTAGTACAATTATAGCATAAAAGTAATAATCCTCGATTTATATGAAACAATCAGCAAAAGATTCCCGAAGAAAATTCATAAAGGCTTCCGGAATGGCCAGCCTTGGTTTTATGGGCCTTTACCAATTTATGAATCCTGGCACGTCCCTCGCTGCCGCTTCCTCCAGGACGGCTTTAGGATATGGTCCGTTAAAAAAGGACCCCGCAGGAATTCTGAATTTACCGGAGGGATTTACCTATAAAATCCTCAGCAAAGAGGGAGACAAAATGTCTGATGGCCTGTATTTACCTGGTCTCGCCGATGGAATGGGTGCTTTTCAGGGAAAAAATGGCAAAACCATCGTTGTTCGTAACCATGAAATCAGTCCGGATTCTCTGGAGCATTCCGGATTTGGACCTAACAATGAATTGGTGGGCAGCCTTTCGTCGACCGATTTTTATGATTTCGGAAAGGGCATTTTGCCTTCTTTGGGCGGCACGACCACCTTTGTGTATAACGAAAACACAGGAGTGCTGGAGCACCAATACTTGAGCCTGGCCGGCACCATACGAAATTGCGCCGGGGGGATTACTCCCTGGGGTTCCTGGCTGACCTGTGAAGAAAACACATCGAAAAAAGGGGATTACGATGACCGCCTGGAAAAGGATCACGGATACGTATTTGAGGTAGCTGCAAGTGAAGAAGTACTCCGTGCAGTACCCAACCCCATTAAAGCCATGGGCCGGTTCAATCACGAGGCGGTAGCAGTCGACCCGGCTTCGGGAGTGGTTTACCTGACCGAAGATAGGGGCGATGGGATCTTTTACCGGTACATACCCAACAGCCCGGGGGAATTGCACAAGGGCGGAAAGCTTCAGGCCCTGGCTATTTTAGGTGAAAAGAGCCGGGACACGCGTAATTGGAAAGATAGTGAAGGTCCTGAATTTAGGCTAATGGAAGCGCATCAGGTCACCTGGGTAGATATCGAAAACGTGGAATCTCCGGAGGACGATCTTCGTTTTCAGGGATTTGATAAGGGCGCAGCCGTTTTTGCCAGAGGCGAAGGTATCTGGTGGGGCGATAAGGAAGTTTACTTTGCCTGCACCAATGGAGGGAAAATTGGTGCCGGACAGGTGTTTCGGTATACTCCCAGCCAATATGAAGGCAAACCGGAAGAAAAGAATGCTCCGGGTGAGCTCAGTCTCTTTGCAGAACCTAACGATCGGGAAATCCTGAAAAACTGTGATAACCTGGCGGTGGCCCCCTGGGGCGATGTGATTCTTTGCGAAGACCACAAGCACCCCTTTTTGGTAGGGGTTACGCCGGAGGGCGAGTTATATCACCTGGCAGAAAATGTGGGCTATGCCTCCGAACTTGCAGGAGGAGTATTTTCTCCATCAGGTAAGACCTATTTTGTGAATATTCAAGGGCCGGGAATCACGCTGGCCATCACAGGTCCCTGGAAAAGCTAAATGGTCACAGGGTCAGGACTGGCAAAGCCGGGGTAGTTGGATTCCGGCTTTGCTTTTATGATGCGCATTATTGGTCTTATCAGTAGAAACCCTGCTTTTTAGTTTGAAAAGATCGCCAGGAAAATGCTGATTTTCTGACGGGTTAGCCCGGGGAATTCCTTTTTTGGGCCACATTGCACATTACTTTTGTTATTCATTAAACTATCATCTATATTTGCCACTCAAAATTTAAAATGATGGCGAAGCAAAAGACCAGAAAGGGAAAAGCAGCACCTGATACATCCAACGAGCTTCTTGAAAATCCGGAAGCAATCGCAACGCGTCTTGGAAGAGGGGAAGCGTTTCTAAAAGAAAATACCAGATTGGTTGGGGGCATTATTGGTTTGATGATCCTCATCATCGCAGGAATCGTTGGTTTCCAGATTCACAAGGCGAACCAGAACGAGAAAGCTCAGGGAGAAATGTTTCAGGCCGTGTATTATTACGAGCAGGATAGTGTGGATTTTGCCCTCAATGGGGATGGGGTTCAACTTGGATTTTTGGATATCATTGATCAATATGGAGGGACAGAAGCTTCGAATATGGCTCACTTTTACGTCGGATCCATTTATCTCTCCGAAGGGGAATACCAATCAGCCGTTGATCACTTGGAGGAATTCTCCTCGGATGATTTTCTGGTACAGGCCCAGGCGTATTCCCTGACTGGTGATGCGTACATGGAATTAGGAAATACCCAGGAAGCCATTCGGCAATATAGGAACGCAGCTAACTATAAGGAAAATAAGTTTTTTACGCCAAAATATTTATTCAAATTAGCGATCGCTTACGAAGAGGCAGGAAATTTGCAGGCTGCAATCGATGCCTATGGAGAAATCGAATCCAAATACAGTGATGCTTATGAATATACTGAAGCACGTAAACATAAGGCAAGGCTGGAAGGTCTCGCTTCTAATTGATACGGATATAATCCATAACAAGAAAGAGTAAGGCCAGGAAGGTTTTACTCTTTTTTTATGAAAAAAACGCAGGTCCAATGGCTTCAACCTTAAAAAATCTCAGTCAGCATTCCGATAGTAATATACAGGATATTAGCAGTAAAAAATTTGGCTTGCTGGTATCGGAATGGAACGATGAAATCACCGAGTCGCTTTACAGTGGTGCTTTGGAAACACTGCTGCGCTATGGTGCCAAACGGGAAAATATTTTCCGGAAGAATGTTCCCGGGTCTTTTGAATTGCCATTGGGGGCGCAATGGATGGCCCGGCAGGAAGGCATTGATGCTGTCATTTGCCTGGGCTGTGTGATTCAGGGTGAAACGCGTCATTTTGAGTTTATTTGCAATGCCGTTGCTCAGGGGATCACACAGGTGGGACTGAATTTTGACAAACCGGTAATTTTCGGAGTATTGACCCCCGATACCCAGCAACAAGCGTTGGATCGGGCCGGAGGAAAACATGGCAACAAAGGAGATGAAGCCGCCATCACGGCAATAAAGATGCTGGGCTTTTAATGGGATTTTCCTGTAATCACTTATTCACTAATCTGCAATTCGCATGAAAATCATGAAATTTGGCGGTACTTCCGTAGGAAGACCGGAAAGAATGCATCAGGTTAAAGACCTAATCATTGCTGATGATGAAAAAAAGATCGTGGTATTGTCAGCCCTGTCAGGCACGACCAATGCCCTGGTAGGTATAGGAGAAGCATTGGCGGAGGGTAAAAAAGATAAGGCCAGGCAGAAAATTGAGGCCCTTCAGGAACACTATACCAATTTCTATATGGAACTGCTGACAACCAAGGCGAGTAGGTCCAAAGCGGTTCAAATCATCAAGGAGCATTTTGAGTTTTTAAACATTATCCTGAAAATTTCCTTTAATGAGGCTATAAACAAGGACATCCTGGCCCAGGGAGAGCTGTTGTCTACCAAATTGTTTTACACCCTGCTTCAGGAATTGGAGATTCCCGCCGTATTCTTGCCTGCCCTGGAGTTTATGAGTATCGATGAAAACGACGAGCCGGAATTATCACGGATAAGGGAGCGACTGGAGGCCATAATGGCCAGGTACCCGGAGGATAGTATTTTCATTACGCAGGGGTACATATGTAAAAATCATCGCAACGAAGTGGATAATCTAAAAAGAGGTGGCAGTGATTATTCTGCTTCCCTGATTGGAGCGGCCGTTTCTGCCTCCGTTGTAGAGATTTGGACCGACATCGACGGTATGCACAACAACGACCCCCGAATCGTAGAACAAACCAGACCCATTGCGCACTTATCCTTCGATGAAGCAGCGGAACTGGCTTATTTTGGCGCAAAAATCTTACACCCAGCTTCTATTTGGCCGGCACAATTGCACAACGTGCCGGTGAAATTGCTAAATACCATGGCTCCCGAAGCTGCGGGTACGACCATTACGGGAGCCGGAGAAGGTACCGTAGGCGTAAAAGCCATCGCAGGAAAGGATGGGATCACCGCGCTCAAAATTAAGTCCAGCAGAATGCTTCTGGCCTATGGGTTTTTAAGGAAAGTGTTTGAAATTTTCGAAAAATACCGCACCTCCATTGACATGATCACTACCTCGGAGGTGGCTATTTCGCTGACGCTGGATGATGTGACGCATTTGAAAGAAATTACCGCCGAGTTGCAAAAATTGGGTAAAGTGGAGGTAGATCACCACTTATCCATCATTTGCATTGTTGGAAATACCATTATGGAGGAACCTGGGGTACTCAACAAAATCATGGGTAGTCTGGAACAGTTTCCACTACGCATGGTTTCTTATGGGGGTAGTAGACATAACGTTTCTATCCTGATAGACGGCAAGCACAAAGAGCTGGCGTTGAAAAGTTTGAATCAGGGGCTTTTTGATTTCGAGTAAATGCAAGGTAGCACAGACGAAAAATCCGGCAATTTCCTGGAACGGTTGAAATCCAAGTGGAAACTTAGAAGTTTGTGGCAGGTCATACTTGTGTTGGTCGTTTTTGCTTGTACGGGATTTACGATTCTGATCGTCAAAAAGCCCATTTTCGATTTCCTGGGGGTAGATACACAGGAGGGCGGTTTTTTTAAGACCTTGCTGTATTTACTGCTAGTGCTCCCTTTATATCAGGTATTTCTGTTGGTATATGGTTTTATTTTCGGACAGTTTTCCTTTTTTTGGGAAAAAGAAAAGCAATTTATCCGCCGGATGGGAAGGCTTTTTACCGGAAAGAAAAATTAAATGGAACAGGTTTGAACAAATCATATAGATGGCCAAACAACGAGGTTTACCCTTAGACGAAAGCGAAAAAAGAAGATTAAACAAGAAGAACCTGGATAAGTTATCTGGTATTTTCAGGTTTGCGCTTCCCTATAAAGGATCTTTTATCCTGGGAATGTTATTTCTTTTCTTTTCCAGTTTGATGCTCCTTACGTTTCCGTTTGTGGCAGGAAAACTCATTGACGCTGCTTCAGGAAAAGACTGGATCATCAACGACATCAATGGAATTGCTTATATCTTGCTTGCCATATTGCTAGTGCAGAGCATTTTTTCATTTTTCCGCGTTTGGCTTTTTGCACAGGTGAGTGAGCGGTCCATGCGGGACATACGAGTGGCCCTTTACGACCGGTTGGTAAGGCTTCCCATGACTTTCTTTGACCAACGACGCACAGGAGAATTAATCAGCAGGATCACCTCCGATGTGAGCATGTTGCAGGATACGTTTTCCATCACCTTGGCAGAGTTACTGCGCCAATTGATCACTCTGATCGTTGGTATTGGATTTCTTTTTTACACCACACCAAGGCTCACCTTATTTATGCTGGCGACTATCCCGGTTTTAGTTATCATAGCCATGGTGTTTGGCAGGTTCATTCGAAAACTTTCCAAAACCACTCAGGACGAACTGGCTGCTGCCAATGTGGTGGTGGAAGAGACACTCCAATCAATCATTACGGTCAAGTCGTTTACGGGGGAGGCCTATGAATCCAACCGATACCGAAACCGGCTGGAGCGAGTGGTCACCATTGCCCTGAAGGCAGCCGGATTTCGGGGTGCGTTTATTTCCTTCATCATTTTCGCTCTTTTTGGTGGAATTGTCGCCGTTATCTGGTATGGAGCCACGCTGGTAAGTGCCGGTGAAATGAGCATCGGAGACCTGGTTTCCTTTGTGTTGTACACCACATTTATAGGCGGATCCATAGCCGGACTGGGAGATATTTACGGGCAGGTACAGAAAGCCATCGGTTCTTCCGAAAGGGTACTGGAAATCCTGGAAGAAGAAGCTGAACCAGAGCTTCCTTCAAGTGAAGAAAAGCGGGTTTCAGGGGCAATATCATTTGAAGATGTGATTTTTCACTATCCGACTCGTCCGGAGTTCCGGGTTTTGGACGGTCTGAACTTTTCCATCGCACCGGGAGAAAAGGTGGCACTGGCAGGACATAGTGGTGCAGGTAAATCTACGGTCATCCAGTTGCTGCTTAAATTTTACAATGTCGGGCAGGGTGCCATTTTAGTAGACGGGGAATCCATCGGTCAATGGGATCCCCAGCGGTTGAGAAAAAATATTGGCATTGTACCCCAGGAGGTACTGCTTTTCGGCGGCTCCATACGCGAAAACATTCTGTACGCCCGACCCGGTGCCAGTGAACAGGAGGTAATCGAAGCTGCCCGGCAAGCGAATGCCTGGGAGTTTATCGAACGATTTCCAGAGGGATTGGACACGCTGGTAGGAGAACGGGGGATCAAATTGTCTGGCGGGCAGCGTCAGCGAATTGCTATCGCAAGGGCCATTCTCAAAGATCCGGCCATACTGATTTTGGACGAAGCCACTTCTTCCCTGGATGCAGCCTCGGAAGCACTGGTGCAAGAAGCTTTAGATCAATTGATGCAGGGAAGAACGACGATCATTATTGCACATAGGCTAGCCACCATACGGAAAGTAGACCGGATATACGTATTGAAGGCGGGTAAAATTATCGAACAAGGTAATCATGAGGAGCTCTCAGCCAAAGACGGCGGACATTATGCCCATCTGGTTAACCTGCAGTTTGTGGATGAAATCGCAAAGCCTTCAGACTAATATCCAGGCTCTTCACCTGGTGTGTCAGGGCGCCTACAGAGATGTAGTCCACGCCCGATTCGGCTACGGGGATGATGCTTTGCTCGTCTATGCCTCCGGAAGCTTCTGTTTCATAGCGGTTCCCAATAAGGGCGACAGCTTCTTTCATTATTTTAGGGGACATGTTGTCCAGCATGATGATGTCCACCCCTCCCGTTGACACTACTTCTCTTACCTCATCCAGACTGCGGGTTTCGATTTCAATTTTCAAATTCAGCTTTTTCTTTTCCAGGTACTGCCTGGTAGCCTTGATGGCTTGAGCGATGCCCCCTGCAAAATCGATGTGGTTATCTTTAAGCATGATCATGTCATACAGTGCAAAGCGGTGATTCTTTCCTCCTCCGATGGCAACTGCCCATTTTTCCAGCATACGGAAATTGGGAGTGGTTTTCCTGGTATCCAACAGTTTGGCTCGGGTATGGCCAATCAATTCATTCATCTGTTTCGTTTTGGTAGCAATTCCACTCATGCGCTGCATGCAGTTCAGGACCAATCGTTCGGTAGTCAGGATAGAAGCTGCTCTTCCCGATACCCGAAGGCCAATTGCACCGGGTTGTACCCTATTTCCGTCTTCCAGTAGCAATTCTACTTGAAGCTCCGGATCATGGTAGTTAAAAATTTTTTCCGCCAGGGACAGCCCGGCAATAATGCCTTGCTCCTTTATAAGGAGTTGTGCTTTACCCTGCTGCTTGGCAGGGACCGCGGCCAGGGTGGAATGATCCCCGTCTCCCACATCTTCCAATAGGGCGGACTCTATAAAATTAGTTAGCCGATCTTCCGTTACGTATTCCTGCATAGCGTTCTAAAATTACGAAATATTTTGTAACCGGACAGCTAAAAGTTAATGTCGGATAAAATCCATGCTGTAAATAAGAAATGGCTGGCCATCCCTCTTTTTACCGCGTATCAAAAGGCGAAAATCACCTTCGGCCGACTGATAGGTACCAATCAGGTAAGAGAGGCTGGCACTCGATTTGCCTTCCTGCTGTAGCTGAAATCCTTTGGATGGATTATTTTTGAAAAAATCCCTTAGCACGATTTGGGCCTGACTTTTTGAAAAATCACGTTTGTCGTTATTGAAACTGATTTCGACTCTGTCATCCAGGTAGTTGACTATTTCCTGACTGGAGCCTTGCTGCAGGGCAACGGCTAATGCACTTCCTTCTTCCTGAGCCTGCACAAAGGAGAAAAGGCAACACCAAAATAGGCCTGCTGCAAAGAGTTTGGGGATTAAACGTGACATGGTTTCAGTTTTAACAAATTTCAGGCCAAAAAAGGGTTCCTGTTTTATTAATGCTGGCCTTTTTTACCTGACAGAAGACTAGTAATGGGAGGGGGTAGATTATTGGGTAATTTGCTGACCGCTATGTTTAATTCTCTTATATTTGCGGGGCAATGGGCATACCCCGGTATGTCAAACTTCAGGTGGTGCGACAGGATCTGAAATTCTGGAAATCGCCGGTATTTTTGTTTGATTGTAACCAATTAGAAAAGTCATGAATAAAAAAGTTTTATTAATGATCCTGGATGGGTGGGGATTAGCCCCTAACCCGGAAGTTTCTGCAATAGATAAAGCCAAGACTCCTTTTATCGACAGTTTGTATGAAAAGTATCCCCATTCCCGGTTGGATGCTTCGGGATTGGCAGTTGGCCTCCCTGAAGGACAAATGGGAAACTCAGAAGTGGGTCATATGAACATTGGAGCGGGCAGGGTTGTGTACCAGGATTTGGTTAAAATCAATAAGGCCGTAGAAGAGGGGGCATTGAAAACAGACCCTGTCTTGAAAGCCGCCTTTGCCGAAGCAAAAGCTTCCGGCAAAAAGGTACACCTAATAGGCCTGGTTTCTGATGGAGGAGTTCATGCGCATATCAATCATGTAAAGGGACTTTGTGACGCAGCCAAAGCGAATGGATTGGAAGATGTTTTCATTCATGCATTTACGGATGGCAGGGATACCGATCCTAAAAGTGGGTTGGGATTCTTGGAAGAATTAAAAAATCATTGCGAAAGATCGGTGGGAAAAATAGCTTCCATCATCGGCAGGTATTATGCGATGGACAGGGACAAGCGCTGGGAACGCGTGAAGCTAGCATACGATGCCATGGTACTTGGGGAAGGAGAAAAATCCAAGGACATGTTATCCGCAATTCGAAAGTCCTACAGCAATGGGGTTACGGACGAGTTTATTCGCCCGATCATTCAGGTGGATGAGGCAGGAAAACCGCTGGCTCCCATAGCGGAAGGAGACACGGTGATTTGCTTTAACTTCAGAACGGATCGGGGAAGGGAAATAACCGAGGTGCTTACCCGGAAGGATTTCCCGGACTACAACATGAAAAAACTCGACCTGAATTACGTTACCCTCACGCTTTACGATGAAAATTTCACGGGAGTTCCGGTTGTTTTTGAAAAAGATAATTTAAGTAATACCCTGGGAGAGGTATTGGAGAGGAATGGTAAAAAGCAGATCCGAATAGCGGAGACTGAAAAATATCCCCATGTGACGTTTTTCTTTTCAGGCGGAAGGGAAAAGGTTTTCGAAGGGGAAAGTCGCATTCTTTGCAATTCACCGAAAGTAGCGACTTATGATTTGCAACCCGAAATGTCGGCAAATGAAATTGCAAAAAAGATCAATCAGGAATTGCCCAAGAAAGAAGTAGACTTTATCTGTCTGAACTTTGCCAATGCCGACATGGTAGGACATACAGGAGTGTTTGAAGCGGCAGTGAAGGCTTGTGAGGCAGTGGATGAGTGTGCTTCCTCGGTAATTGAAACAGCACTTGAAAACGATTATACGATAATTGTTATCGCTGATCATGGTAATAGCGATTGCATGATCAACCCGGATGGCACACCCAATACCGCCCATACGACTAACCTCGTTCCATGTATCATGGTAGATAAAAACGACCGGCTGGAAGTGAATGATGGTAAGCTGGGGGATTTGGCACCGACCATCCTTAAATTGATCGGCCTGGAAAAGCCGGAAGAAATGACGGGCAGTATCTTACTGAAAAGCTAACCATGATTACAGGGTACCGGAATTCACTACTGTTGATGCTCGCAGGGATGCTACTCCTTTCTTGTAAAGAGGAAGAATCCAAGCCATTTGCTAATCCTACCCAAATAGACACCTACTTTCCTGTTTCGGATTTTCTGGAGGAAAAAATTAAAAAGAGTGAAGGAGTGGCGGTTTCCAAAGTCATCCAATTCAATGAGGAATCGGAAGAAGTCCGGTTTCAACCGGATCAGGAAGCCTGGAGAAAAGAACTGGATTTTTTTTTTCAGGCGGATATAAATAAGGCGGCTTTCGCCACGGCTTATGCCACCAGGGAAGAAGAAGGCTTATTGGTACACCGCCTCAAACCCGGAGAAAAGGGGACGATAAAAGAGATTCGTGTTCAAAAAAGAGGTGAGCAGGTAGCGTCCATTCGGATTGAAACATTGAATGATAATTTGTTTTACCAATCAGAGGTAAGTGGGGAAATCAGGTTGGATGCTCAGGAAAATCTGGCCGGTTACCAGCTTTCGGGGAATCAAAAAGTATGGTTTATGTCCCCCACCCGCCTGATGGTAAACGCTGAAATAGAATAAGGTCCCACCCTGCATCACTAGGAAAAGCCGGTGAAGCTTCCCCGATAGGAAGGCTTCACCGGCTTTTCCATTTTCTAGCTTTCCCAGCCTTCTCATCCGTAAACGCTCCCGAATTAGTTCTGTACCAACGAGCGTTCGAGTTAAGAAGGTACTTAAAACCCGGCTATATCGTCACTGCGACCCTTTTTTGTGGGTACTATGATGTGGCAGTCCCGTTTTACTAAAGATTCCCACAGCTTCCTCCGCACATACCCACTTTGGGAGCCTACCGATGGGTATTTTTACCACCCCCTGTCTCCCCCTCCTGAAAACAGGAGGGGGCCGGGGGGGAGGTGATTTGATGTCGCTCTTTCTTTTTTTAACACGTTAATTTTTAAATGGTTAAAAATAAATACCGTCATCCCGATTTCTGCGTTTAAAAAAAGTTAATTCTCGGAATGACGGTTTTATTATGAAAATAGGTCGAACTCACACGTTACCAAATTGGCAGTCGAGAATGCTGCAGTGCTGAAGGATGAACCTTGTGATTTATACAGGTTACCCGGCAAAGGCAAAAAACACCAACCAGGTAATAAATAGAATGGGAAGCAAAATAGGGATGGAAAATCTCAATATGTATCCAAAAAAAGAAGGCATCTTAATCCCACTTTGTTCGGCGATGGACTTGACCATAAAGTTGGGGCCATTGCCGATATAGGTCATGGCACCAAAAAACACCGATGCGATGGAGATGGCCATCAATTCGAAGGAAGAATCCAGGTAATTATCCAGCGCAAAATCTTTTACCTGCTGGATGACATTTATATCAGCTCCCTGTGAAGCCATGGCAGCTGCGAGGAAATTAAGATAGGTAGGGGCATTGTCAAGAAAGCCAGAAAACAGTCCCGTTCCCCAATAGAGGGTATTGTAGGTGATCATTGCGGCTCCTTCTTCCGATTGAGCGAACGTCCCTACCAATTCCAGGGCAGGCATCATGGTGCCAAAAATGCCAATAAAGATGAAAGCGACTTCCCGAATGGGTTCAAAATTAAATTCATTTCCGTTAAGGGCCTTTTTGTCAGCAAACCGGAAGGAAAGATAGGCCACTGCAAACATGATGGTTTCCCGGATGAAGCTAAATTTTTGCCCGTCATAGTGAATGGCAGGCACCCATTCGAGTACGTTTGGGTCCAAAAAAACCGAGATAATGATCAGCAGCAACCATAGAAAATTCCGGGTGCCCGTAAGGGTAATCTTATTGGAATACGTAATTTCCGCATCCATTTCCTGAACGCTCGCACCTTTTCCCATTTTCCGGTCAACAAGGTAAAAGAGAATGGAAAGGATCGTCAAGGCAAGGATCCAGGCAGGCCAGTTATGTTCCAAGGTCCAAAAGAATGGTACACCTTTTAGAAAACCAAGGAACAGTGGCGGGTCGCCTATGGGGGTCAATGATCCCCCAACATTGCTAACCATAAAAATAAAAAATATAATATGGTAGGGTTGAATGTTATCTTTATTGAGTCGAATAAATGGGCGGATCAGCAGCATGGATGCCCCGGTGGTTCCGATAAGATTGGAAATCAGTGCTCCTACAATTAGAAGGATAACATTGGCTAGCGGCGTGGATTTCTTATCTACTTCGATCAGAATACCTCCGGAGGCGATAAATAGAGAAGCGAGTAAGGCGATAAATTGAACGTATTCGGCCAGGGCATGCACCGGATTGTGCACATTGTGCAGTACAAATAAGTAGTAGAGCACCACGATGATGGCAAGACTTACGGCTATTTTGGGGTAGTGGTGGTGCCAGAAGTGTTCGTAAAACAGCGGACCGGTGGCAATCATCAATAACAACGTCACGAAAGGAATGACAAGCCAACCGGGTGCGTGGCCATGCCCAGCTTCGTGTTCCGGCTCGGCCACGACTTCCGAAAGGATTTCATCCGATTGCTGGGTGTCCTGTTGTCCTGTCAGTACAGTTAGGTCAGCGGCGGAAGCAGGTTGAGCTTGAAGTGGGGTTGAAAGTAGTAGTACGCATCCAAATAGCAGGAACCATGAAGCTAAATAGTTCTTCATTCACTTAAAATTAACGTTTCAAGAATGGTTTATGTATTGCGTTTCCAAGGATCTTGGAAGAACGGCCGGTTACAATAAATTCCCCTAAACTAGTTATTTTGTACCGTAGGAAGCAAATAAAATAATGCAAGACGGTCAAAAATATCACATTTTGTGACCGTCTTGCTTCACTAAACAATATCAACTAAGCTGCTCCAGGGCAATTTCTAACCCGTATTGTGCAATCTGATTTTTTTCCGGATGAGCCTGATGGCATTTTTTCAGTGCCTTGTATATCGTCTGGCTTACATCCTGAAATAAAGCCTCATCGGTAAACACGACTTTTTCTGACATCAGGTAGGCTGCTAACCTTGAAATCCCCACGTTGGCGATAAAGTCCGGGATAAGGGACAACTTGTTGTCCGCCAGGGTGCTGACCGGGCCCATAAAAATATCATTTTCCGCAAAAGGGAAATTGGCTCCACTGACAATTAACGATACCCCGCCAGCCATCAAACTTTCTAATTTTCCCTTGTCCACAAGACGAGACTTAGCGGCGGGAATAAACAGGTCCGCAGAAAGATTCCAAATTTTTTCATTTCCTTCCTCGAAGGGAATGCGTTTCTCACTAGTCAATTTGTTTTTTTCCTTTGATAGAAATAGTTGGGTAATGTCTGATTCATCCAAACCGTTTTGGTCAATAATGGCTCCCTCCAGTGATAAAATACCAACAATTTGAACCCCTTCTTTGGCAAGAAAATAGGCGGCTGCGGCTCCTACATTTCCCCAACCCTGAATAATGGCCTTTTTCCCTTTTGGGGACCCTCCCCATAGCTTATAGTAATGATTCACTGCAGCAGCCAACCCGTATCCGGTAATCATGTCACTCACCCGATATTTGGCGGCACCTGTCGGATAATAGGCTGGGTTTTCGATAATCTTGGCTAACCCTTGCCTCAGTTGACCGATTTTTCGGATTTTCTGCGGTTCTTTAGACTTGTAATGCCCGTTTACAATCCCTTCCTGCGGATGCCAAAGCCCATAGTTTTCGGTATGGGGTATCAGTTCCTTATTTTCATGGATATGGATACCGGCACCCGTACCAAAATAGCTCTTTAAGATGGGCGAAACCACTTTAAACCACCTATCTAGCACCGCATCTTTTCTTGGGTCATTGGGATCAAAATTGATTCCTGCCTTGGCACCCCCGATCGGAGGTCCTGAAATGGTGTATTTGATAGCCGTATTTTTGGCTAGCTGGATTACTTCTTTTTTTTCCAGCCCTTTTTTCATCCGGGTGTCGCCACCGGCAGCTCCTCCCCGGAGGGAGTCGATTACCAGCCACCCCTCAGCTTCCGTCTCGCTATCACTCCACTCAAAAACAATTTCAGGCTGACGGTTCTCAAATTTTTTAAGAAGTTCTTTCATTAGTTTTTAGGTTTTTTAGATTTAGTCTTATGGAAAAAGTCCAAAAACAGTGCCACCGCAGGAATCCCGGGAGGCACCAGTTACGGATGCCAGGCAATTGACTTCACCTCGCAGGCGCAGCACACCTAAAAAAGCAAATACCAAGGCCTCCTTAAAATCGATAAGTTGATTTTCCGGCAGGGTAAGGGTTACCTGGTGACCTATCTTTTTGGAAAGGGTTTCAATAAAAAAGACATTGTAGGCACCTCCTCCGGTAATTAAAAGTTTTTGTTTGCCAAAACCGAGTGGTTTATCCGCAACAATAACCTCCGAAATACAATCGGCATAGTGCTCGATTAACGTGGCAAGTACATCCGGAACGGAATAATCTGCTTTTTCCAGTAACGGTAAAAAATCACGCTCAACATGTTCCCTTCCCAGGGATTTTGCTCCCGTTTGGGCATAATAGGGGAGTTGGCGCAGCGAGGTAAGTAATGCGGGGATCGCTGTGCCGTTTCGTGCGATGTCTCCGTTAGCATCAAAAGATTTTCCTACTTTTTTAGCAAAATGATTCATCAGCAGATTAAAGGGACAGGTATCAAAGGCAATCCGATGACCGTTTTTGTCCAGGGAAATATTGGCAATACCTCCGAGATTCAAGGCAAAGTCATATTGAGGAAAAAGGAGGGCATCGCCTATCGGAACAAGGGGCGCACCCTGTCCGCCCAGCACCACGTCCAATTTTCTGAAATCGTTGATCACCGGTATTCCAGCGGCTTGGCAGAGCGCATACCCGTCACCGATTTGTCGCGTCATTCCTTTTTCAGGTCGGTGAAATACGGTGTGCCCGTGGGAGGCGATAGCCGTAGGCCGAATCTCCTGTATCTCGCAAAAATTCTTGACGGCACCCCCCAGCCAGGTTCCAAATTGAACGCTTAGCAATTCCAATGATTCCGCATCTAACTGATGAGCAGCAGAAAGGGCCTGCTCCAGGTTTTCAGGGAAAGGAACGGTCTGCGCTTTTAAAATTTCAAAACGCCAATGGGTATTTTTCTCAAAGGAGCAATAGGCCAGATCCAGTCCATCGCCAGAAGTGCCGGACATTAGGCCGATCAACTCGTACCGATGAGGTTCTATCATGGGTTAAAGTTTGTTAAAAACAAGTTCATAAACTTAAAAATAGTATTTCGTCAAGCAGCCTCCAAAGTAAAATGACTAATTTTGAAAGGGTTTTTGGAATGACATGGCACCAGACAGCAAACATTGGGTAATTGACATCGGAAATACCAGAATCAAGCTGGGTATTTTTAATCAGGGAAAACTCCTGGAATCAACTACCCTTACAGATTTAGCATCCCTGGCACCGAAGCTTACTCCGGACGAAGGGGATAAGATGCTGATTGCATCGGTAACCTGGTCAGAGGAAGAACTGAGGGAAAAAATAGCTTTTCCTTTCTTGTATTTTGGCCTTCAGACCCCTTTGCCGATCCAGAATGAGTACCAATCACCAGGTACCCTGGGATGGGACCGGCTGGCAGCCGTTATGGGAGCCAGAGCGTTCGAATCCAAAGAACCGGTATTGTGCATCGATATGGGTACCTGTATCACCTATGATTTCCTGGACAGGGCGAACAGGTACCAGGGAGGAGCCATTTCCCCAGGACTTGGTTTACGCTCAAAGGCCATGAATGCCTACACAGCCAGACTGCCCTTGGTGGAAGTGGCGAAGCAAATTCCGCCGTTTTTGGGAACGGATACGATGGAAAGCATTAAATCAGGAATCTATTACGGAGTCTTGGGAGAGATGAAGGAATACATACAGCGGTTTACAGCCAGCTATGGTCAGGTGAACGTCTTTATTTGTGGTGGAGATGCTGAAATCTTTGAAAGCTTAACAAAAGACCACATATTTGTAATCCCCAATTTGGTCCTATACGGATTGGACAGAATTTTAACATACAATGTCGAAAAATAAACTAGTCGTGACAGCCCTGGTATTTACCCTGGGTTTTGTAGTCATTCACCATACCAGCTTTGCACAGTTTTCATCCTCTACCTACAGTTCACTGGGGGTTGGGGTTTTCAATAATTCCGGGCTCACCCAAAACCAGGGAATGGGTGGAATGGGGATCAGTTTTGGTAATAGTTATAGTGTAAACCATGTCAATCCTGCCATCTCTGTAAAAAATGCGGCCTTCGGCTTTCAGGCTGCCCTGAACTACAATCAATTATCTGCTGCTACAGAAGCCAGTTCGGAAAAACTGGATGGGGGAGGCCTGAGTTATGTGGCCATGTCCTTTCCGGTGGTACCCAGAAGATTCACCATGGGACTGGGGCTGAACCAGTTAACTGGTGTTGATTATAACATTACCGTTAATTCGGCAGTTACCAATACGGAACTTACTTCTCAGAACATCATCGAAGGCAGGG
Source organism: Cyclobacterium sp. (assembly GCA_041685605.1). GTDB lineage: Bacteria > Bacteroidota > Bacteroidia > Cytophagales > Cyclobacteriaceae > Cyclobacterium. Next base: position 5,812 of record JAWLFL010000002.1, on the reverse strand, counting down.
GCGGATTGAGTCAGGTATACTTGCAATCCGGTTTTCAGGTGTACAAAGGCTTGAGCTTAGGCCTGGAGGGGGCATACACCTTTGGTTCAACGATTCGAAGCAATCAGCTGGACTTGCTGGATGAAGAGATGAACAGCGTAGGAATATCCTCCGAATATTACGAAAGGTTAACCTTTAGTGATGTTACGTTTAAGGGCGGCGTTTACTATGCCCAACCGCTGGGTGACGAGAAATACCTGAATCTGGGTGCCATTTATCAGGTATTTGGAGATATTAATGGAAAAGAGTTTGCAAAAATGGGAGAATCGGGGCAAGCTAGCATTCCGAATTCGCCCGGAGATATCATCGCCGATAATGTTTCAGGAAGTGTTTTTCTGCCTAATAAGATAGGTTATGGTGTAACTTATGAAAAAATTAATAAATTTGCTATAGGACTTGAAGCGCAGTTTCAGGATTTTACCGAATATCGGGGCTTTAATGCTACTGAGGGAAATCTAGGAAATGCCTACAAACTATCGCTGGGAGGGCAATACATACCGGATGCCTTTTCTTTGGGTAGTGTGTTTAGCAGGTCTACTTTCAGGGCGGGGCTGGAGTATGAGCAGCTTCCCTTCCTGTTGAACGATAACCAGATTGATGATATTGGCATTAATTTTGGTACCTCCATACCGGTATACAGCTTATCGCTTCTAAATGTAGCGGTAAAGGTGGGTACCAGAGGAACCGTCAATGACGGCTTGGTTAGGGAGAATTATTTTGAAGTTTCGTTAGGAATATCTATAAATGACAACAGTTGGTTTTACAAAAAAGTATTTGAATGATGTTGACAACCATGAAAATTAAATCGGCAATTATCGGGTGTTTGTCCTTCCTCGTGGTTGGACTGGCTCAGGCGCAGGATAACTGGAACTGGCCATCTGATCCAGAGATGGAAAATAAGGCCAGAGAATACAATGCAGCCTACAATGATTACATGAAATCAGGAGAGTTTCTAAAAGCGAAAAAACCGCTCCACTGGTTGCTAACGAATGCTCCCGATCTGAATGAGGCACTGTATATTAATGGTGTCAAGGTGTATGAAGGTGCAGCAGAGCAAGCAACGGATGAAGCGGAAATCAGCAGTTTTCAGGACTCGGTTTTGACCGTTTATGACCTGAGAAAAGAGCTTTATGATAATGAACCGCAATGGATTGCCAACAAGGCTTATTATGCTTACAAGTTCTATAAAGGAAATAAGGATAAAATCGATATAGCGACCAAACTGTTTGAGCGGACCATTGAAATACATGGAAAACTGGAACCATCACAACTGAATGCCGCTTATTTCGATGCCATTTATCGAAATTTTGCCTACAATAAAGCTTATACGCCGGAAGAAGTGATAAACAAATATGAGTTTATCATGACCAAGCTAGATGAAGATGAGGCTGCCGGAACTAACGTGGCAACATCCAAAGCAACCTTGGATCAATTGCTTGCTGCGATGGAAATCATCAACTGCGAGTTCATCGAAAATAACATGGGGCCAAAACTGGCTGAGGACCCCACCAATCTTAAGTTGGCGAAACAAATCTTTCAGTATGCAGTGAAGGAAAAGTGTACCAACAGCGATGTATTCCTGCTGGCACTTGAGACGATTGATAACGATAGTCCTACCTTCAGTACCTCTCAGGTAAGGGGCATGCGATACATGCAAAACTCTGAATATGCCAAAGCGGGAGAATTGTTTGAGAAGGCTTTGACCCTGGCGGAGACAGACGAACAGAAAGCCGAAATCCATTGGGATATGGCAAAGGTACATGCGAATTTGGGGAGAAAGAGCCAAGCCAGATCCTCTGCGTTGAAAGCGGCTGAATTGAATCCTGAGAGGGAGTCTGCCGCACATTCCTTCATAGGCGGAATGATCATGTCTTCTTCCAATGATTGTAGAAAGGGTGAGAGCCGCGTAAAAGATTATTCTATCTTTATCGCCGCATATAATGAGTATGCAAAAGCTGGAGATAGTCAGGGAATGGCTCAAGCTAAGTCACGATTCCCTTCCAAAGAGGAGCTTTTTACTGAAGGTTTTCAGGTAGGCGACACCGTTAATACCGGCTGTTGGGTAGGCCAGTCCGTAGCGTTGGCGACCAGGGACTGATAAACGAAGCACTTCCAACTCCGAAAATCAGATAATTCCAATATTAAAGCGAAATTAAAAGGCGGTGTAACTACCGCCTTTTTTAGGTTTAGTTGCGGTTGGAAAAATAAATAGTTTGCTTGAATGTAACCTTTGCTGAATGGCAGCGTCGAAGGATACAGGAATGCAGTACAAAGATGTGTATTCCTCTTAAAATTGTGCGTACCTTTGCATTTGGTTAAATGGTGAGAAGGAAGTTCATGTCTAAAATGTCAGCGGGCAGTAATGAGCAATTCTGTAGCATAAAAGATTCCATCCGGTTTCTTTGCATCTTTATGGGCATGGCCATGCTTGCGGGCTCATTGTTTTCCTGCCGGGAGGATCTGGATAAAAGCCAACTGGAAAATTACGAAGGGCCTTACCGGATCAGCCATAATATTGAATTGCTGCATAGTGACTCCGCTTTGGTTAGGACCAAGCTAATGGCTGCGAAACAGCTGGAGTATCTGAATCAGGATACGGAGTTTCCGGAGGGAATTCTCATTCATTTTTTCGAAAAGGATGGCACGCTGAGTACTACTATTCGGGCAGACAGGGGATACTATGATCGAAAAAACAACCTTTACCGGGGAGAGGGAGATGTACAGGTAGAGAATCTTCAAAAGGACCAGAAGTTGTCATCAGAAGAATTATTCTGGGATCCGGGAAAGGAAAAAATTTACACGGAGAAGTTCGTGACGGTGGAAGAACCTGATCGAATCATAAAAGGTACCGGCATGGAAGCCGATGAAGGTTTTAATGAGTATACCTTCACCAAAGTAACAGGGAGAATTGATAATGCGCTGTAAAACTGAAAAATGAAATTAACGAGTACCATTTTGTTGTCATTAGCCGCAGCCATGGTGGTGATAGGTGCGCACCTTACCATGAAGGCGGGAATAATGGCATCCTATCCCTTTTTTATGTTTGCCGTGTTGCTCTTGTTCTGGCACATGTATCGAAGAAATCAATCGGAGGAGGAAAGTAAGGAGCAAGAAAAAAAAGAAGGGAAACGAAAAAACAAAAAGTCCAATGGATGATCAGTATTTACTTTTAGTACTGGTAAGCCTGGTTTTTTCCGCCCTGTTTTCGGGGATGGAGATTGCATTTGTTTCTGCCAACCGCCTGCACATCGAGCTGCAAAGCAAACAAGGCAAAATTTCCGGAAAGATTTTGGCCACTTTTATTCAGAATCCAGGACAATTTATAGGGACTACCCTGATGGGCAATACCATCAGTCTGGTTCTTTATGGTATTTTCATGGCCTATCTATTGGGGCCTCCGCTAGGGTACCTGTTGCCAGAGGCTTTAAATACCCAGGCTGGGGTAATGATCGTACAGACGGTGGTGTCTACCATAGTGGTGTTGATCACTGCGGAATTTATTCCCAAAAGTATTTTTATTTTGAACCCCAACAGCATGTTGACGGTTTTTTCCTTTCCGTTTGTGATTATTTATTACCTGCTTTATCCGGTGGTATGGGTAGTGGTAGGCTTGTCGAAGATAGTCATTACCAAGGTGCTAAAATTGGAATACAATGAGGATAAGCCTGCATTTACCATCACCGACTTGAACAGTTTTATACAAAATTACCTGGATCCCAAGGGCGAGGATGTGGACATTGATGCCAAAATTTTCGACAATGCGGTAGATTTCAAAAAAGTAAAGGTAAGGGAGTGCATGGTTCCCCGAACAGACATCGTGGCGGTAGAAGTGACAGACCCCATTGGAGAATTGAAACAGGTTTTTGTGGAAAGTGGACATTCTAAAATCATCATTTATAAAGAGACCATTGATGATGTAATCGGGTACTGCCATCATCTGGAGCTGTTTAAAAAGCCAAAAGCGATCGAAGATATATTAACCCCGATAATTATTGTCCCAGAATCTGCCCTGGCTAATGAACTACTGGTTCAATTTATTAAGGACCGAAAAAGCCTCGCCCTGGTGGTGGATGAATTTGGAGGCACCAGTGGAATTGTGAGCATGGAAGACATCATAGAGGAGATCTTTGGAGAGATTGAAGACGAGTACGATAGCGACGATTTGATCGAACAACAGGTTTCCGAAAACGAATACCTTCTAAGTGCCCGACATGAAATTGATTACATCAATGAAAAATACGAATGGAACCTGCCGGAAGGAGAATTCGAAACCCTGGCAGGGTTTATATTATCCCTTACGGAAAGCATTCCTCAAAAAGGAGAGTCGGTAAGTTTTGGGCCTTTTACTTTTACAGTGGTGTCCAAACAGGATCACCGGATAGATACAATCAAAATAAAAATAGAATAAAACCCGTGTAGCAGAAATACTTGATTTATAGATGGGGTAATATTTTGAATTTACCTTTAGATGTAATTATTTTGCGACACTGCAAAAAACAGGAGAATGGCATTAATAAAACAAATTAGACAAAGAACCGGTCTTGCAATCGGAGTGATTGCGGTAGGACTGATTTTCTTTTTGGTGGGAGGAGATGTTCTGGGCCCCAATTCAATGATTTTGGGTTCCAGTCGGACCACCGTGGGAGAAATCGCCGGTGAAGACATCTCATATGATGAATATGTTCAGAAAATTGAACAAACCAAGATGAGGTTTCAACAAGAAACCGGCAGAAATCCCAGTGAAAACGAGCTATCTAGTATACGGGAACAAGCCTGGCAGGCATTGATTGTCGAAAAGATCTTTTCCGAGCAATACGAAGAATTGGGAATGGTAATATCCGATGAAGAACTCGTGGATATGGTCCAGGGGAAAAACATTATCGGCGAACTCAGAAGGCAGCTTACCAACCCTGAAACCGGTGAGTTTGACAGGGATCAGTTAATTACCTTCCTTCAATCCCTTCAGGATGCGGACCCACAGCAGCAAATGTTCTGGGCGCAGCAGGAGCAATTGTTTGCAGATTCCCGCTTACGCATCAAATACGACAACATGCTGGCAACTTCCGAATACGCTACCACAGCGGAAGCTAAACTACAGCACAAAATGGCGAATACCATTGCTGATGTGAGGCATATTCAGATACCCTACTATGTGGTTTCGGACTCATTGGTTCAGGTGACGGATTCGGAAATAAGGTCGTATATCAACAGCAATCAGGAAAAATTTCAGGTGGAAGAAAGCAGGGCGATACAGTACGTACGGTTTCCACTAGATCCCAGCCCAGAAGATTCAGCGGCCACGTTGGACCAAATCAACGGTTTGGTGGCAGAACTACGGGAAGCCTCCAATGATTCCGCTTTTGTCATGAGAAATTCCGAGGCTCAAAACCCATTCCAGACCCTAAATCCGGGCGATCCCCTTCCATCCAATTTCACCAATAATGTAGAAGCGCCTGAAGAAGGAGTGGTGTATGGTCCGTTTTTAAGTAATAATTCCAGTTACGTTGCCTATAAAATCAGCGAGCAATTTGAAGGTGATCCGCGTATGAGGGCCAGCCATATCTTGCTAAGTACAGAAGGAATGGAAGGCGCGGCCAAAGAGCAGGTAAGAGCTAGGGCGCAGGAAGTATTGGAAGAGGTGAACGAAACAGGCAATTTTGAAGTAGCGGCATCCCAATACGGGCAGGACGCTACCGCTCAGCGAGGAGGCGATTTGGGTTGGTTTTTTAGAGATGATTTTGTAACCGGATTTGCAGATGCAGTATTTAATGCC